>DATDIL010000231.1:0-13336 GCA_036521075.1 Steroidobacteraceae bacterium | reverse complement strand
GAACGGTAACAATGAATCTTTCAACGGCAAGTTCCGCGACGAGTGCCTATCGATGGAGTGGTTCAGAAATCGAATCGATGCGAAGATCGTCATCGAACAGTTCCGGCGTCAGTTCAATGAGGTTCGACCTCACTCGAGTCTCGGACAGCTGACGCCGGCAGAGTTCAAACAGCAACTGAGTGCAACAACCAACCCGGAATAGGCCATTTCCTAAGTCGCCAGTGGACCGAAGAATGCCGGCAGGTCACGACCGCGTCATCGTGCTCGATCGAGACGGCACTCTCGTGATCGACCGCGAATACCTGCGCGACCCGGCCGGTCTCGAATTCATGCCCGGCGCCGCCGAGGGCCTGCGCCGCTTGCACGCGATGGGTTACCGGCTCATCGTTGCCACCAATCAGTCCGGCATCGGCCGGGGACTCTATTCGGTAGAGCGATTGCACGAGATACATCACAGACTCACCGAGATGGTGCACGCGGCCGGAGCCCACCTGTCCGGAATATACTACTGTCCGCATACCCCCCAGGCCGGCTGCGCGTGCCGCAAACCCGCGCCGGGGCTGCTGCTGCAGGCGGCCGCGGAGCTCGGATTCGAGCCCGCCTCGGCCATCGTGATCGGCGATAAGTCCACCGACATCGAATTCGGGCGGCGTGTCGGGGCAACGACCATACTGTTGGCCCCCCACGGCCAAGCCGGCGCGTCGTCCGTGCCCGAGAGCACCAAGGGCGACCATATACGGCCCGACCACACCGCCGGCGATTTCCTCGAAGCTGTGCAGACCATTCGAACACTATGACGAGCGGCCACTTCGAGACCGAGGCGGCGCGACTCGAGACCATCGAGATCAAGCTCGCGCATCTCGAGCGGCTGCTGCAGGAGCTCGGCCAGACCGTCATGCGACAGCAGCGCGACATCGAGGTGCTCGCCCTGCGCCATCGCGAGCTAAAGTGCCAGCTCGAATCCATCGACGAGGGCGGCGCGGACGCCGCGGGATTCGAGAAGCCGCCGCATTACTGATGCTAAGCACTGTAACAAGACATTGGACCGGACTGATAGCAGCACTGGCGCCATGACCGATCGCCTAGTTCTTAGCGCGACCCGTCCCCGCCTCGCCGGGCAAACGACCGTGGTTCCCAGTACCGACAGACCCATCCGAGGGCTAGGATGACGACGAACATCGCCGCGTTGGATGGCATCTGCAGATTGAAGTCGACCGCCGAATGAATCAGAAGCGCCACGATGGCCATCGTGGCCGCAAAGCCCATCCCCTGCAGGAGCGGGTCGTGGCGCTTGAGTTGGGCGCGGATTGCCGTCCAGAGTGATGCCAGGACGGCGGCGCCCAGCACGGCCGCGAACACCAACCCGAATTCACAGGCAAACTGCAAATAATCGTCCTCTGCATGCCGCGTAAAGCTCGTGACGACGACGGCGCTGGTGAACATGGGGTAGACGGCTGAGAAGCTTCCTGCTCCGGTGCCTGTCAGCGGAAAGTCCCGTAGCATCGCTAGCGCGTCCCGATTCGTATTCACACGGTCCTCGCTATCGAGGGAAGTTTGCTGGATGCGCTCCGCCACTTTCTGAATACCGAAGAAATTGCCGACGATGAGAAGATCGATGACCAGCAGACTGGCAAAGAAAGCGATCGTGCGGCCTGAAAGCTTGCGCACAGCCAGAAAGTAGAAACCGCCCACGCCGGCCAGGCTTGCAGTGAAGGCCACGTTTCCCGCTCGCGAGCGCGTGAGCACGAGGCCCGTGACCATGACCACGAGCGCGAGCCTCACACGCGCCTTGTTTCCGAGGAGGGTTCGCAGAAGGCGGCGCGTACTGTCCCGCCAGCCGCCCGCTCCGGTACTCGCTAACTCGGAAAGGATCACGCCAATGCCGGTCGCGAGACACATTTCCAGGTACCCCGCCAGATGATTACGGTTGATGAACGTGCCCGTTGCAATCCCTGCAACCTCCTTATGGATGAAAAATCCGTATTCGAGCCCGGAAAGCGTCATGAGCGACCCGTAGGCGGCCTGGAACAGGCCGCCCAGGATGATCGCCTGCGCTAACTTCTTGATGCGCGGCTCATTGTTGACAAGCAGCAACGTCAGGCAGAAGCAAAGCAGATAGGCCAGTGTTTGCAACGCCGCCTGGCGGGTAGCGTAGACGTCGAGCGATAGACTCGGGTAGCTGTGCGTCGTACTGTGGATTTCAAGGGCCCTCGGCGAGAGCAATCCGAGGAGGCCGGCCGGCAAGGGCAGCGACTGCACAATTATCCAAAGCAGAGTGGCAAGCAGGCACGCGGTCACGGGCCAAGCACACACGAAGGGCTTGGTTAGCGAAACCTTGCCCCGGTAGTACTGGACGAGCCATAAGGCCGCGATTAGGAACACCCAAGCTTCCATGAGCGAAGAAGCCCAGGTAACGTTGCTGCCGAACGGCAACGGCATCCACAACAAAAGCACAAGGAAGGCATAAAAGAGGAAGCGATCGGCGGCAACCGGTAACGCCATCAGTCGCGATTCCCAAAAGAAAAACGGCGTACGCCCTGGAACGTACGCCGTCTTTTCCTAAACTGTGGCAATAATGTCAGCTGATCTACTTAATCTTTACCTGTGAGGCCTACTTCGGTTTGCAGGGGCTCTTGTCGCGCTGGTGGTCGTCGTGGTGATCGTAGTCGCCCCGATGGTCATCGCCGTGGTGATCGTAATCGCCCTGGTGATCATCGCCTTGGTGATCATCGCCTTGGTGATCGTAGTCGCCCGTGTTGTCGTAGCCGCCCTTGTCGCCCGTCTTGTCGTACTCATCACGTCCGAAGTTTTCCGCGCCAGGCGCAGCGTTACCGACGAGATTGGCATTCGCGCCAACCTGCTTCAGGTCCGGACCGAAATTTGCCCCGGCATTCGCGGCGGCAAGGGGCAAGACCAACCCCGCGACCATTCCCAAAAGGATCAGTCTAGCGTTCATGACGATCTCCCACGGACTCCTCCATGACCTGACTATGGCCGCAGCATCCTGACCTGTCAACGCGCGCAAGACCGCGATTCCAACTCATTATGTCAAGTCGAGTGTCTGGCATCGACGCTTCAAATATTGGAAGTCGCCCGTGTGGGTACATAGAGGCCGCCATCGCTCCTTCGCCTTCGACATCTCGGAAAGCGAATGGGGATCGCGTTCGAGCGCGCGATCGGCGGCGGTCAGCACAGCCAAGGCGGCGGTCGAATTCAGGACCGCCCAGCTGTGGCTGCCCATTTCCGCGACCCGGTCCTGCATTGAAGACTCCCGCGGGCCAAATTCGACCGCGTGTATCAGTGCGTCCTGGTAGACGCCGCTGGTATCCTGGTATTGCTGATATTTCACCAGGGCCAGATTGCCCCAATCCCAAGGCCAGGTCGGGCGCCGCGTAAGGGCCGCTTGGTAGTAGCCCGCGGCTACGTCGCCGTCACGCAATATCTGCCCGACTTCGAGATCGTCTGCCTCGAGCAATATGCGGTACAGGCGTCCCATCTCGCTCAAGTTTTCCGGATCACCGGGCGCCAGTGCCAACGCCCGGGTCAGGCTGGCTTCAAGAGCCCGCCATTCGTCCGGGCTCAGCACCTCGTCCGCATCGCGCTTGGTGTGCAGATAAGACTTGGCGGG
Organism: Steroidobacteraceae bacterium; assembly: GCA_036521075.1. GTDB lineage: Bacteria > Pseudomonadota > Gammaproteobacteria > Steroidobacterales > Steroidobacteraceae > DAIDKA01. Next base: position 9,708 of record DATDIL010000231.1, on the reverse strand, counting down.
CGCGGCATAAACATCGGCCAGCCCCGTGCGCGCGGCGACGCTTAGGGCATAGCCAAGTAGCAGCAACAGTGCGGCAATAAATGCCCGAAGCAGCGCCGACGGGGTCCCATCAGGCAACGGCGGTCACCGCACCGCGAAGGATCATCCGCGGATTCCGGTAGACGAGATCGTGCGCTAACTGCTCGCCGATCACCCTGGCCGCGGCCGCGACCCCTTCCCTGAGCACTGGCGGCCGGCCCGTAAGATTATGGGCGTCGGACGCGACCACTTTGAAGACATCGACCTCGAGTAACTGGAGCGCACGCCGTTGTGGTGCCTGGCCAAAATGCCCCAGCAGGGCACCCGCCGTAATCTGCAGGAAACAACCCATCTCGACGAACGGCTTGATTTTCGACAGATCCCTGATCACGTCCTGGTTACGCTCCGGGTGGGCAATCAGCGGCCTGATATTGCGCTTCAGCAGCCACTCGATGAGCTTATCGGCACCGGGAGTAATTTGGGCATGCGGAAACTCCAGCAGGATGATCTTGTAGCCGTTCAAGCCGCCCAGGAACGGCACCTCATTTTGGCTCAACAGTGCGACGATGTCGGGCGACAGCCGTACTTCGGCCGCCATGCCTATATGCAACGGCACTCGAGCCTTGCGCAGCGCCAACCGGAAGTCCTTGAAGACCCGCTCAATGCTGCCACGCGTGTTTTCGTATCGGCCCGGGAGAATGTGGGGCGTCATCACGGAATAGGTAATGCCATCCGCCGCCGCCGCCCGCGCCAGCGCGAGCCCATCGGCCAGATTCTGCGCACCGTCGTCGATGCCTGGCAGAAAATGACAGTGCAGGTCGATCATGCCCGGGAGCGCCCCATATAGAGCCCGGCCGCCTATGACTTCGAAGCGTAGGCTTCGTAAGAGGCGCTATATCCATAATCACCGTATTTATCCGCCTTTCGAACGTCAAACTGGGTTAGCACGATGCCCAGTATCGGCGCATTGACCCGTTCGAGGAGCCCGAGGCCGTAATTGATTTGATCAACCCTAGTTGCGTCCGATTTTACGACATAGAGAACAGTGGCGGCCTGCTTTGAAAGCAGAGCCGCATCGCTAACCGGCACTATGGGCGGCCCATCGATCACGATGCGAGAATAACTGTGGGCCAGCACCTTGAGCGCACTGGCCATGCGTGATGACGCGAGCAGTTGCAATGGATCGGCGGGGATGAATCCCGTTAAAATCACGTCCAGATGCTTGACACCCGTGCCAATTACGCATTCGGCGAGCCGGGCATTATCAACCAGCAGCTCGGACAAGCCCGGCACGTCCCGCGGCACTCCGAGCATCTTGCCGATCGCGGGTCGCCGCATATCAGCATCGATCAACAAGGTACTTTCTCCATGGGCAAATGCGACCGCGAGGTTGAGTGCCACGATGGACTTGCCTTCACCTCCGACCGCGGAGGTGACCAGGATGACCTTGTGCGGCTTATCGAGACTATCAAGCGAGACGGCAGTCCGGATCGTGCGCATAGCCTCGGCGAAACGCGGATCTATATCTCTCGCCTCGTCGCTCTTTCCGATCGTACTGGCAGCACGCAGGGCGTGGCCCTTAAGCAGCGGCACTAGGCCGAGAAGGGGGCGCTTGAGCTTTTCGTCCACATCCCTCGAGCTCTTGACCGTGTTGTCGAGGGACGCAAGGAGGACGGCCACGCCGACACCGAACAGCAGCGTCATCAGCGTGGTAACTGACACGATCAGGACTTTGGCCGGCTTCACGGGCAGGCGCGGTACCACGGCGGGCGCGACGATAGTCGCCCGCGCGGTCGCGAGATCGCCAGTTGCCGAAGTCTCGCTGAGCCGCTTGAAGAAAAGATCGTAGAGCTGGCGATTGGTGTCCACGGCTCGCTGCAGAGTCTCGAGCTTCGACTCTTTGCGGCCCACTTTCTGGTACTGTTGATCGGCACGATTGAGCGCCGTCTCGATCGCAGTTTCCTCGGACTTCGCGGCTTCGTAGCGCTTCTTGATGCTTTCAATGACGCTCTGGGTCTGGTTGTTAAGATTCTTGGTGGCCTCGGCGAGTTGGCTTTGGGCGGCGATCATTTTAGGGCTTGCGGGCCCGTAGCGTTTCTCCAGCTCGGCGACCGCCTGTTGTGCATTGGCCTGGTCCTCACGGGCACGGCGCACGCCTTCGTCCGCGAGCAGAGCAGGAACGCCCAGCAGGTTCGCCCCTTCTCCAGCCGCCGGCGTTACCTGCAGGTAGGCAATCTGCGCTGAGGCAAGTTCTTGTCTCGCTTGCAGCAGCCGCGAAGAAAGGTCGCTGATCTCCGCGGCGGGCAATGCCTTGATCCCACTTACATCGACGATTTGCTCCTGTTCCCGATACGTCTGCAAGGCGGCTTCCGAGGCCTGCAAGTCCTTGCGCAGGCCGTCGACCCGTGTCGCCAACCATTCGGCGGCGGATTTGGTCGCATTGGCGTGCGCATCGAGCGTGCTGTTTATATAGGCCTTGGCGTGCGCATCCGAGACTCTCGCGGCGAGATTCGGATCGGCCGAATCGAACTGAACGAGCACTAGCTGGGTGTCGCGCACGGGCTCGATCCGCAACTTACGCAGATAAACCTCGATCGCTCGCTCGCGGGCGTTTTGCGCCGACGAGCTGGGTGTTTTCTGCATTCCGAAGGGCAACCACGACCGCCAGTCGAGATCCAGGAGTTTCCGCTGGTCCTCCGGCCTGAATTCAGGTCGTTCGACCAACCCAAGGTCATCCACGACAGCCGCAGCTATCGGTTGCCCCGCCATGATCGCAACCTGGGTCGCAAGATAATCCGCGTTGCGCGGGTCGAGGCCGTAGACTTCCTGTATGGAGACGACGTTTGGCGTCTGCGATTCGATCAGCAGCGTGGTGGAAGCACGGTAGATCGGTGTCATGGCGAACACGACCAGTGTCGTCAACAGGCCCACCGCCACGGCGAGACCGATGATCGACCACTTGCGGTGATTGATGATTTTCCAGTAATCGCGCACGTCGCTCGTGTCGCCGGTTTCCCGGTCGGGATCCTCCGGAATCGTCGGCTTGGCACGCTTCATCACAACACGCGACTAGAAAATACTCTGTTTCACGGTGATTATGTCACCGGGAAAGACCGGATCGGTGAGCTCAACCCGGACTGCCTTGTGTTGCGGATCGCTGGCGCGAATCACGTCGATCCTGCTGTGCGATCCCCGTTGCGTGAACCCGCCGCCAAGTGCAATGGCCTGCTCGACCGTCAATTTCGGCTGGTAGGGAAAGCCCCCTGGCCTTTGCACCTCGCCGTTCACGAAAAAGGGACGATACTCGGTGATCAATACCGTGACTGTCGGGTTGCGCAGATAGGAACCTTTGAGCCCGCGAGTAATTAGCTGCTCCAGTTCGGCGACGGTGAGGCCTTGCACCACCAGTTCACCGAGAAACGGATAGTTCAGCCGCCCGGTATCGTCGATCCGAACATCCATACTGAGATCTTCTTCCCCAAAAACCCTAATGCTAATCCGGTCGCCCGGGCCGAGCTTGTAATCGCTGTCCGTAGGCTGTGCCGCCGCGGCGGCACCCGCCAGCCATAGGAGTAGCACCAAGGACGGCCAGCCCCATATCGGACGCCCGTATATCCGAAGGGGCCCCAGAATCAAAGACATCTGAATGTCACCTAGCCGCGATTCAAGCAATGCGCTGCCGACAATTATAGCTCGCGCCGAAGGTACTGAGCCATCGCGGCGGCAACTAGCATGCCAAATGGAACGCCAGAAACCTTGGTCTGTCAGTTCCATACTCACAATCGTCGCCGGGTAACATCACATAACGATGCCGCGATACTGAGCTGCACGGCAACGAGAGCCGCTCGCTGCGCGAACAAGTCGGGCAGAGACGCATGAACCAAAGCACAGCCGGCACTTCAGCGACATATATACAGCGTCAGGAACGTGCACAGCTCTTTGCTGGAAATCCGCTGACTGGAGGACGGCGATCTGAATCTGACATTAGTAGCCAGCATTCTGGACCAGACTGATATCGGCTGGCGACTCGGCGAATTCAGCTCGACGGGTGGCACGTTTTGTCACATGCGTTGGGTCGTGAAGCGCATTGTCAGCATTACACCGACTAATTCCGGTCAATTAGCGAACTTTCGCGCTTTGCATCTGACGAGCCCGTTAGATCCTACACCATTATTCAGGATCTGCTCGCGCTGGTTTCAACTTCCCCTCAAGGCACCTTGCAAAGTGCGCCGACGCACGCTGCAATTTGACGTGTGCATCTAGCCGTCGCCATCTGACGACGTATGTACAGTTGCCGACACATTGCTGGCGCTTTCCTTTACGCATTAACTAGCCTCGCACGGGGTTGCCGGCTAGACGACGATGCGACACGTCGACTGTCCGCCGTCAACACCCGTCTCTATTGTCCCGTCTAGCTATGCAGCTCGCCGGAACGCTTTCCAGGCCCAGCAACCTTAATAGCAAGATGGTCTGATATTGCATACCGATAAGAAATGGGGAATCCTAAGCCAAGGCTTGGCGATGATTGGCTTCACGCTGGCCCTGTCAGACTGCGGAGGGTCAACTGACGCCGCAGCGGCCAATACAGTCGCGGCGGCAGTGAGCCCCCCCTCCACAGTCACGGATACCCGCAACGCGAGCGCTTCCAGCAGCTCCGGCAGCTCTTCCGGCGCAATCGATCAATCAAACTCGGGCAGCATAATGAGCGGTGCGAGTACCACGCCCGGAAGTGTCTCAAGCACTGTCGGTGCATTGTCCAACGCCCAAGGCGCGTGCGGCCCTTCCAACGGGGCAACGCTCAGCTCGGCGCCGTCAACGGGCCTTTGCAGCAGTGGTGCGGCATCTGCTCTCGGGGGTACAGGTCCGTGGTCGTGGACGTGCGCTGGTAGCAATGGCGGCAGCACAGCGCAGTGTTCGGCTCCCCTCAACGCTGGTGCTAACTCCAATAGTTCCTCTTCGGTTAGACCAATAGCAACCCCAGCTCCTGCCTCGTCAATTTATCCTGTTTCCCAATTCATCAGTAGTCAGCCGCCGCCGATCCCACTTTCCCGCCCTGCCTACCTTCAGCCGACGGCTCTTCCTGGTTTGGATACTTCCATCATGAGAATATCTGATGCGACCACGTTCGGAATTGGGCAACGCTACTACAGACATTTTTATTCGAAGCAGCAACCCTGGAACAGCGATAGCACCAGACTCATTCTCAGCATTGACCCCAACAACGTGTATTTTCTTGACGGCAAAACCTTCGCCTATTTGCGGAAGGTCACCACCGTGCCAGATTTACAATGGTCCAACAGCGACCCGGATGTCATGTATGGCACACTTTACTCTGCCAATGCGTTTGTCAAATACACCCCCTCGACTGGCGCAATGGAAATTCTTCAAACCTTCTCAGGATTTACGAATCTATATTTGGGAATGTCAGAGGGCAATCTCTCAAATGACGACCGTTACGCACCTCTCATCGGAGTATACGCCACTGGATTCACCGTCATCATTTTTGACACGGTTAACAACGTGGAAGTGAGCAGAAAAGACTTTCCTGGACTCTCAATCGCAAATTTGGATTGGGTGTCGATGTCACAAAGCGGCCAGTATGTCGTTGTCAACATGAGAGACAACACAACGCGGGTGAGCTATTACGACGTCTACGACAGGCAAATGAATTATCTTCGAAGATTGAATGCATACGCAGGAGGCCACGCGGATCTTGGATATGATTCCACGGGCAACGAGGTCATAGTCTACGGTCAATATGTGGACGGTGAAGGGATTGTTTTAATGTCGACTCGCCTTGCTGATAACACTGTCCAACAACAGCTCCCTGGCATTTCCGAGCCCGCTGGGCTCTACATGACCTCCTATTATCATATCTCCTGTCGAAACATTAATCGTCCCGGCTACTGTTACGTTAGCAACTTTGCACCCACTTCGGCATTTAACGCATATATGATCCATGAGATTTTTGCCCTCAAATTAGACGGGAGCGGTAATGTCGAAATGTTCTCGCAGGATTTTGCGGCACCGTTGCCACTGGCAGATCTTTCCTACTATCGAATGTCCATGGCTGTGCCCAACCGTGACGGCTCTCTCGCTCTTTTCTCGAGCGACTGGGGCGATCCCTCCTCAACTGCAATCATCTACGATTACGTCGCCGGGGTTGAGCTTAATTAAATCTGAAGAGACTTGAACTTAAGATACGGCTGTGTCGGCGACTTGGCCAAATTACAAAAGATGTTTCAGACTAAGAGCCCATGGGCCAGCTGACCTAGGCCCCGACGAACACGCGTGAGCATTGGAGTATGGAGTTCGCCCATAATGTTCTGCTCAATGATAGAAGCTTCTGCATGCTGCGATCTTCGATCAGCTATGGCGCAGGAGTCCGGCCCCGGAGACTGTTCAAAATAAGTCGGGAACCGCCGTGGCGGTGGCACTTGGTCAGGCGATCGCCAGGTAGGGCGAGACCAAGACGATCATAGTGCGTCAATGCGCCGAGTTATTCACTGAGCGCCCGATTACTGGAGCGTATCGTCGCAGGAGTACCCTCGGGTTTCATCCTGCCAGAAAGGCTGCTGCGAATAGGCTGATCTAGGCGTCCAACGGCAAACTGCGCAATGAATGCCTCTGCGGCAACGAATTCTTGTCGATTGAGTATGCGAGGAGCAAGATCAAGGCGCGGCGGGTCGCTTACTGACCGCATCGACCCTAAAGCTTCTTTGGCCAAATGGGCCCTGGGGAATACTGGACGCAATCAGGATCGGCGGAAGAAGTCGTCACTTGCTTGCTTCCGATCGATCTCACAAAGAGGCCAAGAACATGTGCTTCGTCATTCCCAGCAATGATCGGATCTGAATCGGGACACATCGCAGCCCTATATGCAGACGCATTGAGCTTCGGAAGGACAGTCCATGAAAAGTAATCTTTCTGAAATAGAATCTCGTGTGCGGCGGGAAAAAGAGGCCTGGAGCACCGACGAAATTATCATTGCACAAGGGTTTAAACAAAAAATACTCCTTGCGTTTGAAAATCCCCACGGAAAGAAGATGGAAGCTGAGCGAGATGGGGTGCTTCGCCGATGCTGCGTTGATGCCAAGGTAATGGATTATGGATGTTACGAGGGACACGAAACGAGGAAGTACCTCGATTACGGGGCGTCCTACGTTTGCGGGATTGATATATCAGAGACCGCGATTGACCGCGCGAAATCATCCATCGTGGATAAGCGCGTTGAGTTCCGAGTTGGAGATGTGCATCACTTACCTTTCAACGACAGCTCATTCGATCTTATTGTCGGTCGGGCAATTCTCCACCATTTGGAATTGGGGAGGGCATATGCGGAAATCTCTCGCGTATTGAGACCGGGCGGATTGGCGCTGTTTGTCGAACCGATGCGCGGCAATCCACTGTCGAAACTCGTCCGGATTCTCACGCCAAGAGCACGGACCAAGGACGAACTTCCCCTGGACCATCGAGACATTCGTTTAGGTAATGAATTGATTGGGCGTGGCAACCACCGTTATTCTGGCTTTGTGTCGGCGCCAGTAGGCGCAATTGTATCGCTATGCGGTGGCAGCTATGGCAACTGGCTACTGAAGTTTGCCGCCGGCGGCGATGATCTAATCGCAAAGACCAGCCTTAAGTATTGGGGCAGAATTGCTTATTTAAGTTTCGAAAGGTGCTGAGGATTGTAAATTGGCTACGTCGCTACTCGCACAATCACGTGTGAATAACAAAGCATCCCACAAACGCGTCGCCTGCTCAATGGGCTGGTTCGAGCCAGCGGTCGTCGCTGCCTGCCTGGAAGAGTCGTGCGACGCCCAAGCCGTACGACTTGAGTGGCACACGTAAGTGGTGGGACGTCGCCGGTGTCCAGGGTACAAAACTAAACCGGCGCTGTGAAGCACCTACTTGCTACTTCATATGCGCTCTAGAAACCGAGCCCTGCCAAGCCATGTTTGGCCAATAACAAATGCGATGTAGATGACATTGGAAGCTGCGGCTAACAATGAAAATAGCACAATAGCTGCTGTATCACTGTGCAATAGAACACCGCCCAAAAGGAGACCGAGCACACGAATGCCGAGTGACACCACCTCAAAAATGAGAAAGGATCGCTCCAATCGCAGTACCGGCACTAGGACAGCCGCGGGCTCACTAATGAACATGGAGTACATCGCAATGCCAACCCACCGGGCGTAGATGCCGGCCTCAACCCATTGCTCGCCAAATACCACTCCGAATAATTTCGGGCCGAACACGACAACTACGAGGAAAGGCGGCGCGCCAATAGCCGCAAGCCCAGCCGTCGCCTTCGTTACTGCGCTATATAACGATCCTCCTTCGTGATAGATATCAGCGGCCTTTGGGTAAAAGACCCTTCTAACTGCGTCCCCGAGAAATGCGCTCGGCGCCCGCAGAACTCGATCCACGAGCACGAACAACCCAGCTTTATCTGCCGAAAAAAGAAGGGAAAGCATCAGAACCGGGGCGCTTTGCGATAGCGCATTTAGAAAGTCCTTAGGCGCGCGATAAATGGGCAGCCGGCGATGCTGTTTGGCCAGGCACTTAATTTTGCTATAGGAACAATATGACCTGACGAGCCGAGCAATCCGGCCGAAATCCTTCTGCAGTAGTACAGTGCACTGCGCGGCAAACATTACAAAGGTCGACACAATGAGACCTTTGGCGCTTGGGTCCAACAGACCAGCCCACACTTTCCAACCATTGGTAGCAGCCGATCCGACAATGATCGACCAGAAAATCAAAACAAAGTTGTTATTGCGGCCTGCCCAATCGTTGAGGACGGCAAACCAGCCGCTCACAACGGTAATAATAGGCAGCCAAATCACGTATGGCGTCAGCTCCGGTGCGCCCAATAAGGTACAAACGCGACCGCTAACTGGAAGGAGTAGCAGGAGCAGGAGACCTGTCAGTACAGACAGTCCACCCGCAAGAATTGCGACGTTGACGGCGTCATCATCGCTTCTCGATAGCATGACGGCCATGTGATAGCGCCCACTGGAAACGCACGACACGAGTCCAATCCATACCATGAAAACACCGAATACACCGAAGGCCTCCGTACGATACATGCGCGTCAGAACTGGCGTGCAGGCTACGGTAATTATCTGAGCGACCGCGGTACCGGAGGCAACTATCGACAGATTTCTGAAGAAGCCCTTACGCAACCGGTGCCTCAACGCCCACACGAGTGGAGCTTTCATATCAACAACACCTTCTACGGAGACCTCTAGCACAAATATGATTTCCGTAGGGCCATTGATAGCCACTTACGACACTCAGAGAGAATCCTGCGTTGAAGTTCGCTGCCCCATTGCAAACCGTAGCGTCAAATGCCTTCCGACCATACGCCGACGAAGGCAGTGCAGCTAGAACACACGTCCGCTGCGCGATCAGCACCAATGCCTTTGATTGCGCCGACCTCGACTCGTCGCTCTCCCTCGACAAAGGCGATGTTGCGTATCGCACCTTATTTTGATTCGGTCCGCAGCTGCTGTTGCTGTTCCACCTAGGGCCGCCCCGCCACGCGGCTAGTCGCGATGAGGTGTTCGCTAGCGGATAGGAAGTCAGAGCGTTCTCGATTACGCGATATTTGGCGCGCAGTTGTAGCGAGGCCCCAAGTCTGACAGGTCTAGCCCTCGGCGCTCCGATTCGGGTTCTCGGGCC
>DATDIL010000230.1:0-5003 GCA_036521075.1 Steroidobacteraceae bacterium | reverse complement strand
GACGTCTACGTGCGTGGCGCACGGCGCATGAACCCGGCGGCGCGCGACACAGCGCTCAAGGATGTCCGCCTTTCGTTGAACATCAGCCCCGAGGAGATGCCGTTCGAGGCTGACATGCCGGCCGGTCGTGCCGCGCTCAATCGCGCCTTCTATGGGCCGATCACAGAGGCGATGGCAGCGGGTCCGCAGCGCGTCGGCGACCTTCTTGAGCTGCCCAATCTGGAGGGCCAGCGCAACAATCCCGGTGAGCTGATCGGCATCCTGGTGGGACTCGATGTCGCCGAACCGGCGGCACGGCCGGGCGCCGAACCCACGCCTCAGGCGCTGCGATTCAACCGCGTCACCAGCATGAACCTGAGCCGCACCGAGAACCTGGGCCGTCCCGTCGCGGCAGCGAGCTACGCGCTGGGCACGGGGGCGCCGTGCACCCTGTTCGATCTGTATGTGATCGACCGCCTCCAGGCGGGCGAGCGCGAGGACCGGAAAGAGGACTGGGTGCGCGACCTCGGCAGCAACCTGGACGACGAGGAGCGCGACAAGCTGCGCCAGGTCCTGGACAAGGCGCTCCATGTTCGGATGCCAATTCTGCGCGCCCAAGGCGTGTTCTGATCGCGGCGTTTACCGCACAAATCCTCACCTGTGCGGCCCTCTGTGCTATAGCCTGCCTGAACATGGGAGGAGTGGACCGGTGCGTTCCCCGATAGCCGCAATCGTCGTCGCGCCCATGATCCTTGGCAACCTGCCGGCTTTCGCGCAGGGCAGTCCATCGGCGGATCAGATCATCAACTCGCTGAAGCCCAGCGGCAATCTGGTGACAGGCGGGACGCGCGGCATCAGGCTTGCCGCGCCGACCACCGAGGGGACAACGCAGCAGTCGACCGCTCCGGCACCCTCTCCGGTCCACCAACCGCGCGTGGCTGCCAGCAAGCCGGCAGCGGGCCCTGGCACGACGACGGCATCAGGGCCCGCCGTGAACCTGACGGTCAATTTTGCCAGCGGCTCCGCCGAACTGACGCCAGAAGCGATCCGCACGCTCGATGCATTGGGGAGCGCATTGGCCAGCAAGGACCTTGCGGCTTACCGGTTCCGCATTGAGGGGCACACCGACACGGTGGGCTCGCGCGACTACAACCACGCCCTGTCCGAGCGCCGCGCCAAAGCAGTCGTGGACTACGTGGCCACGAAGTTTGGCGTCGATCCAAGCCGCCTGGAGGCGGTGGGCATGGGCGAGGATGGCCTGATGGTGGCGACGCCTCAGCAGACACCGGAGCCGCGTAACCGCCGCGTGCAGGTGGTCAACCTCGGCGCCTGATCCACTTCCGCGCCTGCGGCCCGGCATGAGACCGGCGGAGCCAGGCGCCGACGACACAATCCGCATTCCGCCGAAGCCGCGCCGCAAGCGCATGAAGTGGCCGTTCGCGGTCGTGGCAGGCGCTTGTGTCGTGGTTGCAGCGTCAGCGGCGTTTTGGCTGGTGCGCCCGCATCCCGCCATGCCGCCGCCTTTCCCGACAGCTCAGGTTTCCGCCTCCAGCACGCCAGGGTTTCCGATCCAAGTGGCGACCGAGGCGGAGATTGGCCGGCATGTTCCCACCTCGCTGACCGTGTTCCGCCTTGCCGACAATCCGCGCATCCTGGTTCTCGACTTCGCCTCGCTGCACGAGCAGGGGAAGATGCTCAACCGGGTTGCGGCCTTCGTCGAGAAGGCAGGATTGCCGCATGATCGTGTGCTGACCGACAGCGAGCTGGACGCTGCCATCCTCGCGCGCGGCGACACAGTCGAAACGTTCTATTTCGGGCACGACTATGCGGCATCCGCGCTGGCGCGTTTCTTCGAACGCGCCGACAGCCAGCGGATCGAGCTGGACCCGCAGGAGGAAAAGCTGCGCGCGCTGCTACGGGAGGAGGGCTGGTTCGCCCCCAATGTTGCGGCGGGCCTGATCTCGTTGCCCACGGTCGGCTCCGATCCGCGGATTACAGCGTCTGCGCGCGCCACGATTTTGCGGCATGAGCTGTCCCACGGCGAGTTCTTCAGCAATCCGGCATATGCCGAGTACGTCCACAACTTCTGGACGCGGCAACTGACCGAGGCGGAGCGGGCCGGCATGCGCGCCTTCCTCAGGCGGGAAGATTACGACGTCCGCAACGAAGAACTGATGTGCAACGAGATGCAGGCCTACCTGATGTTCACCCACGACCCGGTGTTTTTTTCGCCTGCAAAGGCCGGGCTGACGCTGGCGCGGCTGGCTGAGCTGCAAATGCGCTTCCTCAGCGGCATGCCGGCAGGATGGTTGCATAATGTGCTCGCCAGCGATCGGGGCGCCGCTTCGCAGCCCTAGCGAACGCTCTTCATTTCCCGCGCGCTCCTATCGTTTCGATACCAAATGTAAAAGTTGATCGCGATTTCGTGAATAAGTCTTGCCCGATCACGATTCCGTGATTACCAAGAGGATGTTCTCTCCTCTTCCAAACTGGGCCGTGGGGGGCGAGCCTCCCCACGGCAGTTTTTTCCGGCGCGGATCGAGGAACCTCTGAGCAGCACGGTGGATTCATGCCTTCTACTGCCCTACACCGCCCGTCAGCCAGATCCAGCAAAGCGGGGATTGCCCCGTTCCTGACCACACTGGGAATTGCCACTGCATTGCTGTCTCTTTGGGCCGGATTATGCGCGATCTGACGCAGCGAGGCGGCGGACGCTCGCCAGCCCATCCGCCAAAAGGCATCGCGTTCGACATCGTCGACCACGGTCTCATCAGGCGCTGGACCGACGTCCACGACTGCCGGATTTCGGTTCGTCTCGATCACGGCACAGATGGCGAAGAATATGAGGAGGTGATTGCCATCTATACGGGGACGAGTTCCCACTGCCAGTTGATCATGTGGCGTAACACTGCAGCGGTTTTCGTCCAACCCATCATCGGTCGCATGCAACGGTTTCGCTCCGTCGCAGAGGCTCTCAAGACCCTCGACGTGAAGCCGCGTATCATATTGACCGATATAATACCGACATCGTGGATCTACTGACCGGCCGCTCAGCAGGATACCTCTTGGCCGCCGCGCGCGTTTGGCTGTCGGCTCCTGCCCTGCAGCGCCCCGGCCAGCTACTCGCGAGCATTGAAGTCGACCGGAATCGGCTCAGGCGTTGACCTGCGTTCGCGGCCGTGCGCGGCCGCCCGCAACCATCGTTCGGCCATCCGCTCCGATCACTGGCCCCGAACTACCGCCAGGCGGGACCAGTTCGTGCGTTGCGTTCAATCGCGCGACGATCCGGTCGACCATGTCGGCAATTCGCGCCGCCAGCCGCTGTACCGCCGGGTCGGCATTTCCACGGAGACCTTCAGCCACGAGCGCGGCAGGGGTAACGATGCCTCGTATGTCATGACGCAGAGTCGACACAAGTCGTTCGAGTTGAGCGGTTCTCTCCTGTGGCGACTGATCCATCCGATGCTTTCCCCAATCAAGCGACCGCCCAGATATTACGGTGGCCATCACAATCAATCGTGATTAACCCGTTACGCTGTCAGCGCAATGCGGACCGCCCCGGGGCTCAAATATTCGTTAGGTATGCGCATCGAAAAGTTGATCACGATTTCGTGATATAACACTTGTTCGATCACGGTTTCGTGAGTTAGCAACGACAGGCCAGCTTATCTTTGGTCACGCAACCCACCGCGTATTCGCCTCCGCGGGTCATCGAAAGGACACAGCCATGCAGCAGTTCGGCTCTCGGTTCGGCAGACCCTCGGAGCAGGCCCGGGAGCATTGGCAGCGGTGCAAGAAACTGCCCCCCTTGCAGACCGGAGAAGCCGAAAGTCTGACCATGGAATTTTTAGCCACCAGAAGCATTACAGTTTGCCCGGCACGCTACGCCGTGCCGCTTCATCAGCGGTACGAGCGTGGTTGGAACGGTTGAGCAGGCCAATCATTCCGATCAGGATATATTACCTTTTCGAGCGATCAGCAGCATGGCGGAAGTCGGCCCGCCATGCTGCACGCGCCTACATCGAATATCCGAATGCAAAATGCAGCAGTATTGGCATGATGGTAGTGCCGACGCCGCAACCGGTGACGAATCCGCTGACGATGAGAGGCAACCCAATGGCCGGGTTAACGCCGGCAGATGCGGCCGCCGCCATAACCACCATATCGCTGTAGACGTAGGCCCCGATGGCGCCGGCAGCGCCGGCAGTGATGCATCCCAGCCCCTGCACCTCCGGCACGGTCAACCTGTCGGAATGAGCCGCGGTCATCCGGGCAGGATCCTGCACGGTCTCCGCCAGGGCGACACAGGGCTGGGTCAGTGGCATGGTGAGCGCGAAGCAAGCAATGAGAGCAACGACCAGACCCGACAGCCGAGAGCCTGGACGCTGGTCCGTTGTGCAAGATGTGCCGCTGCGTGCTCTGGGAAATCGCAACAATCGTCGCAGCATGTCGGCCATCTCGCATTGTCCCTGAGAGTCGCGCTCAGCGCGGTGCCGGGAACCCGTTCCTGTTTTCGAGATTCTCGCCACCGAGCCACGAGGCAACGCTTTCGTACCGAAAACGTTGCCTGAAGGCAATTTGCCTATAGGGTCTAGACCGAAGTCCTAGAACGCGCTGGCGTGTCCTACTTGGAAGTCGTCACACTATAGTTGGTCCGTTGCCAACCTTGAGGGCCTTTGACTGCCGAGTACTGCAACATATTGGCCGCCGACCTGGCCCCAGTTCGGAGCAGACTTCGGTTTTCCCACCATGTGGCTCGCCGCCCCCTCGGCCACAGCAAACCCGTGCGTGTAGAACAGCCCGATCCTGTTATCCGCGGTCGCCTCCCTATATGACACACGCGGCACCGGTGGATACCTGCCCGGCGCCTTCGCATGGGGACCCGATGACCGACGCCGCCACCGAAATCGCCCGACGCCGCACGTTCGCGATCATATCCCACCCCGACGCCGGCAAGACCACGCTGACCGAGCACCTGCTGCGGGCAGGCGGCGCCATCCAGCTCGCCGGCAACGTCCGCGCCA
>DATDIL010000229.1:0-3050 GCA_036521075.1 Steroidobacteraceae bacterium | reverse complement strand
AATCGTCATGAACCCGCCGCCGCCGACGTTGCCGCAGCACGGATGGACAACGGCCTCCGCGTAGCCGACCGCTACGGCCGCGTCGATCGCGTTGCCGCCCTGCTCGAGGATGTCCACCCCGGCCATGGTCGCCAGATGCTGGGCGCTGACCACCATGGCGTGCCGCCCGATGACCGGATTGGCCTTGGCCAGCGCTTCGCGGGTCACGGCAGGCGCATTGGCGATCGTGGAAAGCATTGGCTTACGAACGCTGTCGCTCGCGCCGACCATGGTACTCATGGCGCCGATCGCCAGGGCCAGGGCCGCCTGAGTCCATCCGCTACCGGCAATCATCGGCCACCCCAGAATCCCGGTGAGGGTGGGGTCAGCAGACCCTCCTTCAGTGTAACGCCATCCGGGTAGTCGCTTGCCAGCCAGAGCGGTCCATCGAGATCGACGAAGTCCGCTTCGCACGCGACTTCCCACGCCGGCGCGATCCCGAGGGATGAACAAACCATGCAGCCAACCATGACGGTGAAGCCGCAGGCTCTTGCGTCACGCAGCAGGCGCCAGGCCTCGGTCAGTCCTCCGGTCTTGTCCAGCTTGATGTTGACGGCCTGGTATCGACTGAGCAGCGACGGCAGGTCCGAGGAAGTGTGGCAGGCCTCATCTGCGCAGACCGGTATTCGGCTCGAAAACTCCAGCAGGCCATCGTCTGCATCGGCCGGAAGCGGTTGTTCCAGGAGGCTTACGGCCGCGCGCTCGAGCGCCGGCTGAACGTCGCGCAGGATGTCGATCGTCCAGCTCTCGTTGGGATCCACTATGAGTTTGGCTGTCGGGGCCACGCGCCGCACGGCTTCGATTCGCGCCACCGGGTCGTCAGCATCGACCTTGATCTTGATCAGGTTGGGCCTCGCGATACGGGACGCCGCCTTCGCCATCTCCTGCGGCGTGTCGATGCTGATCGTCAGCGCGGTGACGAGTGGCGAATGCGGTGGCCGGGCCAACTGTTCCCATACGGGTACCTGGCTGAGGCGCGAATCCAGGTCCCACAACGCCGCGTCCAGTGCGTTGCGCGCCGCCCCCGCGGGAAGGTGGTTCTGCAGCTCGTCCCTGCCCATGCCGGCACACAGGACGGCACGCTGCATCTCGATCTGATCGATTACGGACGCCACGGACTCACCGTAGCGGCCATAGGGAACGGATTCGCCGCGCCCAACACGGCCTTCCTGCTCGATCTCGACAGTCACCACGTCCGCTGCAAGCTTGACGCCACGCGAGATGCGAAAGGGCGACCGCAACGGCAGTGTGCGGTGCTGGATGCTCAGCGCGCGCAGCACGAAAGTAAATTGTCCACGATGGCTTCGACTCCCATGGTGACCGGATCCTGACAGGGCAGGCCCAGTCGTTCGCTGATCTCCCGGCAGGCTGCGTCCGCCTCCTGTGCGGATACCCTCGATGTGTTGAGCGCCACGCCGACTGCCCTGACATCAGGGTTGGTCAAGCTTGCAGCGGAAAGGTTGGCCTCGAGGCACCGCGCAAGGTCGGGGAGCGGTCGGTCGGGGAGTCCGCGCATGTGCTGCCGAGTCAGCTCGTGACACATCACCAGGGCGTCGGGCTGGGCGCCGTGGAGCAAGCCCAGCGACACGCCGGCGTATGACGGATGGAACAATGATCCCTGGCCTTCGATGAGATCCCATCCGCCGTCTTCACGGGCCGGGGAAATCCATTCGACCGCCCCCGAGATGAAATCGGCGATCACGGCATCGACGGGTATGCCGCCGCCCGCGATGAAGATGCCAGTCTGTCCGGTGGCGCGGAAATCCACCGTGAGACCCCGTTTGCGCATGCTTCGCTCGAGTGCGAGCGTCGTGTACATCTTGCCGACCGAGCAGTCAGTGCCCACCGTCAACAGCCGCCGCCCGGATCGCCTTCGGCCATTGCCGACGGGAATCCTCTGTGTCCACTCGCGGGCATCGAACAGTGCGCGACCATTGCGTTTGGCGGCCGCCACGATATCGGCATTCTCACGCAGCTTCTGGTGAAGGCCGGCCACCACGTTGAGGCCGGCGTCCAGCGCGGTGATGATGTCGGCCACGATCTCGCGCCCCATCACGCCCCCTGCATTTGCGGTGCCGATCACCATGGTTTTTGCGCCCGTGGTCCTGGCATGGGCCGGGTCCATGTCCGGCAAGCCGAGCGTCAGGTGGCAGTCGGGGCTGCGGTACTGGCCGACACACCACTCGGGCCGCCAGTAGGCCAGTCCCCTGGCAGTCTTGATCGCCAAATCGTCCGCCGCTCTACCCAGGTAGAGGAGAAAAGGCGGGCCCCACTGGCTGTGGTCGGCCGGATCGCCGTGCTTGAACATGAAATGCGCGCTCCAACTGAATCCGTTCCGCATGAAATGGCCGAAGAAGCATAACCATTGGCGGGAGCCAGCCACCAATGAAAAGACGGATACATGGCATAACTCAGGGTTCTGGGGCCTACCCGGCTCGCCCAAGCGGGCGTTTCGGGCGCGGCGCGGTTTGCTTGACAAAGGCAACCTGTGCTGAACTTGCTGCTATCAGCGCTTGACGAAAACGGGCGGATGGTCGATATGCGGCTGCGGTACATCGAATTGTTTCATGCCATTCTGACCTCCGGCAGCATCACCGGGGCGGCGAAGCTGCTGGACATCTCGCAACCCGCGGCCAGCAAGGCGTTGCAGCACGCCGAAGACCAGCTCGGCTTTGCTCTCTTCAGTCGAGTGCGCGGGCGCGTGCAGCCCACCCCGCAAGCGCAGTTATTGCGCGCGCGGATCGAGAATATCATTCATGAGGTGCAGGAGCTGGAGCGCCTGACAACAAATATTGTCCAGCCGGTAAGCTGTCCGTTACGCGTGACCTGTACGCCGACACTGGCGCAGGTGTTACTTCCCTCCGCGACCGTCCTGTTGCGCAAGAGCTTCCCTGATGTGACGGTCGAGCTGTCGACGGAGCACTCGGCGGCGATGTGCGAGTCGCTGTCGCTTCGCGACACGGACATCGGCCTCACCTTGCAGGATACCGGTCATCAGAACTTGCGCCAAA
>DATDIL010000228.1:0-8609 GCA_036521075.1 Steroidobacteraceae bacterium | reverse complement strand
GTCCGGCTCGGCCAGCAACAAGCTGCCGGCCAGCAGCAGTACACCCAACGGTTTGAGCAGCCCGCGCAGCGTGCCGCGCAGTTCCTCCTCCTTGCGCACCGCGTAGCTGGCCACATAAATCAGCACCAGCAGCCGCGCGAGTTCGGAGACCTGGAAAGCAAAGCCGCCGACCTGCAGCCAGCGTCGGCTGCCATGGCTGCGATGACCGACTCCGGGCACCGCGACGATCAGCAGCAGCGCAAGCCCGACGAACAGCAGCGGAACCGACCAGCGCTCGAGCTGCTCGGTGCGCACACAAAAGATGACCGCGCCCGCGACCACGCCGACCGCGGCAAACAGCAGCTGCTTCTCAAGGTAGGCGAAGCTGTTGGCCGCGGACTCCTGGCTGGCCACGGAGATCGAGGCGGAGGTGACCATGATCATTCCGAACAGCACGATGATCGCCAGCAGCGCGACCAGCACAAGATCGATGCGCAGGCCACCCTTGCGATGCCCTGATTGCGCGAAGCCTAAAGGCAGCACGGCGCTCATGCCGCCAGCTCCCTGACCGCGCTGCTGAACACCTCGCCGCGGTGCGCGTAGTTGCGGAACATGTCGAAGCTCGCGCAGGCGGGCGACAACAGCACGGTGTCGCCGGGCCGGGCCACGTTGGCGGCCACGCGTACCGCCTCTGGCATGCTGGCGCTGCGCTGCGTGGGACACACCTCCTGCAACACCCGTTCGATGGCCGGCGCGTCGCGTCCGATGAGCACCACGTAGCGCACCTTGCCACGAAACGCCGCGCGCAGCGGCGCGAAGTCCTGCGCCTTGCCATCGCCACCGGCGATCACGATCAGGGGCCCGGCCATGCCCGCGACCGCCGCGAGCGTCGCGCCGACATTGGTACCCTTGGAGTCATCCACGTAACTGACACCACGCACATCGGCCACCCACTGCGCGCGATGCGGCAGGCCAGGAAAGCTCGTGAGCTCTTCGAGCATGACCGGCAGCGGCAGACCGATCGCCTCACCCAGCGCGAGCGCGGCCAGCGCGTTCGCCGCGTTGTGCAAGCCCGCAATCCGCATCGATTCCATCGCGATCAACGGTTCGCCGCGCCGCATCAGCCATGGCTTGCCGGCTTCGCGCACCGCCACGGTATAGTCGGCACCTGGCGCACCCCGCAGCGAGAAGCCGACAACGCGCGCCGCCTGGTGCGCCATGGCCGCGACCAGCGGATCATCCAGATTGATCACCGCAGTATCGCAACGGGAAAAGATGCGGGCCTTCGCGGCCGCGTACGCCGCCATCGACGCATAGCGGTCCATATGGTCCGGCGTGACATTCAGGACCGTCGCGGCGCGCAGATCCAGCGAGGATGTGGCTTCCAGCTGGTAGCTGGACAGTTCCAGCACATACAGTTCCGCGGGCTCGGCGTCGGCCTGGGCGGCCCGCAGCAGGTCCAGTGCCGGTTCACCCAGATTGCCGCCCACGCGTACCCGCATCCCGGCGCGCTCGGCCATCCGGCCCAGCAGCGTCGTCACGGTGCTCTTGCCATTGGTGCCGGTGATACCCACCACCGGCGCGTCCGCGGCTACCGCGAACAATTCAATGTCCCCGGCGATCGGGATGCCGCGACGGCGGGCCTCGGTGAAGAAAGGATCCGACAGCGGCACACCGGGCGATGCGACCACGCACACCGCCTCATCGAGCAGGCTGGTATCCAAAAGGCCGAAACGCACGGTGATATCCGGATCGAGCACGGCCAGTTGCGCGCGCCCCGGCGGATCCGCACGGCTGTCGGTCACGCACACCCGCCAGCCACGACTTCGCAAATAGCGCGCGCACGACAAGCCCGTGGCTCCCAGACCCACGATGACGGCGGCCGTCGGTTTGTTGCGCGTGTCGCTCATCGCACCTTCAGGGTCGCAAGGCCCAGCAGCACCAGCAGCAGGGAAAGAATCCAGAAGCGCACGATCACCTTCGGTTCCGCCCAGCCCTTCAGTTCGAAATGGTGGTGGATGGGCGCCATGCGGAAGATTCGCTTGCCCGTCAGTTTGAAGGAGGCCACCTGCAGGATCACCGAGGCGGTTTCGAGCACGAAGACTCCGCCCATGACCAGCGCCACCACTTCCTGACGCACAATGACTGCGACGACGCCCAGCGCTCCGCCAATTGCCAGCGCACCGACATCCCCCATGAAGATCTGCGCTGGATAGGTGTTGAACCACAGGAAGCCGAGGCCTGCGCCGCTGAGCGCCGCGCAGAACACCAGCAACTCACCGGCGCGCGGTACAGCGGGGATCGCCAGGTACTCGGCGAACTTGGCATTGCCGCTGGCATAGGCGAAGACGCCCAGTGCGGCGCTGACCATCACCGCCGGCATGATTGCGAGTCCGTCGAGCCCATCGGTCAGGTTCACTGCGTTGCTCATGCCGACAATCATCAAGTAGCCCAGCGCGATGAACGACACGGCTGAGAGGGGCTCCGCGAAGCGCTTGATGAAGGGCAGGAACAGTGTCGTTTCGGCCGGTGATTGCGCGGTGTAGTAGAGCACCGCGGCTGCGCACAGTCCCACGACGGTCTGCCACAGGTACTTCCAGCGCGGAATCAGACCGCGGGAGTTCTTGCCGGCGAGTTTCAGATAGTCGTCATAGAAGCCGATCAGCGCGAAGGCGAACGTGACACCCAGGACGGTCCACACGAACCGGTCGCGCACATTCGCCCACATCAGCGTGCCAAACAGCACGGCTAACAGGATCAACGCCCCACCCATCGTGGGCGTCCCGGCTTTCGGCAAATGCGACTTCGGACCGTCATCGCGCACCACCTGGCGGATCTGGTACTGGGACAGGCGCGCAATCAGCGACGGCCCGATCAGCAGCGAGAACACCAGCGAACTCATGCACGCCAGAATGGCCCGCAAAGTCAGGTACGAGAACACATTGAAGCCGGAGTAGAAGGCGGTCAGATGCTGGGTGAGCAGGTACAGCACGGTCAGGCTCCCTGGATTCCCGCAGCCGCCGGTGCCGGTCCGACCAGCGCCGCCACGACCTGTTCCAGATGATTGAAGCGCGACCCCTTGACCAGCATGCGCACCTCGGCCGTGGAAAAGCCAGGCTGCGCCCGCGCAAGCTCGGCGCTGAGGCCCGCGGCGAGAGTTGCCGTGTCGGTGAACCAGCTGGCGCCGACGCCAAAGGTTTCCACGGCCCGCTGCGCCAGCGTTCCGGTCGCAAACAATCGTTCAATGCCGGCGGCCTTCGCCTGGCGACCCACCTGATGATGGCTCGCGAGTGCATAGTCGCCCAGTTCGGCCATGTCGGCGAACACCAGCCAGCGCCGGCCTTCGAGCTGCGCCAGCACCTCGATTGCAGCTGTCACCGAACTGGGATTGGCGTTGTAGGAATCGTCGATGATCCAGGCGCCACTGGCCGCGCGCTTGAACTGCAACCGCCCGGCGACGGGACGCATGCGGGCCAGACCGCGCGCAATTTCGGCCAGGCCAACGCCGGCGGCGCTGGCCGCTGCGGCCGCGCCCAGGGCATTGACCAGGTTGTGTTGGCCCGCCAGATGCAACTGCACGGGCACGCTGCCCTGCGGGGCGTGCAGTGTGAAGTGTGTGACAAACCCAGACTCATCAATGGTCGTGCGGATCGCAGCCGCCGTGAAGTCCGCTCCGGGTTGCAGACCGAAAGTCGACACACGGGCGGGCGTCATGTTCTTCCACAGCAGTGCGAACGGATCGTCGTGATTGATGATCGCGGTGGCCTGCGCGCTCAGTCCGGCGACCATCTCGCCTTCGGCACGCGCGACGCCCTCCAGGCTGCCGAAGCCTTCGAGGTGCTCGGCACCCGCGTTGGTGATGATGCCCACGGTGGGCCGACCGATACGCACCAGCGTCGCGACCTCCCCGGCGCGATCGGCGCCCATCTCCACCACTGCGAACCGATGCTCGCTGCTGATCCGAAACAACGTCAGTGGCACGCCGATGTGATTGTTGAGATTGCCGCGGGTGCTCAGGCACGGGCCGAGCTGGGACAGGATGTTCGATATCAGTTCCTTGACGGTGGTCTTGCCATTGCTGCCGGCGACGCCGACGAGCGGAATGGCGAAGCCTTCGCGCCAGGCCTTGGCGCTGCTCGCGAGTGCGGTCAGCGTGTCATCGACCAGGATCTGACGGGGGGCGCAGGCTTGCTGGGTACGCACCACGGCGCCGGCGGCGCCGCGCGCCACGGCGGCGGCCACGTAGTCCTCGCCGTTGAAGCGCGGGCCCGACAGCGCGACGAACAGCTCGCCCGGATTCACCGTGCGCGAGTCAGTCGAAACCCCGCCGAATGCGCTATCCGCGCCGAGCAGTCGACCGCCGCAGCTTTGTGCGAATGCTGCCAGGGTGGCCTTCATGCCAAAGCCTCCAGCGCGCTGTGCGCGACCTGCTGGTCGTTGAACAGATGCCGGCTGGTACCATAGATCTGATAATCCTCGTGCCCCTTGCCCGCGATGAGCACCAGATCGCGTGGCGCGGCGGCCGCGATCGCGGCGCGGATGGCAGCGGCACGATCATGCTCGACCCGGATGTTCGCGGCCGCGTCCGTAATGCCTGACAGAATGTCGCGTACGATGGCCGCGGGATCCTCGGAACGCGGATTGTCGTCCGTGACAGTGACGGCATCGGCGCCGGTGGCGGCAATGCGTCCCATGACGGGGCGCTTGCTCCGGTCCCGGTCACCCCCACAGCCGAACACCAGATGCAGGCGGCCCTGACAGTGGCCGCGCGCGGCGGCGAGCGCCTTCTGCAGCGCATCCGGAGTGTGGGCGTAGTCGACAATGACGGCGCCGTGCTGCGCGGTTGCCGGCCCCGTGATTCGCTGCATGCGTCCCGGCGCGGCGACACACTTGCCGAGGGCGGCGAGCGCCTCAGACAGGGGTACCTGTGCCGCCAGCAGCACCGCCAGCGTGGTCAGCACATTGTCCACATTGAATTCACCCAGCAGTCCGACGCGCAGGCGGGCATTGCCCCAGGAGGATGTCAGGGTGATGTCGAAGCCATCAGCCAGGGCCCGCACCTGGGTGGCCATCACATGGGCAGCGGTGTGCGGGGCGCTCGCCCGCCCCGTCACGACCAGCCGACCCGGTGCGGATACAGCTCCGGCAAGCTCGCGCCCAAACGCATCGTCGATATTGATGATGCGGGCGTTCAGCGTTGCGCGCTGGAAAAGCCGCGCCTTGGCAGCGCCATAGGCCGGCAGCGTACCGTGATAGTCCAGATGATCCTGGGTCAGATTCGTGAACGCGGCAGCGCAGAAGCGCACCGCATCGACACGGCCCTGGTCCAGCGCATGCGAGGACACCTCCATCGCGACGACCGCGGCGCCGGCCGCACGCACACTCGCCAGCTGCCGATGTACGCTCACCACATCCGCAGTTGTATGGGCGACGGGCTGCAGGGCGCCGGCGCCGGCAGTGCCGTAGCCGAGCGTGCCGATATAGGCCGCGGGCCGGCCACACAATGACAATGCCTGCGCGATGAGCCAGGCACAGGTCGTCTTGCCATTGGTGCCCGTGACACCCACTACCTGCACGGCCTGCGAGGGTTGCCCGAAGAAACGGTCGGCGATGACACCCAGATGCTGGCGCAGGTCCGGTACGGCGACCACGAACTGATCTTCGTCCTGACCCGCGCGCTGCCGGATCCGCTGCAGCAATCGGGCTGCGGCTTCCAACGCGCGGGTCTCGCCGGCATCCGGAGCTTCGTAGATGACCGCGCGGGCGCCGCGTTCGGCGGCCTGCGCTGCGAATTCGATGCCGTGCCGAGGATTGCGCTGGTCATGGCCGCGGCACGCCAGGAACAGCGCGCCGGGCCTCACTTCGCGGCTGTCGAGGGTGACGTCGGTGACCATGACGTCATCGGGTGCATCGACGATGCCCGACAGCAGATGTCGCAGGGCACGCGCGCCGCCACGATAGGTCGATTCGCCCGTGGACATCATCGGCGGGCTACCGTGCGTACCCCGGGAAGCGGCCGGCGCGCGGGCAGCGGCGACGGCGCCTCGTCGGCGGGCACACCCAGCGCAGCGTCGGGCGCGACGCCCAGCAGGCGCAATGCCGGACCCATGACGGCCGAGAACACTGGGGCGGCAACCATTCCGCCAAGATGCAGGCCGGCGCTGGGGGTATCGATCACCACCACGGCCGCCAGCCGCGGGTCCGTGGCCGGCGCCACGCCCGCAAACACCGACATGTAGAGATTGGTGGCGTAAGAGCCCGCCCCGGCCTTCCAGGCCGTGCCTGTCTTGCCAGCGACGCGATAACCGTAGATGGCAGCCCGTGTGCCAGTGCCCTCGGCAGTGACCACCGATTCGAGCATCCTCACCAGTTCCCGGCAGGTTCGCTCACTCAGAACGCGCTCGCCCGCCGGTGCGCCAGTCACCGGCAGAAAGGACACGGGGCGTCGCACACCCATCGCGCCGATGGCCGCGTAGCCCTGCACCAGCTGCAGGGGGGTCACCGCCAGACCGTAGCCATGCGACATGGTCGCGATGCCGATCGGCCGCCAGTGCGAATAATTGCTGAACAGGCCGGCCGACTCACCGGGAAAACCGCTGGCTGTGACCTGACCGAGTCCGAGCTTCGACAGCGTCGTCCAGATGACTTCGGGCGGCAGGGACAGCGCGAGACGAGCCATGCCGACATTGGAGCTTTTGGCAAGAATTGTCGCGAGATCAACCTTGCCCAGCGGATGGTCGTCGGGGAAAATCTTGTTGCCGACCTTAATTTCGCCCGGTGAGGTATCGATGATGCTGTGATCGTCGTAGCGGCCGGACTCGATGCCCGCGGCTACGAAGAAGGGCTTGATGGTCGAACCGGCCTCCAGGATGTCGGTCACCGCCCGGTTGCGGTAGTCCGCCGGTTCGGCGTCGTTGCGATCATTGGGATTGAAGCCCGGCTGATTGACCATCGCCAGGACTTCGCCGGTCCGTACGTCGAGGACGACCATGGTCCCGGCTTTCGCGCGCTGATCGCGCACGGCGGCCTTCAGTTCGCGGTAGGCAAGGTACTGGATCCGCAGGTCGATCGACAAGGTGAGGTCATGGCCGGGGCTGGCATCCTTGATGCTGTCGACATTCTGGACCACGCGCTGGAAGCCATCCTGGATGACGCGTTTCGCACCATCGGTGCCGGCCAGCCAGTGGTCAAAAGCAAGCTCCAGGCCTTCCTGGCCCGCATCATCGACATTGGTAAAACCCAGCACCTGGCCGGTGACTTCACCGGAGGGGTAGTAACGTCGATATTCGCGCTTCAGATAGACGCCGGGAATGGCAAGATTGCGTACCCTCTGCGCCTCGGCCGGCGGCAGTTGCCGGGCGACGTACAGGAACTGCCGGTCTTCATTGCTCGTGACACGGCGAACGAGTTCCTGCCGGTCGAGTTTCAGCGCCTGCGCCAGCCGTGGGATCTGATCGGGCACGGGCGCCAGTTCCTGGGGATTCACCCATACCGAATCGACGGGCGTGCTGATCGCAAGCGGCTCGCCGTTGCGGTCCATGATCATGCCGCGATGCGCCGTGATGGTGGTGACGCGCGAGAAGCGCTCATTGCCTTCCGAGGCGTAGAAATCGTGCCGATACAGCTGCAGGTGCGCCGCCTGCGCGAGCAGCCCCATGCCGGCCGTCAGCAGCAGGCCAAGTACCAGCCAGGCCCGCCAGCGAAACGAGCCTGCCGTCCGGTCACGTGGATTCCTGGACTTCATGGCGCGACGATCTTGATCTCCTGCGCCGGCGGCGTGGCCATGTGCAGGCGGTTGCTGGCGACGTTTTCGACAAAGGCTTGCTGTGACCAGGAGCTTTGCTCGAGCTGCAACTGACCCCACTCGATATCCAGATTGTCCCGTTGCTCGGACAGCTGCTGCAGCTGCATGAACATCTCGCGCGTGCGGTGCTTGCACCACACCGTGCCGGCGGCCGAGCCCAGGGCTGCGACCCATAGCACCGGCAACAGCATCCAATACACCGCGGTGCGTGACAGTTTCATGCCAGTTTCTCCGCGACCCGCAGCAACGCGCTGCGCGCCCGCGGATTGCGCGCCAGTTCCGCCGCCGCGGGGCGCTGCTTGCGCCCCACGAGCTTCATGCGCGGCTGCGCGGACGGCGGCAATACCGGTAGATGCGCCAGGGCCGGATCGGCGCTCGAGTGGCGCGCCATGAACTGCTTGACCGCGCGGTCCTCCAGCGAGTGGAAGCTGATGACGGCCAGGCGACCGCCGGGCGCCAGCACTTCAAGGGCCGCGGCCAGCCCCGCCTGCAGCTGACCGAGTTCATCATTGATGAACATGCGCAGGGCCTGGAACGTGCGGGTCGCCGGATTCTTGCCCGGCTCGCGGGTGCGCACGGCGCGGGCGACCAGCTCGGCCAGCTGTGCGGTACGGGTAATGGGGGTGCGCTCGCGCGCAGTCACGATGCCCTGCGCCACGCGGCGCGCAAACCGCTCCTCCCCGAGGGTCGCGATCACCTCGCGCATCTCGTCGATGCCCGCCCGGGCGAGCCATGCAGCAACCGGCTCACCACGTGTCGGGTCCATGCGCATATCGAGCGGACCGTCGGCCCGGAAACTGAACCCGCGCTGCGGCTCATCGAGCTG
>DATDIL010000227.1:0-33503 GCA_036521075.1 Steroidobacteraceae bacterium | reverse complement strand
AAATCGGCACCGTTCCCGCCGGCGTGCAGTTCCGGGGCTGGACGGCACTGCTGATGGGCGATCAGGCGGCGGCGGCCCGGGAAGGACAGACACTGCTGCGTTTCCTGCGCACCCGCAAGGCAACGCCGCGGACCGAATTCTTTTTGCGCCGGCTCGAGGCCGAAGGGGAACTGTTCAGCGGCCAACCGCAGCAGGCGCTCGCGGCCGCACGAGCGAGTCTGGCACTGGTGCCCCGCACCCACGATGCAACGGCCTGGATTGGCGTCGCCATGATGTCCGCCCGCATTGATGCCTGGGCTGGCGCGCCAACACAGGCGGACGATCTGCTGCAACAGCTGGCAGTTGCGAACCCGGGGTTGCCCCCCGCGATGATCACGCGCGACCCGCTGTTCGCCGTGCCACTGGCCCACGACGCGCAGTATCGGGCGCTGAGCCGTTCCCTTGAGGCGCAGATGACGGCCTTGAATCTGCATTGAATCAGTCGCTGTAGCCGCTCTCACCGTGCTGTGTGAGATCCAGACCCTCACGCTCGCTGTCCTCGGTGACGCGTAGACCCAGGGTCGCGTCGAGGACTTTGAGGATCACGTAAGTTCCCGCGGCGCACCAGGCCGCGGCGGCCGCGACGCCCAACACCTGCACGCCCACTTGGCCCGCGAGGGTCACGCCCGGGTGCAGGCCGACGCCCCCGAGGCGCGCATCGACGAACACACCGGTCAGAATGGTCCCGATAACTCCACCGATTCCGTGCACGGGCGAGACGTCCAGGGAATCGTCGATGTGCATCGTGCGCTTCAGGAACTGGGTGGCAAAGAAGCAGGCGATGCCCGCGGACAGGCCGATCACCACGGCACCGGCGGGCCCTACGAACCCGGAAGCCGGCGTGATGGTGCCCAATCCGGCCACCATGCCGGTCACGACCCCGAGCACGCTGGGCTTGCGGAAGCGCATCCACTCGAGCGTCATCCAGGCAAGGGCGCCCGTGGAAGCGCCGATGTGCGTGACCAGGACGGCCATGGCGGCCGACCCGTTGGCGGCCAAGGCACTGCCGCCATTGAAGCCGAACCAACCGACCCACAGCATTCCGGCGCCGAGGACGGTGAGTGGCATGTTGTGGGGCGCCATCGCGGTCTGCGGGAAACCCCGCCGCCGCTTCAGCACCAATGCGGCGACCAGCGCCGCGGTGCCGGCGCTGACGTGTACGACGATGCCGCCGGCGAAGTCGAGGACTCCGCGCTGAGCGAGCCAGCCGCCGCCCCATACCCAATGGCAGATGGGCGCGTAGACGAGGAGCAGCCAGGCGCCGGAAAACCACAGCACCGCGCTGAAGCGGATGCGCTCGGCGAAGCCGCCGATGACGAGCGCGGGCGTGATGATCGCAAAGGTCAGCTGGAACATGACGAAGGCCGCTTCGGGCACGGTACCGTGCATGGAGGCGCGACTGATGCCCGCCAGGCCGAAATTAGCCAAGGGCCCGATCAATGCCTGCCAGCGGTGGCCCTGGCCGAATGCCAGACTATAGCCGCAGATCAGCCACAGCACGCTCACCAGACAGGCAATGGCGAAGCATTGCATGGAGATGGAGAGCACATTCTTGCGCCGGACGAGTCCGGAGTAGAACGCCGCAAGACCCGGCAGGGTCATGAACAGCACCAGCGCCGTCGCCGTCAATAGCCATGCCGTGTCACCGGCATTTGGGGCCGCGTCTGCCAGCATTTGAGATCCCCTGATATGCGGCGCGCATTTTCAGTGCAGCGAGTCACCGAAATCAAGCGAAAATGATCCTAAATGGTGCAACCGCTAGGGCCCGGTGCTCGCTCCGGGGTCAGGAATATTGCAAGTCCTTGTAATTTCAGTAGCCTTCGGGGGATGGCGCCGTTGGACCCAAACACCCATAGCTGCGGCGAATTCCTGATTGAGCCGACCAACCGGCGCTTCATTCGTGACGGCCAACAGGTCGACCTTGAACCGAAGGTCTTCGCCGTCGTGCTGCAGTTGCTGGCGCGCCCGGGCGCGCCGCTGGCGGCACCTGGCCGCCAACGAGCTCGACAAGACTGTCGCCGTACCGCAATCGGTGCGCTCGCCGGTTTGCTTCCGCACGCCCAGACACACCGCACCGGTGGCGGGGTCGCGCACGCCCGAGTAGGTCAGCTCGTTGCCATCGGCGAACCAGATGGTGTTGCCGCCATCCACCGGGGCGCCGTCGGGAATGTTGATCGGCTTCGGCTTGTTCGCATTTCCCACGGAGGCAGCCGGCGGCTTGGATGGCAGCGCGCAGCCTCCCGAGGTGAGATAATACATTCGAAGTTTTCATGTCGGAAGCTCCCTAAATGACGTGTGAATGTTTGTCGGTGTCGAGGCGATCGACGGGTGAGAATGTAGGGGCACCGGGTGTCGAAAGTGCTGTGGGGCAGGTGAGGGTTTTATGAGGGTTCACGAGGGATTCTGGGTTGCACTGGTGTGGGCGGGGGTAACCGCGTCGGTCGGGCAACCCGCGCACGCGGCCACGCCAGCGGCAACACGAGGGTGCGTCGACTATTCAACCGATCCTGCAGGCTGCCAGCCGTCGACCTTCGCGACCCCGACCGGACAGATGCCCTCGCGCCGCGTGGGTCGGGACGGAAAGATCGATGCCAAATCCTCCGAAGCCGATGCCCGGGCGGGAGCCGCCCTGGATGAACGCAGGCTGCATCTGTTTCGCAACGTCACACCGCTCCACTGGATCCTCACGGTCCCCTCGGTCAAGGATCCGGCGACCCAGGGATGGACGGGGGGAGATCTCGATGCCATGGGCGATGCGCGCGGGCTGGGCATTGCCGGCCGTTGCATTTTTGTCGGCCACGAAAATGGCTTGGGACAGAAGCACCCGATCAACATCTTCAAAATCCAGGCGGACGCGGCCCGGAACGCGCCGGTGCAGGTGGGGGAGATCCCGGCGATGGCCCAGGGCGACCAGGGATTCGATGATCGCGAACTGCGCTCCCTCGCCTACACCACCTCGAGCGGCCAGCCGCGCCAGATCATGGTGCGCAATGGCGGCACGCAATCCATCGGCCGGGAGATGGTCTATGACATCGACCGGGACACCTGTCTGGTCAAATCCGTCAGCGGCACATACAACTTCGGCGGCCAGTCGCACGAATTTTATCTGTGGCACGACCCGGCCAATCCGAATCGGATACTGGTCTATATGACCATCTGGACCCCCGCAGTGCCGGATCCGAACAATCCGGGCCTGACAGTGGCGGATCTGTACGTCATGGCGATAACGGATGAGAACACCGGCAGCATTTTGCCGACGCCGCGCATAGATGCGACGTTCACCCTGCAGGATGCGGGTGGGCCGCGCATCAATGAGAAGCCGGATGCAACGGGGCTGTATTCGGATGGCCGCTTCATCGACTACTCCATCAACAAGGACCTGTGGGGGCAGCCGGGCGCTCACAACAGAACCGAGCAGAACAAGCTGCACTCGATCTCGGTCTCGAATGACGGTGAACGCGGTTACGTCGCAGGCACCACGGCGGGCTTCTACGTACTGAACACCGAGGCGATTGCACATCACACGGATGCGGAGCTGGCGGCCGGCACGGCAGGGTGCAATCTGCATACTTCGATGGTTGCCACCGCGAGCGGCATCGACGCGGCCAAACTGCCGGATCTGGCCCATGACTGTGTCCACATGGTCATCAACGATGATCCGGGCCTTGCCCAGTACCTGGCGTCAAGTGCCCCGCCGGAAGCGAAGCTCGAGCGCTACCTGGCGCTGGAGAATCGCTCGCGCTTTGACGTCTATCCGCCGTTCAATGCCATTCCGACCGGAACCCACAGTGCGATTCCCATCCCCGACCGCCCGGCGCAGGTGCGCGGCAATACGCACGGGCGCCCGGCCTATGTCTGGCTCAGTGATGAAAACTTCGGCGGCTGCCCGCTCAATTACGCCCGCGTGGTCTCCGTCGAGCAGGAGTCGTTCCCGGCCATGATCGGTGCATTCGCGATTCCGGACAATCTGCTCGACAACTGCCTCAAAGAGCCCATCACCGAGCCCGATGGGGTCACGCGCCGGCGGCCCATCCCGCAGCAAAACCACAATCCGACGGTCTTCAAGGACCTGGTCTTCACAACCTGGTACGGCCATGGCCTGCGCATCATCGATATCTCCAATCCCATGACGCCGCGGGAAGTGGGCTACGCGCTCCCGGTTCCCCAGGGCATTGCCAGGACCTATCCGATCTTCAAGGACGGCCTGATGTACTGGGCCGACAATCGCACCGGATTGCACGTGGCAAGGTACACCGGGCCCTACGCCAACGAGATCCCGAGCCAGGGTGTGTTCGAAGGCAACGCCACGAGCCCGCATCAATAGGGTGTCTCAGTAAGTGTGCCGCGCAAATGCGAGTTGAGCGCCGTGAGTTGATCCGCAGCCTGGCGGCCGCGGCGTTCGCGGGTGGCACCTGGATTGGCCGGCGCGCGCGTGCGCACGAACACGGTCCGCTGGATGATCCGCCGGATGAGGAGATTGCGTGGGTATGCCCCATGCATCCGTCCTTCACCTCGACCACGCCCGGCGCCTGCCCGATCTGCGGCATGCTGCTCATTCAGACCAGGCCCTACGACACCCGTGACTACCGATTGCTGCTGCGCACGCAACCGCAGCAGGTTCGTGCCGGCGCGCGCGCGACACTGTTCTTCACGTTCCTGCATCCCGACACCGGCGAGGTCGTCAAGGATTTCGAAGTCGTACACACCAAGCGCTTTCATCTTTTCGTCATCAGCGAGGACCTGGAGTTCTTCGAACACATCCATCCGGCCATGGCTGCTGATGGCACCTGGAGCATCGAGACGACGGTCCCGAAACCCGGCTACTACGAGGTATTCTGCGACTTCATGCCCAAGGGGGGGTCGGGACAATTCCTCAATGCGCCCTTCGTGACGGCAGACTACGCGGGCGATCTGGCCAGCGACAGCGCGCATCTGAAGCCCGATACGACCTGGCGCAAGAGTGCGGGCGACATCACGGCCACGCTGTCCTTCGAACCGGCGCAGCCGACGTCGGGCCAGTACACCCATCTCAATCTCTACCTGACGGACACGGCGACGGGCCGCCCGATCACCGATCTGCAGACCTACCTCGGCCAGTTCAGCCATATGCTGCTGCTGAGCGAGGACCTGCAGTGCTACGTGCACTCGCACCCGATCAATATCGTGGTCGAGCAGGAAGATGGCATCGGTGTGCCGGAATACATCATCGCACCGGACGCGGACCTGGATACGATCCGGGGTGGCCCGCGGGTCACGTTCGACTGCCTCATGCCGAAGGCGGGCGTGTTCCGTGTCTGGGCCCAGTTGCAGCGCCATGATCAGGTGCGCACCATCCCGTTCACGTTCGCGGTGGCGCAAGGTACGGCGGAGCCGGTTCTGGCATGAGGACGCTCCTGGCAACCGTGCTGCTGGCCGCCGGCGCGCTGATCGGCGGGATAATGTGGTCGCCGTCGCTGCGCGCCCACGCGCAAGCCACGACGACGGTGCAGTTCGATCGCGAAATCGTGCGCATCCTCGATGATCATTGCGTCATGTGTCACGTGGAGAAGGGGCTGGCCTTTCCGCTCGTCACCTACGAGCAGACTTATGCGTCACGGTGGCAGATCCGCATGGATGCGCTGGATCGCCACATGGCGCCGTGGCCGGCCACGCTGGGGATCGGTGAGTTCGTGAATGACAACAGCCTCACGCAGCCGGAAATCGACTTCCTCAGCTCCTGGGCCGAAAGCTACGGACCGCGCAACAACGGCGCGGTGGATACGGGAGTCCCCGCCGCGACGTCGACGCCGAAGGTCATCCAGGCGCGTGTCGATCCCGGGCACTGGGTGCTGGGCGAACCGGATCTGCTGCTGAGGCTCCCCGCCAATACGGTACCGCCGCGGACCGTGCAGCTCACCCGGCGTACGGTCATCGATCCAAAGCTGGCGCGCGAGCGTTGGCTGCGTGGCCTGGAATACAGGCCGGGCGACCGGCGGGTGGTACACGCGGTTTACTTTACGATTCGGGAAACCGGTGAGTGGCTGGGCAGTTGGACGCCTTGGCGCGGCTTCGTGAGCCTGCCGGGGTCCCTTGCCTACCGCTTGCCGGCGGGCTCCCACATCGTTGCGGATATTCAGTACGGCGACGCGCCGGAGTCGGTGGTCGATCAGGGGTTCCTCGGGCTGTACTTCGCGGATAAGCCCTCATCCCGTGCGGTCTTCGATGTGGTGCTTCAGCCGGCCACGCCGCAAAAACTCGACGCCGACCTGAATCTCATGGCCTTGCAGCCACAGCTCGCACCGGGCGTGCAGTCCATTGAGGTTGCCGCAACGATGCCCGATGGAGCCAAACAGGTGCTGCTGTTTGCCAGGGACATTCCGCTGCAGTGGCCGACGCCATACATTTTCAGTGCACCCGTAGCGCTCGCGAAGGGGACGGAATTGTCCGTCGTTGAGCACTACAGCGGTGATGCGTTGATTCCGGCGCACGCAAGCTCCGTGACATTCAGCGCCTATGCGGGACCGGCGTTGGCCACCGCGCAGCCGCGCCCACCGCCGCCCACCCCCGCGGCACTGGCCACCCCCGCGCGGCACTTCAAGCTGGCTGGTACGGTGAAATCAGTCGACGCGGCGGAACAGCGAGTGGTCGTGCAGCACGGCGCCATCCCCGGGTTCATGGGAGCGATGACCATGTCATACGCCGTGGGGAAACAAGTAGATCTACGGCAAGTCGCCGCGGGCGATGAAATCCAATCCGACATCGTGGTCAGTGAAAGCGGCAGTTACCTGGAAAATATCAAGGTCACTCGACACAGCAAGTGAGGCTAATCGGCTGTGCACGCCTTTGCGTGCGGGCGCGGCTCCCAGGATTTTCATTTCCGCTGATCGTACGGGGATCCCGCCATCGCGACTCGATCAGTGCGGTGGGGCCGGCAGCCAGGTCTATTTAAGGTTGCCCGGCACCGCCCGCGGCGCCATAAATCTGGCCGGTCGCAAAGCTGCCCTGGCCATCGGCCAGTTGCACGTAGATACCAGCAAGTTCAACGGGCATCCCGGCCCTGCCAAGCGGCGTATGCCCGCCGAAGTGCTGCAACTTTTCGGCCGAGGCGCCCCCGGACACCTGCAGTGGTGTCCACACGGGCCCGGGAGCCACGCCGTTGACGCGGATCCCCTTTTTCGCAAGCTGCTTCGCCAGTGACTTGACGAAATTCATCGTGGCCGCTTTGGTCTGCGCATAGTCATAGAGATCAGGCGTCGGATCGTACGCCTGTTCGGAGGTTGTCGCGATGATACAGGCGCCAGGCTGCAGACTGGGCAATGCGGACTTGATGATCCAGAACGGCGCGTAGATGTTGGTCTTCATCGTCCAGTCGAAGTCTTCCGTTGAAATATCGAGAATCGAATCGTGAGCCTTCTGCCGGCCGGCATTGCTGACCAGAATGTCCAGGCCGCCCAACTCTTTGACGGCGTGCGCGACGAGATCGGCGCAGAATGCTTCACTGCGAATGTCACCCGGAATGCCGAATCCCTTGCGCCCGGCCGCCCGGATCAACTGCAACACCTCCTGGGCGTCGGGCTCTTCGGTGGGAAAATAGTTGATGGCAACGTGCGCCCCTTCGCGCGCAAAGGCGATGGCCGCGGCCCGCCCCATCCCGGAGTCGCCCCCCGTAATCAAAGCCCGCTTTCCGGTCAGACGCCCGGAGCCTTTGTAACTCGTCTCGCCGTGATCGGGCTTCGGGTCCATTTCGCAGGCCAGTCCCGGCCAGACCTGCTTCTGGTCGGGATACGGTGGCCCGCGAAACTTAGTTCGGGGATCGGCGCTATCCAAGGCGCGAGGCGTGAGACGGACAATTTTCGGGCTCTTCATTTGAATGGCTCGAGACTGGGGTTGCGAGCCAGACTAATGCGGCGCACGAAGAACGCGCTCCGGTGTGCAACGCGTCGCGGTGTAGTCCGCTTCTCACCGCACGGGTTCGTTGCGTCGCGCCCCGCGGATGTTCATCGCGGCAAGACACGCCTGCAGGGTGATGAGTGCATAAGCGTGGCTGTAAACGCCCCATATGACCCACAGCACATTGCTGCCCAGGAATAGCCAGAAGCCAAGTCTGCGGCGCCCCTTGTGGGCGGAAGCGACATACCAGGCGGCGCCCACGGTCACCACCATCGCCGGCCACTGTATGAAATTCCAAGTCAGCATGTTGCGAAGAGGAATGACTCGCCCGTCGTCGGCCGCAGGCCATCGGTTCGGCCACCGAAGTACCGCTCGGTGAGGTCGGCGGTCGATACGTGCTCGGCGCGACTGAATCCGGCCTCGCGGGCCAGGGCCAGCATGTCGGCAGGCCGGTAGAAACTTAAGAAGGGCGTGCCGGAGGCGCGGGCTCGTTGATGCAACGCCTCGTGTTGCGGGCGCTCGGCGGTATCGATGAAATCGAGCGGCAGCAGGAAGGTCATGGCCAGCATCGAACCCGCAGCGAGCCTCGCGACGTGGCGCAGCGTTGCCAGGTTCGCCTCGTGGGTGAGATACATGGACACGCCGGTGGAAGCCAAGATCGCCGGCTGGCCGGCATCGAAGCCGGCGGCGGTGAGCTGCGCCCACCCGGACTGACCTGCCTCGAAGTCGACCGGCACGAGACGCAGTCCCTCGGGCACACCGAAACTCAGCTCGATCAGGCGCTGGCGCTTCCAGGCCGAAGCGCCGGGCTGATCGATCTCGAACACCTTCAGGCGTGAGGCGACCTCGGG
Source organism: Steroidobacteraceae bacterium (assembly GCA_036521075.1). Taxonomy (GTDB): domain Bacteria; phylum Pseudomonadota; class Gammaproteobacteria; order Steroidobacterales; family Steroidobacteraceae; genus DAIDKA01. Next base: position 24,744 of record DATDIL010000227.1, on the reverse strand, counting down.
CCGCCGCTGGGCGAAAGTGTCCAGACCCGCGCCGAGCAGGACGTATTGCGTGATGCCCTGATCCAGCTGATCGCAGACAAGATCCTCGATGAAGCGCGCGCGGGCGACGACGCCTGCGCGGTAGCCGCGGGTACCCGCGGGGTCCATGTCGGGTCGCTGGCGCCAGCCCGCATCCGGTGCGGCCAGCCGCAGACCGATGGCATCTTCGAATACATGCGGTGGCGCGTCGACCTGCAGGTGCAGCGCCCGCCACAGGGCAACCCGTACCGCGCTACTGTCCGCAGCCGCTGCTCGCAGCTCCTGCATGGTCCTTTCCGGTTTGAATCGCAAAATCAAGGATAGCGTGCGAGGCAGGTTTCGGGTCAAATTAGACAAAACAGGGGGTACGATGGACACACTTCCCATAACAACGGACGATCGCCTGGTCTGGGACACGTGGCTGGCGATGTATCGCCTGCCGGTGCTGACCGTGGCCGACGAGGTCGGCACTTTCGTCGCACTGTCGGCGCAGTCGCTCACGACCGAAGAGCTCGCGGCGCGGATTGCGGTCGGTGCGCGGGCACTTGCGATGCACCTTGGCCTGCTCGCGGCATTGGGCTTCGTCGAGCGGCACGACGGGCGCTGGCGGGCGAGTGCCGCGGCGCGGACCTGGCTGCATCCGCAAGGCGAAGGCTATGCGGGTCCCTTGCTGCACCGCTTCCGCGAGACCCAGCCGCTGCATGCGCAGCTGCTTGCGACCCTGCGACCCGAGGTGAAAGCCGAAGCCTACGCATCTGCCGTAGCGGAGTGGGAGCGCGGCGAAATGCCGCCGGGACTGGCGCAGTTGATCACCGCATTCATGAACGCGCACAGCCGCGCTGCCGCGAAGGCGGTCAGCGTCCAACCGCTGTTCGGACAGGTTCGCAGCCTGCTCGATGTGGGGGGCGGTTCGGCCGTCTTCTCGATCGCGATTGCGAACGCATATCCGTCACTGCGCGCGACGGTGATGGAAATCGCCGCGGTGTGCGCCGAGGCTGACAAATACATCGCAGCATCGGGCTTGGGCCCGCGCGTGAGTACGCAGGCCGTCAACATGTTCACGCAGCAGTGGCCAACTGGCCATGATGCCCATTTCCTGTCGAACATCCTGCATGACTGGTCCGATGACACCTGCCGTCTGCTGGTGAAGAAATCCTTTGACGCACTGCCGTCCGGCGGCCGGATCGTGTTGCACGAAATGCTGATGGACGAAGATGGCTGCGGCCCGCTCCCGGCGGCGGCGTTCTCGCTGATGATGCTGATCGGCACCCGTGGCCGTCAGTACAGCCTGCCGGAACTGCGCGGCTTCCTGGAGCCTGTCGGCTTTACCGGTGTGGATGCCTTTAGCACCGGCGGGGGCTACTACTCATTGGTCGTCGCCCGCAAGCCTTGAGGCAGGCGAGTCAGTGCATCGCCCGCTCAAGGTTTGCCCGTCACTTTGTCGCGCAGCGGCATTCCCTCGTGCGCACCGAGCACGCTCTGTACGAGCGCGAGATGCGAGAAGGCCTGCGGGAAGTTGCCAACACTACGTTGCGCGTGGGTGTCGTATTCTTCACTCAACAGGCCAACGTCATTTCGCAAGGCAAGCAGCCGCTCCAATAACGCGTCCGCGTCCGCTTCGCGGCCTTGCCTTTGATAGGCATCGACGAGCCAGAAACTACAGGGAATAAACACGCCTTCCCCGGCCGGCAGGCCATCGGCACCGCTCTCGCTGCGATAACGCATGACCAATCCGTCAATCACAAGATTGCGCTCGATGGCCGCGATCGTGCCGGCCACGCGCGGATCATCGATGGGTAAGAAGCCCACGTGCGCTATCAGCAGAAGACTCGCATCGAGCTCGCGCGAGTCGAAGCTTTGGGTGAAGGACTGCATGTCAGGATGGAAGCCACGATCCAACACCGTTTGATGAATCTCGTCGCGGATTTTCCGCCACTGCTCCAACGGCGCGTCCAACGAATATTTCTCGGCATCCCTGATACAGCGGTCAAAGGCGACCCACGCCATGATCTTCGAGTGTGTGAAATGCTGACGGGGGCCTCTTACCTCCCATATACCATCGTCGGGCTCCTGCCAGATGGCGGCCAGATGTTCGAGCGCCCGGCACTGCATGTCCCACGCGGACTCCGAGGTCGCCAAGCCCCCTTCGCGCGCCAGATGCAGCGCGTCCATCATTTCGCCCCATACATCCAATTGCAGCTGTCCGGACGCGGCATTGCCGATGCGTACGGGAGCGGCACCGTAATAGCCGGGAAGCCAGGGAACCTCCCATTCGGCCAGACGGCGCTCGCCGAAGATGCCGTACATGATTTGCAGGTCCTGGGGGGTGCCGGCGACCGCCCGATGAAGCCAGTCGCGCCAGGCACCCGCCTCCTCGTAGTAACCGCCGCCCATGAGGGCCGTCAACGTGAGTGTGGCATCGCGCACCCAGCAATAGCGGTAATCCCAGTTGCGCGGGCCCCCGAGCTGCTCGGGCAGCGAAGTGGTCGGCGCCGCGACGATTGCACCGGTTTCGGCGAAGGTCATGGCTTTGAGTGTGAGCAAGGAGCGCACCACGGTTTCGCGTCGCTTGCCGGTGTAGGTACAGCGCGCCGACCATCCGCGCCAGAAATCCAGCGTCGCCTGCAGGGCCGCCGCGCAGTCAATGGTCGGCGGTGGTGGCCGGTGCGACAGGCCATAACTGAGTGCGAACGCGATCCGCTGCCGCGGTTCGATGTCGAAATCGGCAGCGGTGGACAAGCCTTCGCCGCGCAGTGCCACGGAGGTTCGAAGCACGACGAGATTCGGGCCGGCAATGGCGATGTTGCCGTTACCCTCGTCCAATCGATAAACCCACGGAACCGCCGATCCGTAGTCGAATCGAAGCGTGAGATTCATGCGCATCGGCACTCGGCCTGTGCGGCCCTCGACAATGCGAATCACCGAGGAGGCGGCCTGGTTGACGGGCATGAAGTCGATGAGCGCGACACGCCCATCAGCGGTGTCGAACAACGTCTCGAGGACGACCGTATCCTTGATATATGCGCGGACGGAACTGCAGACCTCGCCAGCCGGATTTATGGACCAGCGACCGTGTTTCGAGTGCCCCAGCAGCGCCGCAAAACAGGCGCCACTATCAAACCGCGGCCAGCACAGCCAATCTATGGAGCCGTTGGCGCCCACCAGCGCCGCGGTCGTGCAGTCACCGATAAGCGCGTAGTCTTCAATTGCCAACGGGCTATCAGGATCGATGTTCATTGCCGGCACCCTAGCAGCTCGACCTTGCGGATTAAAGGCACCCGGTGCCTGCCGTGCGCTTTGGTGGCTTATCGGCTGACAAGCATTCGCCGCAATCGCTGACACGGACCGGTTACCGATACCGGTACTGTTTATGGGAAGGTCCGTTTCTTCCGACCGGACACCACCGGAGCGCGTATGAACGATGCAGCAAAGCCAACGCCGTTTCTCACGGACGTCAAGACGCTGCGGGCCCGTGCCCGTGAAAACATCGGGTCGGGGAATGTCACCTTCACCTACGAAGGTGACGCGAAAAAAACCATCGAAATCCTGCAAAGCGTGCTGGCCACCGAACTGGTGTGTGTGTTGCGCTACACCATGCACGCCATCTCCGCGGCGGGCATCTCAAGCGATTCGGTCAAGGCGGAGTTCCAGCAGCACGCCGATGAGGAGCGCGCGCATGCGCACAGTGTTGCCGAACGTATCAATCAACTGGGCGGCACGCCGAATTTCGATCCGAAAGGACTTGAGACACGCTCCGTGTCCGAATACGGGAGTGCCCACACACTCGTGGACATGATTCGGGAGAATCTGATCGCGGAACGTATTGCGGTCGATCACTATCGAGAGTTGATTCGATATTTTGGCGAAAAAGATCCGACCACGCGCCAGATGCTGGTGGGCATCCTGGCGGTGGAAGAAGAGCACGCCAACGACATGCATGATCTGCTCGTCGCGCACGAAGGTCGCCCGATGCTGTGAAAGAGAACCGCGAATCGTCACCCGGGGAGCAATGAATGGGTATTTCGGCCGTAATGAAGGACGCGCGCAAGGCAGCAATGAGGGCGGTAGGAGTGCCGCCTGAGGCGGGCGAACAGGACCTGCTGGACACATTGAAGGCCGAGCACGATGAGGTGAAGAGTCTGCTCGAGGACCTGCAGAATGCAGACACCGCCCCGCAACGCAACGCCCTGGTCAAGAAGATCAAAGGGGCGCTCGTTCCACACACCAAGGCGGAGGAAAAGATCCTCTACGCGGCGATCATTGCGCTGAAGGACAAGGACGCCCAGGTCGACGGGCACGAAGGCAATATCGAACACGACCTGGCGGCCAAGACGCTCCAGAAATTGGGCGCGATCCGGAACGGAAAGTCGGCAGAACATAAGGCCGCGGCGAAAGTGCTCAAGGAACTCGTCGACCATCACATCCAGGAAGAAGAGCGCAACGCATGGAGCGATGCCAGGAAGCATTTCTCGGACAAGGATCGGATCGCCATGAATCGGCGCTATCTGGCGGCGAAGGCGCGGGTAAAAGTGCCCTGAGCGGCCGGCAGGATGCGGGCGCCTCCATGTTGCGCCTGCACACATGCAATCGATGCCGTATCCGGCCCGGCAGCGGCCTGCTGCAGTGCAGTCCCCTCCTGCCGCACTGTGGAAGAGAATAACTCTTCGTGCCATTCTCGCGATGGCGCAAGGCGCCGCACCCTAACGAGATCCTTTCATGTCGGATATCTTCATCTCGTATTCCCACGAAGAAACGACCCAGGTGCGCCGGGCGTAGGCATTGACTTCATGAGCGCGACCCTTGAACCCAGGCAAGTGGAGAAGCCATTCTGGAAGCGCTGGCTGCGGATGAGCTGGCAGCTGCTGGTGCGCTCTCCGGTTAGATTCGGGGTTGTGGTCGCGCTGCTGGGGGCAGTGGATACCTGTGCCGTGAACCTCGCGTACGGCTTCGTCATTCCCAGGCTCTGGGTCGAAAGACTGGGAATGTTGTTGCTGCCCGCACTATTCGCAATCGTCTGCGGCGTTGCCCGGGGTGCCGATGAGGCCGGCCAACCCTGGGGCGTGCTGCGCGAATTCGTTCATTTGCGGTTTTGGGTTAAATCCCTTGTGGCAGGGGCGGCCCTGGTGGTCTTCGACTGGGTGGTCTTCCAGGCGTTACTTTTTTCCCCTGACCCTTCCGCGCACGCGCTCTATTCTCAAAAGCCCGGTGCACTGCTGACCTCCTTCTTGAGTAAAGCCATACTGGTTAACTGGGTGCTTGGAATCTGCTACGCCCCCTTAACGGTGTTTTGGCCCGAATTGTCCTTCGTGGAGACCCAAAAGCTCTCCCAATCAGCTTCGAGCGTGAATAACACGTGGCTCATCGCCCGTTTCATTATCGCTGTGATGCTCGCTGGTATTCCCCTGACGCTAATTCCTTCATACGGCATCACCGAAGCGGCGTTGCTGGTCTTCTTGGGTATCCTCAGCTACGTCGCGTATCGCGACATCTTCGAACGGCGCGATGAGAATCTCCCTGTAAAGGTGGCAGCCAGGACAGCGATTACTGCGCCCGTTTCCACGTAAATTCGCGCACTTGGTCACGGCCTCGATTTCCTCAAGCGTGCGCCCGGTATTGTCAGTCTTGCGACCGAAGGGCATCAGGACGAAGCAATAGGGCTTCACGTGCCCTGGGCGCTGGAGAGCGGATGACCCGCGGCGCGCCAGGCCTTCATCCCGCCATCGAGTGCAACCGCTCCCTGAAACCCCATGATCCGCAGAGTCGCCGCGGCGAGAGTGGAGATGCGCCCGAATTCGCAGCACACCAGGATTCGCTGAGTCGGATCCTTCAACTCGTCATTCACCCGTAACTCGAGTTGCCCACGCGGCAGGTGCACTGCCCCCGGTATGTGTCCCGACTCGTAGGCGTCGCGCTCGCGTACGTCCAGCACCATCAAGCCTGCGCGGGCAATGTCGATACTCGCACGAAGTTCGGCGAGTGACATGAAGGGCACGATCGCCGCTGCGTCGGCCAGCATTTGCGCCACGGTCTTGCCGCCACTCATGTTGGTGCGCAGCGCCTCGGTGACATGGGTGGGCATGGTGAGATTGAGATTCTGCATCATCTCAATGAACGCATCGCGATCACGGCTCTGCAGGCGCGGGTTCGCGGCAAGTTCCTCGCCGAGGGTGGTGTGCGAGCGCCCTTTGTACTCGTGCGCAGGGAACACCATCAAGGACGGCTCAAGTTTGAGCAGGCTGCCGAACAGACTGTCGTAGAGACTTCCGGCATCGCCACTGGGCAGATCCGTCCGTCCGGTCGCGCCGATGAGCAACGTATCGCCCGTAAAGACGCGGTCCGCCACCGACAGACACATCGAGTCGGCAGTATGCCCGGGAGTGTGCAGTGCCTGCAGGCGCAGGCGCCCGATCGCCAGCATTTCGCCGCCTTCGAGCCGCAGATCGACAAAGGGTGCCGGGCTCGCCCGATGCATGACCACCGGCACGTTCAGTTCACGCGCGAGCTGTCGCGTCGCCGAAAAATGATCGGCATGAGTGTGAGTGTCAATGAGATAGTGAACGCGCAGGCCATGCTTGGCCGCCAGTACCCGGTAGCGGTCGAGCTGGCTCAGTTCCGGATCGATCAGCGCCGCGGCGCAGCTCTCCTCGCAGCCCAGCAGGTAGGAGCGGCAGCCCCCGGAAGCTATGGATTCAAAAATCATGGCTGGCTCCCGTTGCTGCGCTGCGTGCGCAATGGTTTGGCCCTCAGACCGAAATGGTAGCCACTTTCAGCGCAAACATCATCCGCCTGGCGCAGCAGGGGTTTGGGTGTCCAGCCAGCGTTGAATATTCGCAACGGTATCCCCGTAAAACGTCGCGTAAAGTCCGCGCGACACATAGCCGATATGCGGCGTCGTCAACACGTTGTCCAGCGTCCTGAAGGGGTGTGACGGGGGCAGCGGCTCGACCTCGAACACGTCGACTGCCGCGCCGGCGATTTGCCGGCGCTGCAACGCGCCGATCAAAGCCTGCTCGTCGACAATCGGCCCGCGCGATGTGTTGATCAGCCGGGCCGTCGGCTTCATTCTTCCCAGCTGCGTGGCGCCTACCAGACCGCGCGTACGATTGCTCAGCACCAGATGGATGGTGAGGAAGTCGGACTGCTCGAACAGCTGCTCCTTGGAGACCAGGGTTGCGCCGGCGGCCTTGGCACTCTCCGGCGTCAGGTTCTGGCTCCAGGCCACCGGGTTCATTCCGAACGCGCTACCGATGCGTGCCACCTGCGATCCTATGCGCCCAAGTCCGAGGACTCCGAGTACCTTGCCACGCAGATCCGTGCCGACGGTCTGCTGCCAGCCGCCGGATCGAACGGAGTTGCTCTCCGCGACGATATTGCGCGCGCAGGCGAGGATCAGCGCCCAGGTAAATTCGATGGTCGGGTCCGACCTGTACCCCGTATGAACCACAGTGATCCCGTGGTCGCCTGCGGCCGCGACATCGATGGACGCGTTTCCAGGGCCAGTCGAGGCAATGAGTTTGAGATTGGGCAGGCGCTCGATGATGTTGCGGGGCAGTGGCGTCCGCTCACGCATGACACACAGGACATCGAATGGCATCAACCGCTCAATCACGGCATCCGGGTCAGCAAGGTGGTCCTGAAACACCTCAATCTGCGCCCGGTCGCGCAGGAGCATCCAATCGGCGCTCGCAAGCGCTATGTTCTGGTAGTCATCCAGAACAGCGATCCTGTATTTGTTCATTGGCATTTCCTCCGGGCCGGATCTGGTCTGGGCCCGCACGCAAGATACATCCATCCAGACCTCAATGCAGCGCCAGCGTATCCCGTCTCCATCCCGCATCGGCCCAGCCACCGAAGTCGCGCAGCAGCCCGGGACGGCTGGCCTGCCTGACCGTCACGAGATCATCGAGCCGCAGTTCCGCGAAGCTGCGCACGAAGCGGCCGCGCTCCTTGAGCTCACGCGCGATCAGCAGCCGCCGCGTGCCCGGCACGTAGCCTGCGTATTCGATGTAACCCTCGTCGGGATCGTTGTATCCGGGCGGCAGCACATCGACGACCCAGGTTCCGTTGCGCTTGTGGAATATCCACAGTTCACGCCAGCTGCGCAGCGGCTGCACCGCCAGCACCACGGCCGCACCTCGCGCTATCACCTGCGCCGAGGCGATCCACGGGATGCCGTAGGTGCAGCGCTGCACGAGCGGGGCGGCGGCGGCCTGCGGATTCTTCAACGCGATGCAGGTCTGGCCGGGATCATCGGCGGTGGCGCTGAGCGTGAGCGGATTGGATGGGGGCGGCGTGAGGGCAGCGGCCCAGCGGCTGGCGCCGACGCGCACGATGGTGTCGAGATACTCGGACCTGCGGTCCTCACCGAGGTCGTTGACCCGCACGCCCAGCAGCGCGGTCAGTGCGCGCTGTCCGGCGATGGCGGCGGCTTCGCCATGGCATGCCTTCTCGAAGGCAATGATGGCCCAGACGGCGGCGCGCCGCGAACGCAGCCGGCTGAGCGTCAGGGGCGTCAGATCGCGCTCGACGATTCCGTCGAGGATGGCGCCACGCTCCTTGTCGAGGGCATCCCGGGCGGTGGGACCCAGCTCCGGATCGATGCAGTCGGGTCGCGTGAGACTCAGGCCCGCCAGTGCGCGCTCCTCGTCGCTGGCCTGCGGCAGCGCGAGCACCCGACGGAACAGCTCTCCGTCGTAACAGGTCTGCACGCGCCCGTTCACCTCGAAGCTGCGCATGCGGATCCCGAACTGTCCGACCACATCCAGGTGCGCACCGACATCGATTCCCGTCGGAGCGCTGCTCGAGGCGGCATCGGCGAGCCGCTCGGCCATGCGCGCAATCGCTTCGAGCGGCTCGGCCGTCAGCGCCTGCGGCGGTGCGGCCTTCAGGTACGCGGCACCATAGCTGATGCCGAGTGCTTCGGAACCGCGGCTGTCGCGCAGGAAGCGCAGCACGGCGAGCAGCCCGGGCGCATCGTTCGCGCTCAATCCGACAAAGCGGACGGCCTCGCTGCGCAGATACCCGCCGCGTTCGCGCCGGTAGTTGTACACCTGCAGGTAACCGGCATGCTCGCCACGCACCTCGAGGACGTCGCCCTGCGCCAGTGTGGTCAGCTGCGTCGCACCCGACTGCGCCGCGGAACGCAGCGGCGTGTGATCCTGCACCACGATCGCCAGGGCCGCGGCGATCGCGAGCATCACGGCTTGTTCTCCCCGATCAGATTCGAACCGATGAAGTGACCGGCATCGGGGGTCGGTGCGATGATGACCTGCACCCTGTCGGACAGCTTGTCCGCCAAGGTCTTCTGGATCAGCAGGGGATACTGGGTGACGAGCGCGCCCTCGCGCGCCATCTGGCCGGCGCTCGCCTTGCCGACGAGATCGACCCGATAGGCTTCGGCATTCGCCAGCTTCTGCCGCGAATCCGCCTCGCCCTGCGCTTCGATGCGGCGCGCCTCGGCCGCCCCCTCGGCGGTGCGGATGCGCGCAACCTTGTCTGCCTCGGCTTCGAGCTGGCGCTGCTCGATCTGCTTCTGTTTGAACGGCAGGATGTGCTTCATGGTCTCCTCCTGCGCGCGCGCGGCGATGACCTGCTCCTGGCCGGCCGCTTCTGCAGCGGATTCGCGTCGCACCTTGTCCGCTTCGGCCTCGAGCGCGGTCTGCTTCACCCGTGCTTCCTTCAGCTGCAGCGTGTAGCGCACCTTCTCGGTCTCCAGTTCCTCGGCCAGCAGCTTCTCCATGCCCGCGCGGTAATCCGGCGGCAAGTCGACCTGGCCCATGCTCACGCCACGCAGCACCAGTCCCATGGCGGCAAGCTTCGGGCCAAGTTGCGCGGTGAGTTCACGCTGGATGGCGGAACGCTGTCCGGAGAAGATTTCGCGCACCGTGTGGCGCGCAAACAAGGGATAGGCGATGCCCTGCACCGCGGGGCGCACCAGGTCCTGGTTCAGATCATCCGGGTAGTCCTTCGACAGGCGCGCGATCCGACTGCGGTCGATGGCCCAGCGCACCGTCAGATCGACGCCGATCGACAGCCCTTCGGTGGACTGGAAGGGCGCGGGCCCGGTGGCACTGGCGCCTTCGGTCAACCGGTAGACCTGGTCGCGGCTCGAAAACCGTCGCACCTGGTGCACGCCCGGTATCACGAGTACCGTGCCGGCCGAATAGGCGCTCGCGGCGCCATTGAGTTCGTTGGTCCGTACCAGCAGTTCACCGCCGGCAGCGGTGGCGAAGGGCGGATGCCGGTATGCGGTGTAGAGGAGCACCGCGAGCAGTGCGAGGAGCGTGAGTCGCCAGCGGTCCCGTGAGCCCAACCGGCCGATGGGTTCGATGAGAACCCGACGCAGCACCTCGAGGACCGCATCCACCCGCGCAGACATCTTGGTAACTCCCGCGGCGTTCATTTACCGCGCTGAGTGACACTCTGGCCGGCAGTTGTGGCAGCCCCATGGGGCAAAAGTGGCGCTCTGTGGCGCCGGCCGCGGGCCTAGCTCACGCGGGCGAGCAGGGTCTCCAGTGGCACTTCTTGTTCCGTTTGCACCCGCACCGACAGGCGCTCCTTCGGATCGCTCTCCCGCACGAGCGTATACGGTGCCCCGGCATACAGGCGCTCGAGGAAGGCCTTGAGCGTGGGTTCGAGCTCGGCGTACGCTGCGTCCGTGTTGGGCGCAACCAGCCGGTCATTGGCGAAGAACTGCAGGCGGTTGCCGGGCACCGCAAGCTCGCCGTTGAGTTCAGCATCCGCCGTCATCAGCTGCGTGGCCTTCAGCACCTTGCGCGCGACCTGCACGAGCCGCTCGGACAGCTCCCCGGGCAGGGTGTGCTTGCTGTAGTACAGGACGCCGCGTTCGTGGCCGGTGTCATCGAGCGCGTAGTTGCCCTCGTGCGCAATCAGCATGATGCCGGGCCCGGCCGGCACGTGGCTGTAGTCGGCCACGTCGATGAGCAGGTCCGCCAGCGCCTTTTGCTGGATCCAGCGGTGGTACATCGGAATGAGCTTGAGGGTGTCGAAGCCCTGCGCGCTCACCGCGAAGAGCTTGATACCGAACTTGTGCAGATCCACGGTTTCTATACCGTCGCTGCGGCGGGCGCGGGCTTGCTGAAGGCCGCCATGGCGCGGGCGCGCTGCTCGGTGAGGCGATGGTGGCAGCTGTAGGCCGCCTCGATGAACAGCTGCGCTTCCTCGATCAGGTGCCGCACGCGGTCGAGGGTCAGCGCGGGGTCCTGGTCGGCATGGCGGTTCAGCAGGTACAGGGCGAACTTGCCGCCGGCGTACTGGCCGGCATCGGGCGACTGGAACAGCTGCGTGTCGTAGAAGCGCTTCTTGAACTCGCTGACGATCTGCTCGGGATCATCGGTGATGTCGCGCATCTGGGTGCGCACCAGTCCCTGCGCGGCGATCAGCATCGACTGATAGGCCGACTCGTCCGCCTTCTTCAGGTCATTCTGCTCCAGGTGCACCTGGGCCTCGAAGTTGCGCTGTTCGGCCGCCTGCAGGTCGAACTCGATCTGCAGCACGACCTCGCCGGCGCACTCACCGGTGGTGATGTCCGAGATCGTGAACTCGCGCGGATCGCGCCAGTCCGAATAGAAGCTGCGGTCCACGGCATAGGGGGGCACCGCGGAGTAGGCATCGACCATCTCCTTGAGCGCTTTCTTGCCGATGCGCGCGGCGTAGTCCTTGAAGCGCTCGCCGTCCTTGCGGTCGGCCTGGTAGCGCCGGGTCACGTGATCGACGAACTCGGGAATGCGCTTGGACGGTACCGCGCCGATGGTCAGGCCATAGGTGCCGCCGTTGTTCTCCCACTCCCCGCCCATGAGCACGCGAAAGTGCGGCACGGCCACGCCGCCGACCTTGCGCGACACGCCGTAGAAACCGATGTCGCCGAGGTGATGCTGGCCGCAGGAGTTGAAGCAGCCGGACATCTTGATGTGCAGCTCGCGCACGGCCGGGTCGATGGCGCCGTCCTTCTGCCGCTGCACGAGGCTCTCGTGCAGCACCGCGCCGAGGCCGCGCGAGGCCGCGATGCCGAGCTTGCAGGTGTCGGTGCCGGGGCAGGTGACCACATCCTCGATCTTGCCCGCGCCGGGCAGGGCCAGGTCCAGCCGCTGCAGATCGGCGTACAGCGCGGGCAGATCGCCTTCGGCCACCCAGCGCAGGATCATGTTCTGCTCGACGGTGGAGCGCACGTTCTCGCCCACGTATTTGCGCGCCACGTTCGCCAGCTGGCGCATCTGCCAGGAGGTCAGATCGCCCAGGGGCAGGGTGATGGTCGCGACCACGTAGCCGCTCTGCCGCTGCGCGTACACATTGGTCTCACGCCAGGCCTTGAATTCCGGATCGAGTGAGCTCGTATCGAGGCTCGAGGCCGGCCGGGCGGAGGTCTCGTGATAGCGCTCGACATCCTTCAGGTACTCGGTCCAGCGCGGATCAGGGCGCAGGATCTTGCGCTCCTCGAGCACCAGGCGGCGGAACTCCTCGAAGCCGATCTTCTCGATCAGGAACTTCATGCGCGCGCGGCCGCGATTGCGCTTCTCGCCCAGGCGGGCGAAGACGCGGCAGGTCGCCTGAGCGAGGGGCAGGATTTCCTCCTCCGGCACGCTCGCATCGAACAGCTTCGCATCGTAGGGGACGGCGCCCAAGCCGCCGCCGACCACGACTTCGAAGCCGCGGTGCGTGGCCCCGTTCGCTTGCCAGGTCTTGGCGATGAAGCCGAGATCGTGGATGTTGGTGAGTCCGCAGCTGCTGGTCTTGCAGCCCGAAAAGGCGATCTTGAACTTGCGGCCCATCTCCTGCGTGTCCGGGTGCCCCAGCAGGTGGTAGGCCATGGCCTTGGCGTAGGGGGTGGTATCGAACGCCTCGCAGCGGCACACCCCGGAGAGCGGGCAGGCGGTGACGTTGCGCACCGAGTTGCCGCAGGCCTCGCGGCTGGTGATGCCGACGGAGGCCAGCCGGCGCATCAGGTCCGGCGCATCGTCGATGTGGACGTAGTGCAGCTGCACGTCCTGGCGGGTCGTGATGTGGATGATGGCATCCGAGTACTCCTCGGCGACATCCGCGAGCACGTCCATCTGATCGGGATTCATGCCCCCGAATGGGATCTTGATGCGTTGCATGCCCGGCGCATCCCACACCGTATCGACGCCCTTGGTGGCGGTACCCGGATACGGCAGGGTCTGATGGGCCAGGCCATCGTGACGCTGACCGTTGTCGTAACGTTGGCCGTAGGACCCGCGGCGCAGGCGCGTCTCGGCAAACACCTTGTCGTCGATCCGGCCCTGTTTCTTGAGCTCGATCTGGCCTTCGTAGGTGTCGATTTCGCGCGCCAGTTCGGTCGGCATGCGCTCGGCGAGGCGTTCTTTCCAGTTAGCCAAGATGGTCCCGATGGTGGGGGGGCGTGGATGATAGGCCGCGGATCCAGGCGGCTCAATATCTTAGATAGACTTCTTGCGTCTATGCATATTTCGTTTCGACGCCCTTAAAAATCAAGGACCTATATGCGTCAGGGCGCCTTGAAATGAGCGCTCACGTAGGCGTCCAGGGCAGCGAGTTCGACATCCGTGATTTCGGTCTTGCGCAACGGGGCCCTCAGCAACACCCCCTGGCGCACGAAAACACTCACAACCCTGGGGCGAAAGGTCGGTCCGCTCGAGCCGCACCGGGGGCAGTTTGCCCTGGTATTTCAGCTGCAGGGATTGGGTGCCGGGGTGCCCGGGGATACAGCGGAATGCCATGCTGATTGGCGGCGCATCGGAGGTGAAGACCCATTCGGCACCGACGGCCTGGCGCCAGGCGGCGAGCGTAGCGATCGGTGGCTTCAGACGGCCGCGATGATCCAGGAAGTCAGCAGCTGCGCGCGGGGTGGCAAGGAGGGTTCCAAGGAGGCCGCGGAGGGACCGAAGCGCTCGCGGACCGCGACGCCGGAGTGATTCGCAATGACTTGCGCGATTCGCGACGGCCACAGCGGACCCGCCCGTGACAGGTCGCCGGCGGCAAGATCGGCGGCCTGCGCGCCGCGCAGCAGGCGATGCTCGGTACGCCCTGCCTCAAGCACCACGTGCTCGGCGTGAAAGACGACGCGCAAGCCGCAGCCCCGGGCCAGTTGCTCAAGACAGAACAGTGCGGGCCGTGCAGTGAGGCCGGCGATGGTGACCGGATGCTCCCGCCAGGCTGGCCCGATCCGCTGCAGCCACACCTGAGTGACGTCACCGTCCGGGAGCGCGTGCACGTCTGCGCCCGCGGCACGCAGCCGGTCACCGGCAGTGCGACTGGGCACATAGCGCGCGTCGATGAGGAAGCTGTGAACGGCAACGCACGCCGGAATTGCGGTTTGCCCCGCATCGGCATCCGCTCGCACGCCGGCCATCGCCGGTAAGGCTGAGGCCACCGCGACCTCAAGGAAAATCCGCCGGTTGATCACAAAGCCCTTTAGGTTCCCTGAGGTCGCAGTCTAGCACCGGGCCGCGGGACCGCAGCGCACCAAGACCTTAGAGGATTGATCCAGGTCCGGCAGGTGGCGTTTCGAGAGACTTCAGAAACATCAGTCGGCGCAGCACGAATTGCCGGTCCGTGCGCAGGCGGCGCAGCCCTACCAGGGCTTCCTCGAGTTGCGCGCCGCCGCCGTTCGCGTGGTAGATCAGCCGCTTGTTGGCAATGGCCTGCGGCGAAACGAGGTTCAGAAAGATCTCGCGGCGCGAGGCGGCATACCGGTCCAGCACTGATCCCTCCGCGCCATCGACAATCACGGCGGCCAGGGCCGGGTACAGTGCGAAGCTGTCGAACAATCCGGACGTCAATCCCAACCCGCCGGTGGGATTGGTGACGTGAGCGGCATCCCCGACCAGCACGATGCGCCCAACCCGGTAGCGCGCGGCGGAACGCTGATGCATGCGATACGGCGTCGCGCGCTCGATGCTGTAGTCGGCGCCGGGGACGATGGCGGCGTAGACGGATTTCAGGCGTTCCATGAGAAGTTCCTCGCACAGGTCCGCATCCTCCATATAGGTACAGCGCCACAGGCCCTCATTGTCGATCTTGGCGATGACGGCGCCATGCACGTCGTCGATGAGAAAGGTTGCGCGCGCGTACTGATAGCGCTCGAAATCAAAATACAGATTCGTGGCGACGAAACGTTCGGGCCAGGTCATGCCGTCAAATTCCAAGGACAGCTGCCGGCGCACGGTGCTCCCGGCGCCGTCGGCGCCGATGACCCACTTGGCGCGCAGCTCCTCGGCACCGCCGGGCGTGTGGACCTGCAACGTGACGCCATCGGCATCCTGGCGCAGCCCGGTCAGCCGCGTATTGAAGTGCACGCTGGTGTGCGCATGGCGCGCAAGACGGCGTAAGGCGATGTCGGCAAGTCGATGCTGTCCCAGGTGCAGGTTATAAGGATACGGGGTGAGACCCTCCAGCACGTCCAGGCTGAAATCGATACGCTCACCGCTCTTGTGCACGAGGTAGGTGTAATCCTGTTTCCGAAAGCCGGTGTTTTCGACCTCCGCACGAATCCCGAGCGTCTCGAGGCCGGCGACGACGCTCCAGTGGTACACCGCCGCACGCGGTGAATCGACGATCTTCGGCTCCGCCTCGATCACGCTCACGCGCACCCCGGCCTGTGCCAGACCCAGTGCGGTGATGAACCCGGTCGGACCGCCCCCCACGATAATCACGTCCTGCAACGATCTGCTCCCGCGGAAAATGTGCTGGTGCGCCAGCTTGCCACCCTTGACGCCCGGTCGCATAGTTCGCCGGTGATGAACGATCCCGACGAACCGCGCGAATACAGCTCGCCCGTGTGCTTCGCGCTGGAAATCGAGCCCGCACCGTCAACCTGGGACCAGATCAAGGCCTGGCGCAGGGGCAAGCGCACCGCGATTATCACCCGGCGCATGGCGCGCGACCCGGCCGAGCGCAAGCGCCTGAGCGAGCCGGTCATTGACTACCTGCGCTCGGTCATCGATGTCGTGAGCTTCCCCGTGCTGGGCGTGTACTGGCCGATTCGCGGCGAGATCGACTTGCGCGAATTTGCCCGTGCGCACGTTGAGGCGGGCGGCACCGTGGGCTTGCCCGTCGTGGTGCAGGACGCGGCGCCGGTGGAGTTCTGGCGCTGGCGGCCGGGCGTGGCGCTGAAACGCGGGCATTGGAACATTCCGGTCCCGCCGCAGCGCGACATCGTCACCCCGGACATCCTGGTCGTGCCCTTGGTCGGATTCGATTCGGGGCGCTACCGATTGGGGTATGGCGGTGGCTTCTATGACCGCACCTTGGCCGCCGCAAGCCCACGCCCAAGAACCATCGGCATCGCCTTTGCGGATGCGGAACTGCCGACCATCTATCCGCAGCTTCATGACATCCCCATGGATGTCATCGTCACGGAGCTGTTTACCCGCTAAACGGGTAAGCGGTCTCTGACGCTCACTTGAAGCGCGCGGCGCTTGAGCGCGCGGCCGCTGCGTCGCAGATTAAACGCATGAACATGCACAGAGCGGGCCGCAGCTTTATCTGCGCATTCGCGCTTAGTCTGCCGCTCACGCAGTTAGCGCGGGCCGACGTTACCCTGCCGCCGACGAATGCGGCAGTGCTCAGCTGCGGGAAGCTGATGGATACGGCGATGGCAATGCTCTTGAAAATGCCGGCCGGCGTGGAAAAGATGGCCGCGCAAAAAGAGCTCGTGAACGCGAAGGATGACAGCGATAGGGGCGACATGGCCGGTTGCAAGACCCACGTCGACAATGCGATCGGCGCGATGACGGCGCATAACCCCGGCTAGTCAGGAATGGAGTGCGCACGCGGACAGCGCGGACAGAACGCCGGCCGCGACGAGGACTCTCATCCACATTCGCTTCTCCTGGATCGTCACGAGGACACCGACCAGACCCGCAACGACCAGGAGCAATGAGATCGCTTCGGCCTGAGTGACGTGAGCGCCGAACACATCGTAGCGCGTGTTGATGCGGATCTTTTCGATTAATAACCGCTCGAAGCCTGCGAGCAGCAGGTAGGTCGAAAACAGGAAGCCGTCGCGATGAGCATGCAATCGCAGATGCCACAGTACCCAGAAGATGCCTAGCGCCATGATGATTTCGTAGATTGGTGTGGGGTAGACGCCAGGAGCCGAAATCATTACGCCGGCAATGTTGCCGTCATAGGTCTGCGCCCAGAACCAGTTTGGTAGCCAGCGTGGTTTCAAGAGCATGTTGGCCGCAATCCCCCAATCCCCGTCGCCGGCCAGCTGGCAGCCGAGCCGCCCGATTGCGTATCCGAGCATCATGGCGGGCGCGGTGGCGTCCAACATCGCAATGACGGGGACCGAGCGGCGCTTCACGAATATCACGCCCGCCCCGATCCCGAAGCACAGGCCGCCATATATGGAAAATCCGGATCGGGTAAGGATCATGGCCATGGGATTGGCGATGAAGCGATTGAGGTTATCCAATATATCGAATACGCGGGCGCCGACGATTCCGGCGAGAACCGACACGAGCACCAAGTCGGTAACAAAGGTGTGACATTGAGGCGGCAGTTTGCCGAGTACCTCGTACTGTGTGACCAACCGGGTCGCAACCCAAGCGGCCAGAACCACTGCGATGGCGACGATGATTCCGAACATCGGTATGGGCAGATGCCAGCGCGTGCCGAACAGGGCGTTGATGACGTCAGTGAGATAAGGAAATGACATGGCCGGTGTGTCCTAAGCATCATCGCACTGCGCGCACTACGCGGATCATAGCGCCAAAGATTCAAATACGCCGATAATCGCTTACCGGCTTCCCGAAGAACGCAAATATTTGGCCGTGGCGGAAGCAGCCGTGGGTATCCGCCGACACGGCGTCGCGGGGTTATGGATGGGTTGGTCAAGCGCCTCCTCGGTGGCAAACACGTCAGCCAGGCACTAGCGTGGTCGGTAATCGCAAGGAGTTCGGATATGAAAACGGCGGTGACGCTCGCTTTTGTTTTATTGACGTGCACGTCCGGCGAAATGCTCTTCGCGCAGGCGGCTCATTCGGAGCTGAAGCCGATCGCCTTCAGGACCTTGGACGCCAACAATGACGGCAGAATCTCCTTGATTGAAGCCCGGGCCGACCCGGGTTTGTACGAGGCTTTCGCGATGCTGGATGTGAATCACGACGGCTACCTGAGTCCGGCGGAGTTTCAGGCATGGCCGCGGGCGTTGAAGACGAGGAGCGCGGCCCCCGACCCCGCTACGTCTCCCGGCGGCAGCGCTGGCGCGCAGCACATGCCGCCGCCGCAATAAACCTGAACGCGGCTTCGCTGAGGCTGCAGGCGCTGCTGCCGCTGCTCACCGCTTCCGGGTACAGTCACGGACACGCGAGAGGAGCCAGCCGCATGACGAATATCAGCAATGCCGGAACGTTCAAGCTCGGCGCGCGCAGCGTGAAACGTCTGGGGTACGGCGCGATGCAGCTCGCCGGACCGGGTGTATTTGGGCCGCCGAAAGATCGGGAAGCAGCAGTGACGGTGCTGCGCGAGGCAGTAGCGAGCGGCGTCAATCACATTGACACGAGTGACTTCTACGGACCGCACGTCACCAATCAGATAATCCGCGAAGCACTTCACCCCTATTCAAGTGATCTGGTGATCGTCACCAAGATTGGCGCCCTGCGCGGAAAAGACGGCTCGTGGAATCCGGCATACTCGCCGCAGGAGCTGGCGAGCGCGGTGCATGGGAACCTTCGAAATCTGGGCCTGGACGCACTCGAGATTGTCAACCTGCGCATCATGTTTGACGTCCACGGCCCCGCCGAGGGCTCCATCGAAGCGCCACTTGCCGCCCTTGCGGAGCTTCAGCGCCAAGGGCTGGTTCGCCACATCGGCCTTAGCAACGTCACCCGCAAGCAGATCGATGAAGGACGCGCCATCGCGGACATAGTGTGCGTCCAGAACCACTACAATCTCGCGCACCGGCACGACGATGCGCTGATCGACCAGCTTGCAGCAGAAGGCATTGCTTATGTGCCGTACTTTCCGCTCGGCGGATTCACGCCGTTGCAGTCGACCGAGCTGTCCGACGTCGCCAAGAGCCTGGGTGCCACACCGATGCAGGTGGCGCTGGCGTGGCTGTTGCGGCGCGCACCGAACATTTTATTGATTCCGGGCACCGCATCGGTGGCACATCTGCGCGAAAACCTCGCATCCGCCAGTTTGAACCTGCCCAGCGACAAGCTGGCCGTGCTGGATCAGATCGCGCGCGGCTAACTATCTATTGGCAGGGCGTTGCGCCGGGTGAGGATAGCCAGTTCGCAGCCCACCCAGAATGCCACCGCCGCCGGGATCTGCATGTGGAAATTGGGGGGCAAAAATACTGCCGAGACCAAGCCACAGCCGAGCACGGTAAACAGGCGATGCCAGGTGAGCCAACGTCGCATCCCCCCGGTGTGCACGGTGGATTCCGTTCGGACGTCGCGCAGCGCGCTGACGGGCAGATCGAACACGGCAGCGATTGCGCCGGCAGACTCATAGGACGCCGAACCGGTCGATTCGATGCGCTGAATGGTGCGCAGCGCAAGACCGGTGACACCCGCGAGGTGTTCCTGGCTCCAGGCCCGCTTCTCGCGCTCCTGGCGAATGAGAGCTGCGTCGAGTTTCATATCCATCCCCATGCACTCCTTTCACGTGGAATGCACCACGCTAGCGGGAGCGGTGACAAATGGCTGCGATAGCACTGCGCCATCCTTACGCAATATACCCGCCACCCGAGCGTTGGCGTCAATGTCACCTTTGACCTTACGGCAACAACCTTGACGTCGCCATCGGGCCCAAGCCCCGGGCCCGGACAACGCATGACCTACCGCGCCGCTGACTTGCGTGAAAAGGTGAACTCAACCTTCTTCACTTCGTTGCCGCTGTCATCGAATCCCAGGATCGTCGTGACATGACGATCGCGGTTCACTTGTTTGAGCACGACCTTGTAGGGACTGTGCAAAACCCCGGCCGAATATTCATCGAGCTCCCCGTATAATGCCGTGACCGCCTGATTCGCTCCGGAGGTCGGACCGCGTGACAGCAGCATCGAGTTGTCGAGGGATTCGACGGCGACTTCGACGATGTTCTTGGCGTAGCTGTCGTAGCCCACGATCGTGAATTCCTCATAGGGAAATCCGAGCATTTCTCCGGTCAGATGACAGCCCAACCAGCGCCCGGTTATGACCCAGGAATATTCTGCTTTGCCTTTGGAGTGCTGTGCGGGTTTGGAACCGTCCGCCAAAACGATGTCCACGTCCCAGCTGCCCAACAAGGCGCCCAGGGCAGCCTGTTGCGGTCCCAGGACCATTGCCTCGGCAGCCCCGGAGCGCGCCGGTGCAGCGTCCGCGGGCTGGGATTGAGCGCGGCTCGCTGCGGCACTGAGAAGCAGGCCCGCACACAGAACGTATTTGAGCAAGCCGTAACATCTGTTCATGAAGTCCCCCGGTGAGATTCAAGGTATTTTGATGGTCATGCCCCCGGCGCTGCGGATATTACCGCCGGGCCGGCCGAACGGCTTGATGTTTCTTGCTATTCTCGCCAGCCATCCGAGGCAGACGGCTACATTTTCTTGAACTGTGCGAGATACGCGCGGCCCACGGGGATTGTGTCCGGATGATTCTTCAGATGAATGTGTGCATGACCCAACACGTTCCGTTCGAGCTTTTCGACGGCGCGCAGGTTGACGATGGTGCTGCGATGGATCTGGGCGAACTGTTCGGGGTTCAGGCGCTGCCTCAGCTCCCTGAGAGACGTGCGAATCAGATGTCGCTCGGAGGCAGTGATCACTTCCGTGTACTTGTCGCCGGACTGAAAGTACAAGACTTCATCCACTGCCAGGACGCGTGTGGTATTGCCCAGGCCGGTGTGCAGCCATGAAAGGTAGGAGGTCGCGGGTTGCTCGAGTTTCTTGAGCAGCGCGATCAGGTCCGGCCGGGGTGCCGTGGCCTGTTGCAGTTTCAGGACGCATTGGGCGAGGCGCGCATCGGAGACCGGCTTCAGCAGGTAGTCCGTGGCGGAGGCGTCGAAGGCGGACACGGCATATTCCTCGTGGGCCGTTACGAAGACGATACGGGTGGCCGCGGCGGCCGCGGCGACCTCAAGTCCGCTCAGGCCTGGCATGCGGATGTCGAGGAACGCGTAGCGCGGGCTCAGGCGCTTAAGTTCGGCCACGGCTCGCACCCCGTTGTTGACGACGGCAACGATTTCGACGCCATCCCAACAGCGCTTCAGTCGCTGCGCCAGGTCGTGGGCCAGTTGCGGCTCATCGTCGGCAATCAATACAGTGTTCACTCGGCACTCATGTGGTGGCGATGGGAACGATCAACTTTGCGATAACGCCCCGTGGCGCGTTCGTATAAAACTCCAGTTTTCCCCGATCACCGAACAGGTTGGCCAGCCGCGAGCGCACATTCGACAGTCCCACTCCTGGGGGCGCGTCGGCTTTCAGACCCATGCCGGTGTCCTTTACGGTGCATTCCAGGACTTCGTGTGTCCATTGGACATCGACGGATATGGTTCCACCGGCGATTGCCGGCTCGATCCCGTGCCGGATGGCGTTCTCCACGAGCGGTTGCAGCAACAGCGGTGGGAAGGACATGGCGCGAACTTCCGCAGGTGCACAAATTGTGTATTCGAGGCGTGCGCGCAGCCGCGCCGCAGCGATGCCCAGCAGGGTCTCGATCAGCTCCAGTTCATCGCCAACGGAGCAGCTCATGGCCCGGCTGCGCCGCAGGCTGGTACGAAGATAAGAGTTGAGCTCCTCCAGAAGCAGGCTCGCGGTGTCCGGGTCTTCTTTGATCAGGCTGTGGATGTTGGCAAGGGTATTGAACAGGAAATGGGGCTCGATCTGCGCCTGCAGCAGGGCGAGTCTTGCGGCCGTCTCGGCCTGCGCGGCTTCGGCCGCGCGGCGCCGCTCGCGCTCTAAGTCCTCCTTTACGCCCCTGGAATAGGAGAAGTACAGAAAGAAGGCCGTGATGGTGATACCGATCATGATATTGCACAGGATCGCCCGACCCATTGTTTCGGGGTGATGCAGCAGCTGCACGACGTAATCCGGCGCCCCCATCAGGCCGGCGATTTTGGAGCCAAAAAAAGTGCTGGCCGCGATCACCGGCACCAACACCCAGCCGGGCAGGCGACCGCGCAAAGTGAGGCGCACGAGCATTGTGAGCAGCCAGATGCTCAAGGCGGTGACGTTGGCAGTCAGGACACTGTTCGTAACGGAAGCGCCGTATTGCAGTGCGCTGTAGAGACCGACCCAGGACGCCGTCGCGACGGCCAGAAGCACAATGCGAAGCTCGCCCCTATGCCACGACACGGGAAGTAGCGGAGTGGAGCTGGTCCAAAGCTTCATGAGCACAATGTCGCTGATCTTTCGCGGGAAATCGAATTTCTGCGACGAACGGGAGGTTCGGCAGGCTGAACGGCCCGTGGTAGCCGCCAACGGCGGGGGGCACCCGCGCCGCAGTTCACCGCGCAATAGCAGCCGTTTATCGGCCGAAAACGGCACGCTCGTCGCAATCCCCGGTGCATTGGTGCGATCGCGAGCAGCATGACTTCCCGAACCGGTCCACCACCGTGAGAGGTCGATATGCACTCCTCAGACAGACTACACGCGCTCGACGCCGTCAGAGCCTTTGCGCTGCTGTCGGGTATTGCGCTGCACGCCGCGCAGCCGTTCATCGCCGGATTGCCCTGGGTGGCGAACGAATCACCGAACAACGCGCTGGCGGCCATCTGGTACACGATCCATATGTTTCGCATGCCCTTGTTCTTTCTGATCGCGGGCTTTTTTGGGCGCATGCTGCTCGAACAGCGCGGCGTACCGGCCTTCATCAAGGACCGGTCGCGCCGAATCCTGGTGCCGCTAGTCGTTGGCCTGCCGATCGTGATGCTGGTTACGGGCCTCGCCTACGTGCTGGGAACGCTCGCGGCGGGTGCGGACCCGCACAGCCTGCGCGGCCCGCAACCCTTGGCTTCCCCCGGTCACCACGGCCTACTCGCCAGCGTCAATCTGATCCACCTGTGGTTTCTCTACTACTTGGCCATGTTCTACGCAGCGGCGCTCATCCTGCGCTCGGCGTTCAACACGGTATTGGGGGCGCATGGGCGCCTTTATCGAGCCGTCGATGCGCTGATCAAATTCCTGATGCGCGGACCGTGGGGTCCGCTGCTCCTCGCGGCGCCCATCGCCGCATACTACTGCCAGCTCAAGGACTGGTCGATTTGGGGCGGCCTCCCGGCGCCCATGTCCCTCATACCGGATACCGGTGCGCTGATCGCTTACGGCCTGTTCTTTGGTTTTGGTTGGCTGCTGCAGCGTCAGCAGGTCCTGTTGGTAGCGCTGTCCAAACACTGGGCTCTTTACGGCGCCCTCGCGCTTGCCATGTGGGCCGTGTGCCGCATGATCGGCGGTTCGACGCCTCATTGGGGATCGTTCCTCGAGCCGGGCGAGCTCGTGGTATACACAACAAGCTACGTCGTGGGCGGCTGGTTCTGGTCATTCGCGCTGATCGGATTCGCGCTGCGGCATCTTGAAGGCTACAGCACGGTGCGCCGCTACCTCGCCGATTCGTCCTACTGGCTCTATCTCATGCACATCCCGGCGCTGATTTTCTTCGAAGGGCTGCTTCATCCGCTACCGTGGCCGGCGAGCGTCAAGTATCTGCTGGCCATTGCGGGTGCAGTACCGGTCCTGCTGTTGAGCTACCACTACCTGGTTCGCTTCACATTCATCGGGGCGACGCTCAACGGTCGTCGCCAGCGACGCGTAAGTACCGATCTGTCACGGCTCGCCACGGTGGGATGATACGTCGATGCCAAAATCAGCGTTTTTTCTGCTCAGTTCGGAGGCCAAAATTGCCTTCGTTACCCTGTTCGCCCTCTATTGGATTTCGGAGAGCATCATCGCGCGACGCATGCGTGCGGGTCGTCAGGACCGCGCGGACGACCGCGGCTCACTGCGACTGCTTGCGATCGCTTTCCCCCTCGCCTGGTGGATCGGTAGCGCCGGCCTTTGGGTTCCGCAGGCGTCCATCGGCGGCAACGGGCTGTTCCGTGCCGGATTGACGCTCATGATTGCGGGACAATTGTTGCGCTGGTGGTCGATTGCAACGCTCGGACGCTTCTTCACCGTGAACGTCGCCGTCAGGGAAGGGCACCAACTCGTCGACTCGGGCCCCTATCGCTACGTGCGTCACCCAGCGTACACGGGCATCCTGCTCTTTCATTTAGGCGCGGCGCTGTGCCTGTGCAATCTTGTGAGCCTGATCGCGCTGACCGTCCCCACGACCGTGGCCCTACTGAATCGCATTCGGGTGGAGGAAGACGTGTTGCGCTGCGGACTGGGTGACAGGTATGGCCAGTACATGACCAGAACGAAGCGGCTGATTCCGGGCCTGTACTGAAAGATGCGCCTGGTCCAATCGTGTTGCGCAGCCGCATTAAAGATCATCCATCAATCATTAACGAGGCGCGTGCGCCGATGGCGCTACCCTAGTACTAGGATCCGGTAGAAGGAGGTGTGTCATGCGTATCCCACTCCTGGTGCTCATTGCGAGCATCGGTCTCATGGGGGCGACCACGGCCGCAGTGGCAGCACCCGCGACCGCCGCGGCGGATTCGACCCAATCTGCTACCTGGACGCAGCGCAAGCTGATGCACTTCAGTCCACCGTCCAACTACGTTCCCCCCAACGGCTACCTATCGAACACGCACTTCCTCTCATGCGACGAACTCATTGAT
>DATDIL010000226.1:0-3784 GCA_036521075.1 Steroidobacteraceae bacterium | reverse complement strand
TCAGCCGCCACTCGCCCGGCGCGATGTTGAACCCAAAAGCGCTCTCGATCGCCTGTACCTGACCCACGGCCCCAGTGCGGATGAGCTCAATGGCCTTCAGGTGCGACGGATGGTACTGGCAGCGGTAAGCGATCATCAGCTTCACGTTCGCCTTGCGGCACGCTGCGACCATGGCCTGGCAATCCGCCAGGCTCGTCGCCATCGGCTTCTCGCACAACACGTGTTTGCCTGCTTTCGCCGCGCGGATCGTGTATTCCGCATGCATCGAGTTTGGAAGCGCGATGTATACGGCGTCGATCTCCTTGTTGTGCCGGATCTCGTCGAAGTTCTCGTAGCTGTAGATCGAGGACGACGGGACTTCGTACAGGGCCGCCTGTCTTTCGGCCTTCGGCCGATGTCCGCTGACAATCGCCGTGATCTTCCCCGTTCTCGAGATCTTGAGTCCGGGCATGAACTGCCCCATCGAGATGCGACCCAGCGCCACGATGCACCATCGGAGCTTGCGGTCGCCCGGCACGCTACGCGTCTGCGCCTCGAGCGACAAGACTGTGGACAAGGCACTCATCGTGCCAAGGCGCGCAAAGTCACGGCGAGTCAGCTTCATCGGGAAGTACCTCCGCGCTGATTGTAGGGCTCTTGTTTGCCGTTGCCCATGGCGCTGTCACCGAAAAGAAGCTCCGGGACGGAAAAGACGACAGCGGTGAGTCTGTCTGGATGGATTACCTGGAGAAGCGCGCCGGCAAATGGGTGGTCCTGCGCAGCGAAAGCGCGAGCGTGAAGTGAGGGGATTGCAGCGCGCATCGCCCCGCGGCGCATAGTCACTGTCGGCCACTTGCTGCCGTTCGCCACGGCCAGTGGTCTTCCGCAAACCGGTCGCTCACCGAGCAATGCCGAGCCTACCGCGGCAGCCCAGATTTAGTCCCCTTCACTTCGACGGCCTTCCAGCGGACTCCGCTTTTGTCGCATTCTTTCTTGCCGGAAACTGACCTTCCATCATCGCTGAACACCCAGGTCATCCGGCATCTCGTCGTCGTTCCGTCAGGCGCGAGCGTCTCACCCCTTTCGATCATCGTTGAGCCGCGAAAAGTGGCGGTCAAGGACCACGTCGAGCCGTCGCTCCCGAATCCAGAATCGGCATAGATCTTCTTGCCTTGATCGTACGAGAGCAGCTCCAAAGCGTGCGTGGACTGACCGCCTCCTTCCCAGGTTTGATCAACCTGCATGAAAAACCCATCTAGAATCCAGTGCTCGTGCAGTTGCCAATGCAGGTTGTATTCAGGGTCTGCAGGTTGATCTCTTGCAGTTCCAGAGAGCTCCCAGTTTCCAATCCAGACATCCAGTTTCTTGAGTTCTGCTGGAGGCGTCGGCCTGCGAGCCTGCGCTTGAGCGTGGACGGCCGAAAGCGTCAGGAACAGCGTACCTATAATCTGAGTGACAATACGCTTCATTGAGAGCCTCGTTCCTCCCACACTTTGGATTGTCGATCAACCGACCTCCAGAACGCAAGCACGTAATTCAATCCTCGCTACGCGTCAGCTGGCCCCGCGGCGGCATGCGGCCATGAGCCGTCCGTCGCGTATGGCCGCTTTGGGCGGACGTAGCTTCTATGTGCCGATTGCAACACCGAAGCTCATATGCTCTCCCCGCCAACCACTTCGTCGAAGAAAGTCTTCCCAGGTCAGTGCGGTCGGATCATTTCGTCGGCTCCATGCCAGGTCCCGGTCGGGTGCGTAGTACCCGTATTCGACCGCGTAGGTAACCATTCCCACGAGCTCGCGTACCAGCCACTCGTCGGCACCGAATGCGGGGAAGTTCTTTAGCAAATCCTCGCGTGTGTATGCAGACGTGTAGTGCGCACGCACCCCCGAAACGCGCACGAAAGTTTCCACAAGTTCGCGCGCAGTCAGTACCTCACCGATGACAGGTAATGTTCGGCCGGAATACGACTCCGGATTGTCGAAGTGCGCCATCACCGCCGGACCGGTCGCGGTCAGCGGATCAACGAACGGCACGGGCGTGTCGGGCGGTAGGTAAACCGGGAAACTCAAGCCGCCGTCAGTTTGGGGGCGGGGCAGATAGTGCTCAAGAAAGTTGCTGTAGAAAAAGGCAAGTTGGATGAATGAACTGTGAAGCGGCAGTGTGCGCAGGTAGGCTTCCACTAGGGCCTTCTCGGTGAAGTGTGGCGCCCACAGAGTGCCGCCAGTGCGATCGTCGACATTTTCGAGACTACTCCAGACGACATGCTCCACGCCCGCGGCGAGCGCCGCGTCAGCCAGCTCCATGCCCAGCGCTAATTCGGGACGGCCCGGCGGCGGTACGGGCGCAATTGGCGGCGTCATCAAAAAAGCGCCGTGCGAGCCTCGCAAAGCCGCGGCAAACTGCGCTTTGCGCCCCGCTTCCAGCGGTGCGACGACGACCTCGGCGCCGCGCCGGGCCAGTTCGCGCATCGGTTCGCTATCGACGCTTCGCGCCAAAGCGCGCACTCGATAGCGACCGCTATCCAGCAGCGTGCTGGCCACGCTGCGGCCTTGCTTGCTGGAGGCACCAGCTACGGTAATCAGAGGCATTGATGATAAATGGGACATGCGATTTCTCCGGACAGGCACGCAACACGCGCGCCGACATGTGCAGTGTGGGCAGAACCTCGCACGGAGTGAAATCGTCGGTCTTCTGGTCTACTATCCATGCAATGGATACCAACCGGTTGGACCTGAATTTACTTGTCACCCTAGAAACCTTGCTGGCAGAGCAGAACGTGACGCGCGCCGCGCGCCGCTTGCATCTGAGCCAACCGGCAGTGAGCGCACAGCTCGCGCGCCTGCGCGATCTGTTCGACGATCCGTTGCTGATTCCGGCGCAGCGTGGCATGACTTCCACAGCAAAGGCCGATGCACTTCTGGCGCCTCTACGTGATGCTTTAGACCAAGTGCGCGCCACGGTGGGCCGTCATGTGCACTTCGATCCTGCGCAGGCCCGCCTGACTGTGGCTATCGCCTGCACGGACTATCTGGAGGCTGCATTGGTGCAGCCGCTGGTATTGCAGTTGCGCCAACAAGCGCCCGGCGTGAGGGTTGCGGTGCGTTTCCTGGACATGCCGCAACTAGCAGCGCAGATGGCCCGCGGGGAGGTAGACCTCGCGTTGATGACGCCCCGCGACGCCCCGACCAACCTGCGCAGCCGTCACCTGTTCGACGAGCGCTACGTGCTGATAGGCCGTCTCGGCCACCCGCGTCTGCGCCGCAAGCTCACGGCGGCACAATTTGCACAGCTGGAGCACATCATCGTGTCGCTGCGCGGCGGCGATTTCTCCACGCCCGTGGATGATATGTTGGCGAGCCTAGGTCTCCAGCGCAACGTGGTGCTGTCCGCGGCCTCGTTCCTGGTTGTGCCTGACATCGTGGCCCGCTCCGACCTCGTCGCTCTAGTACCGCAACGACTCGTGCGCAATCGGGTCGACGCGTTGATGATCGTTAACTGCCCTATTCCCGTGCCGAGCTTCGAGGTGAGCATGCTTTGGCATGAGCGAAGCCACGGACATGCCTCCCAGCGCTGGGTGCGCGAGTCGCTGAGGGCACTGGTCGCCAGCTGGGGCGAACCCGCGAAGATAACGCGACGATAGACCGGTAGTCCCGGGCGGCAGCGCGCGGTGCAACGACTAAGTCGAAGCCAGACCGCCCCTTTGAACGACCGCTTCCCGGTGACCAATCTGGGAATCCGAATGGCGAATATGGGTCGAGTCCGGCCACCGGCAATCACGATCGCCGCGACGGAGCGTGAGAATCAC
>DATDIL010000225.1:0-6914 GCA_036521075.1 Steroidobacteraceae bacterium | reverse complement strand
CTTCGCGTTGGAGGCTTCGACCCGGGCGCGAGCCTGGACGGATGCCAGCATGAAGTCATCGTAGTTGCCCGGGTAGATGGTCACCTTCTGGTAATCAAGGTCCGCGATATGCGTGCACACCTGATTCAGGAAGTGCCGATCGTGGCTGATGATGATCATCGTCGCGTTGTAGTCGTTGATGATCTTCTCGAGCCAGCGGATGGAGTTGATGTCGAGGTTGTTCGTGGGCTCATCGAGCAGCAGCACATCGGGCCGCGAGAACAACGCCTGGGCCAGCAGCACACGCAGTTTCAATCCCGGTGCGATTTCGCGCATCGGTCCGTTGTGCAGGCCTTCCGGAATGCCCGCATCGGTGAGGATGCTGCCGGCACGCGCCTCGGCGTCGTAACCACCGTATTCGGCGAACTTGCCCTCGAGCTCGGCGGCCCGCATGTAGTCCTCATCGGTGGCCGCGGCGTTGGCGTAGATGGCATCGCGCTCGCGCATCGCCTGCCACATTTCGGCATGCCCCTGGATGACCACATCCAGCACCCGCTCCTCCTCGTAAGCGAACTGGTTCTGGTTGAGCTTGCCCATGCGCAGGCCCACCTGAAGCATGACTTCGCCGGTGCTTTGTTCGAGTTCGCCGCCGAGCACCTTCATGAGCGTGGATTTGCCGCTGCCATTGGCGCCGATCAACCCATAGCGGTTGCCATCGGAGAATTTGACGGTGACCTGTTCGAACAGCGGTTTGGCGCCGAACTGGATGCTGAGATTCGATGTGGTGAGCATGGCAGTGTGATCGTCGCGACAATACGACTGCCGCGGCGGCGACATCGCGGCCGAGATTAAGTCGTGTAAATTGAAAGGCTCGTGACCCGGAACGGGGGTCCGGCCGGTAGCCGCCATTCTATCAGAACTGCCACGCCAGACTCGCCCACACCCGGGTGTCTTGTCGCGCGCCGGTCAGCCCGCTGTCGGGGATCTCGGCCGAGGCGTCCCCCCCCACTTTGCGCACGGCCGTCACCGAGAAGCTGAGTTTCCCGGGGCCGGTGCCGTAGGCGCCGATGCCCAGCCCCTGCAGGAAATAGGAATTTGGCTCGGGCGCGAGGGGAAAGTCATCGTTTGCATTCAGGCGGATGTGCCCGATGTCGTAGAGCAGCTTGAGGCCACAGCTGCAGCGCGGCGACTTCAGGACCGCCCAGCGCAGTTCCGTCGTCAGCAGCTGACCCGTGGATCCGCCGTTGCTGGAGACCGGGTAGGCCCGAACGCCAGCCGGCCCACCCAGGTAGAACTGCTCCGAGGGGTCCAGGTTCTGATAGCTCAGCTGGCCGCTCAAGGCAGCGTAGGCGGAGAAGGAACCCCACAGGTTCTGGGTGCGGTCAAGCCGATAGCGCAACATCCCGAACTGCCCCTGGGTATCGGCGCCGAACCGGTCATCGGCCTCGCCGGGAGATCCGGCCATGCTGACCCAGCCGCGCCCCACGCTCATCTGCGCCGTACTGACCGCCCCGCCGCCAAGCTGGTCGTAGACATTCCCCTCCGCATACACGAGCGCGTCATAGACATGATAGTCACCGATGCGGCCGGCAGTATTGTCGTTGTAGAAGTTCTTCCGTACCAGTGTCAGCCCAACGGACAGGTTGTGGGTCGTCGTCCGTACCAGCGGGTACTCGATATCCGGGCCAAAGCTGTCCGAACTGCCGCGCGGCGCGCTGGCGTTCCACGCCGGCGCGTGCACTTCGTAGTTGAGTCCCGCCGCGTCCAGGCCCAGCGTCAGTCCATCATCATTCAACGGCAGCCGGGCACTGACCCGACCGAACTGCAGGTCTGGGGTGAGGATGCCCACGATGCCAAGCTCCTCACCAAATCCAAATGCGCTGTTGAAATCCAGCCAGCCCGTGGCGCGTTCGGAGCCGATGCTGGCCTGGCCATAATTGTCGATGGAGAACTGACCGCTCACCGATTCCTGGTTTTCGACCGTCACGACGACATTCGTGAGGCCAGTGTCGGTGCCGCTGGTCTCATCTGCCGCAACGCTGATCCCCGGCAGATCCCCGGCCAGTAGTACGCCGCGGGTGAGCCCATCCACCGACAGTGGCGCACCCGGCGTCAAGCGCGATTGCACCCGATCCACGATGCGCTTAGGCGCTACATGCAAGGCCTCGAGGTCTGTGTCATCGGCAAACACGACTTCGCCGAACCGGCCTTCGACCACCCGCACCGTCACAATTCCGGCCTCGACTCGCTGGGGCGGCACCAGCACGCGAGCCAGCCAACCCTCATGGCTGTAGAGGCGCGCTATCGAATCGGTGGCCTGCCGCAGATCGGCCGGTGACAGATCGCGGTCCACGTAACCGCCCAGCAGCCGCTGGATTCGCGGTGTCGCGATGAGGTGATTCCCTTCGATGCGGAAGCCGCGAACGTGCAGCGCCGGGCCCGACGGGACGGCGGCGGGAGCCGGCTTCGCGCCCGGCCGTGTCTTGAGGGGCGGCAGGCTGGGAGTCTCGGGCTCCAGTTGCCGCAGGATGCTGCCGGCATTTGGAACTTGCTGCGCCACGGCGATATCGCCTAAGCAAAGTGTGGATGCCGCCAAGGCGGCCAACTGGGCAAGTCTGTTCGGCATCGGTATTCGAATGGCGGACGCCGCAACGTCACCCGGGCTGGTCGTGATTCCCGTCGGGATTGTACCTGTGATTGGCAGCACTGCCGGGTCATCCACGGCAGGCAGACGCGCGTTATTACCTGAACTTCCCGCGCGGGATGCAGTCCGAATACTACGCAGGCAAGGCTCGGGGGTCGCAGAATGGCAACACGAACGTTAGGCTGGCTGGTGGGATTCACACTGATCGGGAGCACTGTCTCGGTGAGTGCCATGGCCGATGGCCCGCTTTTTGGACTCTACAATCCGCTCGGCCTTTACGTCGGTGCCGGAGTAGGCAGAGCTACTATCAACCAGACCCAGTTTGACGAGTTCAGCGACTCCTTTCATCACGATGATGGCGAGCCGCTGGGCTGGAATGCCGTGATCGGCCTGCGGCCGATTCCGTTTCTCGGCGCCGAGGCGGAATATCTCGACTTCGGACACTCGCGATTGGACGCCGGTCACCCCTACCTGGTGGGCCCGACGTCCCAGCAATTTCTCGGCGGCGAAGCCCACGACCAAGCGGCGGCGATATTTGCCGTCGGCTATCTGCCGGTGCCGGTTCCCTGGATGGAGCCGTTCGCAAAGCTCGGCTGGGGCCAGATATGGGAGAACGGCCACAACACCACGCTTACCGTGAACGGGTCGGCGGTCGACCAGGTCACGGCGAGCGAGAGCAGCCGCCCCAGTGGCGCCGCCTACGGCGGCGGCGTTCAGTTCCACTTCAGCCAGCTGGCAGTACGTGCGCAGTACGAGCGCATCAGCGGCTCGCGATCCTTTGGCGAATGGAACAATCCGGCATTGCTGTCGGTTGGATTGAACTGGACCTTTTAGGGGCCATCATACTCGCGCGTGACGGCCGCCACCTGTACCGTGTACGACGCATACCAACGATCGCGTCCGGCCTGCTGCGCCAGCAGATGCTCGGGGTGTGCGCGCCAGGCGCGGATGGATGCCTCGTCGGGCCAATAGGACAGAGCGACTTCGCTGTCCCCTTCCGTGACGGCATGGAAATCCAGGCAGCCGAACTGCGATAGCGCCAGCTCGCGCATACGCGCAGCTGTTTGCGCATAGTCTGCGTCAAAAGCGCGAATGCGGGCACGGAAGATGACCACGTACATGGGGACTTGGCAATCCCCTACTGGATCCGCTCGCCAAAGCGCTCCAGGCGCGGCATCCAGTTGCCCTTGAAGTTCGCCGATACCAGGACGTGGTGGGCACGACCGATCAGCAGGCGGCGCGGCACGAAGCCAATGTAGCGCGAATCGCCGCTGTCATCCCGGTTGTCACCCAGGAAGAAGTAATGGTCCGCCGGCACCACAACGGGACCGAAATCGCGGCGTGCCGCGACCTGCGGCAGGAACTGGATCTCGCGCCGGCTGCCATCGAGACTCTCCGTCAGTTTCACGGCCATCGTGGAGCCCGCATAGTCCCTGGGTTCCCGGTATGGCGTCGGGTCGTCGTAACGTGCCTCGACTCCGTTCACCATCAATCGATCGTCCCGCAATTCGACCACATCGCCAGGGATCCCGACCAAGCGTTTGATGAGACGCACACCGTCCGCGGGCGAGTGGAAGGTGATGACATCACCGCGGTGTGGTTCACCCAACCGGAGCAGGGAAATATCCGTCAGCGGCAGTTTCAAGTCATAGGCGACCCGGTTCACCAGGACGACGTCGCCATCCAGCAGCGTCGGGTGCATGGACTCGGATGGAATCGGGTTCCAATCCGCGAAGGCGGTGCGGAATAATCCGAATACCAGCACAAACACCAGGAACGACCGGTTTTTCTTGAACCAAAGTTTCATTGAGGAACCTCGGAATAGTTGCCGCCAGGCTCTTTGACTGTGCAGCCTGGCGTAGGTTCCTCTGCTGCAGCGCGGTAACGTGCCGTCGACGGGGGACCTCAGGCGGCGCGCTTGCGCGCCTTCTTCTTCGGTATGCGGGCGCCGGCCTTCCTCGCCTCCGACAAACCGATGGCAATGGCCTGCTTGCGGCTGGTGACTTTCTTGCCGGAGCGGCCGCTGCGCAAGGTGCCCGCCTTCATCTCGTGCATGACCTTCCCGACCTTGCGAGAGGGCGTTTTTCGCTTCGTTGCCATACAGCCTCCTTTGAATCAGCAAGGAGGCAGGCTACGGAATGCTCAGGTTCGCTCCCGTCGGCCGAGCGCGCAGCATGGCGTGGGAATCTGCCGATGCGACTGCCGCACGCGGGTGGCCCCGGGCCTTACAATATTCGGCAAGCTCAAGGTTCTTTCAGATTCCGGGAGGTCACCTTTCATGCATGCATACCTGCGCGGGGGCACCATGGCGCTTCTGGTCGCCCTGGTCGCCCCGCTCTGCTGGAGTGCCGGTCCGGCGAATCCGGCAGTCATTTCCTGGCAAGACTCCTTTACGAGCAGGCTCGAAGCGCTCGCGCTGCTGGAATCCCTCAACGCGGATCTACTGTCACACGATAGCGCGACCCTGACCCTCGACAGATGGTGCGCGTCGCATCACTTGTCGGAGCCGCCGACGATCACTGCCGAACGCGTTCATGATGTCGACAAGCCTGCGACCGCCGCGCAGCGGGAGCTGCTGCAGGTCGGTGCCACCGAACCGTTGGGATACCGCCGCGTACGCTTGCATTGTGGCGCCCATGTGCTGTCCGAGGCCGACAACTGGTATGTACCCTCGCGCCTGACCGCGCAGATGAACGAGACGTTGAACAACACCGACATTGCCTTCGGCCGCGCGGTTCAGGCGCTGCAATTTCGCCGCCGCACGCTCTCCGCCACTTTACTGTGGGCGCCGCTGCCCCAGGGTTGGGAGATGTCAGTCCCGGTGGGGATGGTGCATTCGGCCAAACTGGCTGTGCCGCGCTACGTCCTGCAGCACACCGCCGTGCTCGCGCTACCCGATGGGACGCCCATCAGCGCACTGACGGAAACCTATACCTCAGAAGTTCTGGATTTTCCGCAGCCGGCACGCAGGTAGCGCCCCAGGAACAGACTGACACCGAGGCTGCCCAGCGCCAGGCCGCGCAGGAGCGCGACGCCGGCGGCATTGATATGTGCGCCCGTCGGCTCCCAATAGACTCCGTCCAGCTGATTCAGGGCATCAAATCCGGCGCTGAACACCAGCGTCGCGAATGCGTATGCCAGCAGCCAGTTACGCCGCTGTAGCGCACCCAGGGCACGCGCGGCGACCGGCGGTGTATCCTCACGACGCAATGCGTAGATGAGCATGACGAGGGTCAGCGCAAGACCGAGCATCGAGCTGCCATCCTGCAGCAGTCGCGCGCCAATCAGATGATGCCCGTGCAGCTCGAACCTCCAGTCGTCAAGCTCGGGCATCATGCGCATTCCGCGCGCATCCTCGTGGGTGAATGCGTCCCAGCCAAGATGAGTCACGGCACCCGCCAGCACCCCGCCCGCAGCCAGAAGCCACTGGCGTGGGTTACTCAAGGCTGCGGGCGCCGAGAACGGGCGCCAGCGCAGATACGCTGAGTCTGACAGGAGGTTGAGCAGGGGTACCTTCATCCAGCGCTGGAATATCCAGTACGACAGCAGGCCCAGTGGCAGACTGAATGTCACCAAACTCACAGCGCTGTGAGTCGTCGCCCGCGGCGGATGGATCGGCAAAAGATAACCAAAGTCGGGCACCATGCTGCCAATCACCACCGCGGACAGTATCCGCAGGCGCGCGAGCAGGCGCGAGAATGGCAGCACCGCGGCGACGTGAGAGAGGGTATAGGGCATTTCAGCTAATCGAGCATCACTGGTGACTTAATCTCTATCGGGACAATATCGGAGAACACAATGGAATTGAAACGCGCAGGCAGCCAATCGCCCCTGAAGGGGCCACCGGAATACTTCACTGGGGTCGTACGGATCGATCCGCTGAACGCCGCGGCAGCTCCCGCGCGCGTCTCGTGCGCGAGTGTGTCGTTCGAACCGGGCGCCCGCTCCGCCTGGCACACCCATCCCCTGGGTCAGACCTTGATCGTGACGAGTGGTTGCGGCTGGACCCAATGCGAAGGCGGTCCGCGCTACGAAATCCGGCCGGGCGATGTGATCTGGTGTCCGCCGAATCACCGGCACTGGCACGGCGCAACGGCATCCACCGCCATGACCCACATCGCCATCCAGGAGGGGCTCGATGGCAGGTTCGTCGAATGGAAGGAGCGGGTCACCGACGCGGAGTATCTGGCGGGTCCCGTGCAACGGTAGCCAATGCTTCCGCAATGATTTCGGCCGGGTATCCGAGCCGCTCGAGCACCCGGATGGCGTTTCGCTGGGTGCTCGCGCCCGA
>DATDIL010000224.1:0-6948 GCA_036521075.1 Steroidobacteraceae bacterium | reverse complement strand
CGCGCGCTCGGCTGCGCGTGCCCGCTCCGCCGCCTCGGTATCCGAGGGTTCCTGCACCATGGCATCCATGTTGGTATTCACCTCGCCTCGAGGGCCAGCAACGTGTCGTGCACGCGCTCGAGCAGAACGATCAGTTGCTCGCGCTCCCCCGGATTCAGCCCGGCCAGGACTTCACTGCGCGTCTGCTCGGCGATCTTCCAGATGCGCTCGATGACCGGCCGGGCCGGATCGCGCAGGAACAGGCAATGCGCCCGTCGATCGATCGGGTCGGCACGGCGCTCGATCCACCCGTCCTGCTGCATGCGGTCGAGCGTGCGCACCAGCGTCATCGGGTCGGTATCGGTGAGCTCGGCCAGGCGTGCCTGGCTGATACCCTCGTTGCGCGCGAGATGCGCGAGCACCTTGCACTGGGCGAGCGTGAGTTCCAGGCCGCGCGCGTTGCGCTCGAAGCGCTTGGCACATAGCCGGGACACATCCCGCACCAGAAAACCGAAATTTCGTAGCTTGTCCATGCCATCGCAGCCCGGGCCCCAAGGCCGTAGAACTCACGATGGATACAATAACTTCTGTTATTATATTAGTCAATACTAGACCGGGCTAGCGAAGCGCCGCATGCCGGCAGCTATCTCGGCCCTGGCCTCATCCACCTCACCCCAGCCTTCGACCTTGACCCACTTGCCCGGCTCCAGATCCTTGTAGTGCTCGAAGAAGTGTTGGATCTGATGGAGCCGATGCGCGTTGATATCGTCGTGCTTCCGCCAGTGACTGTAGATGGGCAGCACTTTGTCATCGGGTACCGCGAGCACCTTGGCATCATCGCCCTTCTCATCGACCATCTTCAGCAGCCCGAGCGGGCGGCAGCGCACTACCACTCCGGGCATGAGTGCAAACGGCGTGATCACGAGCACATCGACCGGATCGCCATCGCCGGCCACGGTCTGCGGCACGTAGCCGTAGTTGCAGGGATAGCGCATGGCCGCCCCCATGAAACGGTCCACGAAGATCGCCCCGCTCTCTTTGTCGACCTCGTACTTGATGGGATCCGCATTCATCGGAATTTCAATGATGACATTGAACATATCCGGCGCCTGACTGCCTGCGGTGACCTGATCCAGTCCCATGAGCACCTCAACGTGGTAGGGAATCGCAACCTGACAATAGCCCGACATCTTCCGTGACGCAGTCATCCAAAGCCGCCGTGCCGCGTTTGTGGGTCTTAACTGGACGACGCAGCCTGGAGAATACGATGAACACTGCTCGCGGATTCAAGATCGGCATGGCCGTGCTGGCATTGGGGAGCCTGATGCTCTCCGGCTGCGTCGTGAGGCCTGCGCCGCGCTACTACGGTGAGGATACGGTCATGGTCGCCCCGCCCCCGGCACCCGTCGAGGTCGTCGGCGCGGCCCCTGCGCCGGGTTACGTCTGGATCGGAGGCTACTGGAACTGGGTGGGCGGACGTCACGTCTGGGTCGCCGGCCGCTGGGGGATGCCGCCGCACCCCGGCTATCACTGGGTACCGCACCGGTGGGTAGCGTACGGGGGTGGCTGGCGCCTGCAGCGGGGACACTGGGCACGCTGAAAGGCCCCGCGGGTGCGCTTCGAACCGGCATAATCGAGCTCGCTGACTATTCACGATCTCGCACGCGGGCGCGCTCATGAACGACCAGGTCTCCAAAGCCGCGGCTTATGAGCCGTTACGGACCAGTCTGCGGACATTGATCCGCAGTCAATCGGATTTTCTCGCCAATATTTCGAACTTCGCGGCGCTGCTGTTCACCACGCTGCCGAGCCTGAATTGGGCGGGCTTTTATCTGCTGCGCGGTACCGATCTGGTGCTGGGACCGTTCCAGGGCAAGCCGGCATGCTCGTGCATTGCCGTGGGCGATGGTGTGTGCGGTGCGGCGGCGTTGCAGCGCGCCGCGGTGGTGGTACCGGACGTGCATGCATTTCCCGGCCACATCGTCTGCGATGAAGCCTCGCAGTCGGAGATGGTGTTGCCCGTGTTCAAGGACGGCCGGCTCGTCGGCGTATTCGATCTCGACAGCCCCCTACCGGGCCGCTTCGACGAGACCGACCGCATCTGCATTGAGCAGCTTCTGCAGATGCTCATGGACGCCACCACGGTGCCGGAGTTTCGGCTCACTCCGCCCGGATGAGGCGCGCCGGCGCTTGCCGGCCGATCAGGCGGTCATGGCGGCACGTCCATTGGACGCCCGCAGCGGGCCAGCACGCCGCGCAGATCGCGCAGCGCCGGAAACACCTCATTGTTCCAGTCCGCGCCCTGTGCATCGTAAGCACGCTGCTCGTGCTCCACGATATCCTTGTCCTCGCGGAAAATGTTCTCCGTGAACCACACCACGAACGGCCACACGGCGTGAATCAGGCCGGGCACGGGCGGCTTCTTCACCGATAGATATCCGTAGGTGCGATTGGTGCGCTGGGCGGCATCGAGCGGCGTATAGGACAGCCAGACGTCCAGCACCGGATCATCGCTCTGCTGTATGTCGCGGCCGATCCAGACCTTCAGGTTCTGGGTCGGATAGTCGGTGCGAATGCGCATGTGATCGGAAAAGCCCTTCTTGTCCGCGCTGCGCTTGCGCACCAGATCGACGATGACCTGCTCGCCCACGGTGGCTTTGCCCGCCGTGCGCGTGAAACTGTATTCCACCTGCGCCCAGCTGTCCCCATGCGCTCGCCCGATGCACTTGGCCCTGATCGAACCCATCTGCTTGCGATGCATGAACTGGTGGTTCATGTCGAAGAGGTTCTCGTGCATGAAAGAATAGTGACAGGCCACTTCGCGGTTGAGGCGCCGGGTCTTGTAGTCGCGGCGCTGTGAGGCGCCGAGCGTCGCGGGTACGCGGCCCTCGGCCAGCGCCGGATCGCCGGGGAAGATGAAGACCAGGCCGTCGATCTCGCGAAGGAGGTAGCTCTTCACGCCGTTGGGCAGCCGCTCCTTGCCCAGATATGGCACGTCGACACACCTGCCGCAGGAGTCATACGTCCAGCCGTGATAATGGCATTTGAGCTCCTCGCCGATCACCACACCGAGGTGCAGGGGCACCTGGCGATGTGCGCACCGGTCCTCGAGCGCAAACGCCTGCCCGCTCTTGCCGCGATAGAGCACGATGGGTTCGCCGGCGAAGCGGCGAGCGAGGGTGCAGCCCTGCTTGAGCTCATCCGACCACGCCACGGGATACCAATGATCGGGGTGCGCGCCGACGCGGCGCAGATCGAAGGCGTTGGGCGAGTTCGCCTGGTGCATGCTGATCAGATTCGAGTTGTCGTCCGGCATCGGCGTGTCCCAGTCGCTATCCAGACGCCCAGACTAGCGCGCCGGCGTGCCCCACGGTCAAGCTGTCGCGCTTATTCGGCGCCGCGATGCCCCCCATGCGGGTGCCGCCGCGGCCTGCTGCCACGTCGACTGACGTGCCGCCCCGTGCCCGGCGCGCCGTGCAGGCGTCGCTAAGTATCTGAAATAACTTGACATAATTGATTCAGTCAGCGCAGTCCTAGATCGATTGGCCGTCGCGACCGACTTCGCGGCGCTACTGCCCATCGCACCATCTCTCTATACTTCCCCACACGGCGGAACCAAACCCATGCGCCCGCAGTCAGTGTGTTCGACGGCCACATATGCGATGACGCCATGATCGACGACCTCGGGCGACAGTTCGACGATTTTGCGCGCGGCGCCATCGACTCCAGCGTCTTCGAGCAGTCCCTGCTCGAGTTGTGCCGAACCAGGCCGGACAGGTCCTGGGGTGTGCTGGCGCTGCTCGATCAGTTTCATCGCCGTCGCAAGTTATCCGCCGAGCTGTGCCGCACCCTGCGGCACAAAATCGAGCGGCACGTACTCGGGATCGAACGGCTCACGCGCGTGCCGCGGGGCGGCCCGGGAGTGGCTGCGGAGCGGGGCGCGCGCGCACCGGCGCTGCCGTTTCAACACCTGCTGGCCGATCAACCCCACACGGAACCTGCACCAGCGGCTGGGAAAAGCGGCCTGTGGTGGCCACGCGGCGAGTCACCGTTCTGATCACCGTCGCGAGTACATAGTCTCCGGCACACCCACCGGATCGCCCCGCCCCCTCGAGACGCACCACTGCGCGTGCAACGTATAATCACGTGCACGAGCATGGGGAACCCGCGCGCATCGAAAGCACTTGTGAATCGGAGATTGACTGAATTGCACGGCGATCCGTAGCCGATGAGTCGCCCGGGTCCCACCTGTCTATCGGGCCTGTTGCCCCTGGTTGCGGGCTGCGCCCTGCTGCTGACGGCAGGCTGCGCCGTCGGCCCGGACTTCAAGCGACCCGCGGCGCCGGATGTCAGCGGCTACACGACCCAGCCGCTCGAGACCACCGCCGCCACGCAGAACCTGTCGGGCGGAGAGGCACAGCGCTTCGTCCAGGGTGCGGACATAGCCGCCGACTGGTGGACGCTGTTCCATTCCACGCCGCTCAATGAGCTGATCGAGCGCTCGCTCGCGAATAATCCCGACCTCAAGGCTGCGCAGGCAGCATTGTCGGTGGCCAGAGAGAATGTGCTCGCGCAACGGGGCGCCTACTATCCCAGCGCCGCGGCGAGCTTCTCGGCCAGTAGGCAGCAGCAATCGGGGGAAATCGCCCCCGCGCCGAATGCAAACCTGTTTCTGTACGATCTGTTCACGCCGCAGGTCAGCGTGTCGTTCGTGCCCGATGTGTTCGGCCAGAACCGGCGGACCGTGGAATCCCTGGCGGCGCAGGAGCAGGCCGTACGCTTCCAGATGATGGCCACCTATACCACCCTGACAGCGAACGTCGTGGTCACGGTCATCCAGGAGGCCTCGCTGCAGGCGCAGATCGACGCGACCCGCGAGCTCATCGACATCGATGCCGGCATGCTGCGCATCCTGCACTACCAGTTCAGCAAGGGCTACGTCGGCCAGCTCGATGTGGCCGCGCAGGAATCACAGCTCGCGCAGGTCACGGCGACACTGCCGCCACTGCGGAAGCAGGAGGCCCAGCTTCGCGATCTGCTCGCGGCCCTGGCCGGCCGTTTTCCGAGCCAGGCGAGCGCCGACAACTTCGAGCTCTCGAGCCTGCAACTGCCGCAGGACCTGCCGGTGAGCCTTCCATCCCAGCTCGTCGCGCAGCGTCCCGATGTGCGCCAGGCCGACGCCAACCTGCACGCCGCCAGCGCCAGGATTGGTATCGCCATCGCCAACCGCCTGCCCAACATCACGCTGAGCGCCAACCTCGGCAGCACGGCGCTGGCCATGAATGAGCTGTTCACCGCGGGCACGGCGTCGTGGGGCCTGGGCGTGGCGACGACGGCACCGCTGTTTCAGGGCGGGACACTGCTGCATCAGGAGCGCGCGGCCAAGGCGGCGTACCTGCAGGCATCGGAGCAGTATCGCAGCACGGTACTCACGGCCTTTGAGAACGTGGCCGACACCCTCACGGCGCTCGAGCAGGATGCGGCAGGCCTGAAGGCCGCCGCCGCCGCCGCCGATGCCGCCAAGACGACACTGGATCTGGCGCAGCGCCAATGGCAGGCCGGCTACGCCGGCTACCTGGCGCTCCTGACTGCCCAGCAGGGTTACCAGCAGGCCCGCATCGGCCTGGTCCAGGCCCAGGCCGCGCGTTACGCCGACACCGCGGCGCTGTTTCAAGCCCTGGGCGGGGGCTGGTGGCACCGTGCCGATCTGGCCGACGGCACGCATGCAAAATAGCCCGCAGCGCCCTTCCGGGCCGCGTCGCGCCGGAGTCAGGCGCATGGCCGCCGCGTGCGCGGTGCTGGCCGCCGCCCTCCATCTGACCGGCTGTACGCAAGCGGCCGGCAGCGACCCGCACGCTGGCGGTGACCCGCAGTCCGGCGCGGGCGCCGGCAATGCCACGCCAGCCAACGTGACGCTGACGCCGGCCCAGCGGCAGTCCATCCACCTGTATACCGTTGGCCCTTCCACCTTTCACAAGAGCATCGAGACCAGTGGCACGGTGGACTTTGACAATGATCAGGCCACGAGCGTGCTGGCGCCCTTTTCCGGCCCCGTGTCGCGCCTGCTGGTATCCCTCGGCGCCCATGTCAAGCAGGGTGACGCCCTGGCGCTGGTGCAGTCACCCGACTTTGCCACCGCGATCGACGCCTATCGCAAGGCGCTCGCCACCGCGCGCACCGATCGCCGGCTCGCGGCGCTGGAAAAGGACCTCAGTGAGCATCACGGCGTGTCCGAGCGCGAAGCCGAGCAGGCGGAAACCGATGCCGTCAACGCCGAATCCGATCGCGACGCCGCCCTTCAGGCGCTCGTCGCGCTCAACGTTCCCTCGGCGACGATCAGGCAGATCGAGGCGGGACAGGCGGTCACGAGCCCCGCGGGCACGATCCGCTCGCCGATCTCTGGCACCGTCGTGGAGAAGCTGATCACGCCCGGCGAGCTGCTGCAGGCGGGCACCACGGCGTGCTTCACGGTGGCCGATCTCTCGCGCGTCTGGGTCATGGCGCAGCTCTTCGGCTCGGATCTGGCGGCGGTAAGTGTCGGGGATTCCGCGGACATCATGACCGACACCGGTGCCGCCCACCTCACCGGCACCGTGGACAATATCGCGGCGCTGGTGGACCCCGATACGCGCGCGGTGGCCGTGCGTGTGGTCGCGAACAACCCAGGCCGCGTGCTCAGAAAGCAGATGTACGTGCGCGTGCTGATCCAGGCGCGCCAGCAAAGCGCCGGGCTGCTGGTGCCGGTGGCGGCCATCCTGCGTGATGATGAGAATCTGCCGTTCGTCTATGTCGCCAGGGCCGACGGCAGCTTCGAGCGCCGGCACGTGAGCCTGGGCTACCGTACCGGGGATCAATACGATATCGCCGCGGGTCTGCACGCCGGCGACCAGATCGTGGTGGAAGGGGGCATCTTTGTTCAGTTCATGCAGAATCAATGAACGAGCCGCTGCCCCCAACCGGATCCGCGCC
>DATDIL010000223.1:0-5470 GCA_036521075.1 Steroidobacteraceae bacterium | reverse complement strand
TACGGATGCATAATAGGTGGCGACTACGGTGTCGCCGACCTTCACCTTGTCCAGGTTGCGCACCGCGTCGCCAGCATGCACGACGAGCACATTGCCTTGCGGCCCGACTAGCGTGACCTCGCGCTTCGCGAGATCGATCGCCTTTACCTGGGTACGTGCCGTGATGGTATGCGACTCGCCAATGCCGCCCATCCGCCGCGACTGATCGAGGAGCCTGCCGAACTCAGAACCCAGAAACGCCAAGGCCCGCCGGAGGGCGGCCATGAACACGGTGCCCGCTGGCTACTGGGCGGCAAAGCAGTAGAGCAGACCGTTGCCTCCGGTGCTCCCGAGATCGTTCTGGCTGCAACCGCCGTCAGGACCGCGCGACAGATGTGAGGTATCGGCGTCGATCGCGGCGGCATGAGCCGGGTCCGGCTGCGCGGCCGGGACAACGTGCAGAAGCGCTATCTGATCCACGTTGCCGGGTATAACCTCGGATTCTAATGCGATTACTGACCGGGGTGCGCCCCGGGAGCTCAACGCGATAGCTTCCGGTCGGCACCTTGCGATCTTGCAACCAGATGGCGTGCTGATCGTCATGATATTCGTCGTCGCCGACAATTAGACTAGTGCGCCGCATTCGCCGTCATGATCAGACCAATCCCACGCGGCTGAATACGCATTTTCTCGACGGGCTGTTATGCGCGTGCTGCCGATTTGCACCGGAACCGAGCAGGTTCCGGGCCCGCACTTTGCTCTGACATGGAGTGCCCTCATACGAGATGAATCCAGCATCCGTTCTATGGCGTGACCCCAAGACGAAGGGACTGCCGGCACCTAACCCGTCTCACTCGTCCGGCGTCGCGGACGGTTGTTTTCTCGTAAGGAGGCTCCAAATGCCCGAAAGAGGGCCCGATTGACAGCGTTGGTGTGCGCGTCGACTTCGGCATGCCACTGGACACCCAAAGCGAATGCGGAAGCACCAGCGATGCGTATCGCTTCGATCGTGCCGTCCTCGGCCACACCTTCCACGACAACGCGATCGCCAAGCTCGAGGATGGCCTGACCATGCAACGAGTTCACGCGGATTGTCAGGCAACCAAAGAGTCTGGCGAATACGCCGTCGGCCTCGAACCGCACCTCATGGCGATCGGCGAACACGACCAGCGGGTCGCGATGAAGACTTCCATCTTCTGCGCGTGGCGCGCGGTGGTTCATGCGGTCCGGAAGCTCTCGGACCTCCGGATGTAGCGACCCGCCGAAAGCGACATTCATCTCTTGAAGTCCGCGGCAGATCCCGAGCAGAGGCACGCCTCGGTCGGTGCACGCCCTCACGAGGGGTAGAGCTATAGCATCGCGATTACGGTCGTAAGGCTCGTACCGGACATCAGGGTCGACGCCGAAACAGGACGGATGTACGTTCGCTCGCGCCCCGGTCAGCAGAATTCCATCTACGGTGTCGAGAAGAGCATCGATGTCGGTGATGGCCGGACAGCCGGCGAACATCAACGGGAGAGCGTCAGCGACTTCGCTGATGCACAGAAGACTGTGTTCCCCAACGTGCTGGACGCTCAGGATGTCATGGATCGAATGGGCGTTACCAATAACGCCGACTATTGGCTTGCGCATTTCTCGTCCAGCCTCCGCAGGTGCGACTGTACATAAGGCGATGCAAGATTTAGGCAGTCCGAGC
The DNA here is from genome assembly GCA_036521075.1 of Steroidobacteraceae bacterium. Taxonomy (GTDB): domain Bacteria; phylum Pseudomonadota; class Gammaproteobacteria; order Steroidobacterales; family Steroidobacteraceae; genus DAIDKA01. The sequence continues at coordinate 3,795 of DATDIL010000223.1, read as the reverse complement.
CGGTGCATCCGGCTTGAGAGGTTCGGCGAGGGAATCGAGGCGACCCTTCGTGCAGTATCAAGTGTGTCAACTCTTGCAACACGTTCACAACTCCAGCCGCTGGGCAATACGGGATCTAATGGATGCCGACGTTAGACTGGCAGAGAATTGTGCCACCGCAAACTCTTGTCGAAAACGGGCTCGGCGACGAGCTATCTCGGCGCGTTGGGGCAGTCCCTGGCGATCGCGTTTCTCGGCACGGCGGCCGCTGCCGTGATCGCCGTGCCGCTTGGCTTCCTCGCGGCACGGAATGTCGTCTCCGGCCGCGTGGTGCACTTCATGACGCGCCGCGGGCTGCACTGCGTCCGCTGAGACAAGACCGGTTGAGGGCGTGTGCTCGCCAGTGGCGGCGGGCGCTTCGCCACCATCCGCTTCGGCCTGCTGCCCCAGGTGTTTCGATATTCGCCAGCCAGGCGCTGTACTTCTTCGTGTCCAACACCCGCTCGGCAACCATCGTCGGAATCGTCGGCCCGGGGGCATCGCCCTTTATCTTTCGGAAATGACGCGGTGTCGCGCCAGTTGCGCAATGCGATCATGGGGGATCCGCGCGGCTGAGGGTTTACCGCCAACCACACGGCGTTTCCAACGCGGGGTTCTCCGGTCCTTTGCTTGCGCCTTAGTCAGCTATCAACCGCTCGCCTTGCTCGGATCCATGTCGCTGGTGTCTGCTTGAGGCACCGAAAGCGCATAACAAAGCTGGCCTCTCCACACTATATCGCGTCTCCTGCATCACCCTCGGGTGACGCGCTAACGCACGTGCCGCGAGCCCCGCTCCTTTGGAGCACAGCAACGACGTAACGCGTCCGTCCTTTTCGGTCGAGCCGACCAGTGGGCCGGTGGTCGTCAAGGGAATCGCCTATGTTGGCTGAACGGTCTGCCGCGATGCGAAGTACTCGCAGTACCGGCTGAGTTCGTCGCCCGCAGTGCTGTTGCGCTGCGCCGGCAAGCCAACTCGCCACCGCCTCAAGCTCGACATGAACGTGCGCAAGACTGGCGCTAAAGATGGCATTGAGAGACTTGCGCAAAGCATTCACAACTTGCGATACATGCACAAGGTTAAATGCCACCCGCGCCGCATTTTTTGGCGCTTACCGGGCGCGCGTAGCGCGGTCGATAGACGTGCGTCCTCGTGGCGGGCCGAGGCAGCGAGGCTTTAGCGGATCACTCGCCCGAGCAGAAATCCGATGCCTGCAGCGATCAGCACCGCCAGCAGTGGCTGTTTGCGAACCTTGGTGGTGACCACCTCTGCTTGCCCGCGCATCGTGTCCGCCGCTACGTGAGCCGCTGACTCCGCGCGACCGGCCGCGTCAGCCAGCGCCGGCGCCACTCGATCCCTCATCAGAGCCTCCACCTGTGCGCGCAGTTTGGCGATTTGCGCCGTCGCGTTTTCAGCTCTGCCTGTTGCCTCACTGATATCGGATGCCATGGCTGTCTCTTTCGCTCCTCTGGACATGGGTTGCCCGCTTGACCGGGAAAAGCGGGCTGCACCACGGGACAAGCCGAAGTGACCGCTGGTCTCCGACGTCGGGGCCGTGGCGAGCACGGCACAGTTGAGGCGTCCAGTGCGCCGGTAGTCCAATTGGCCTCCCGGTTGGCAATATGAGCGGGTTATGGCCGCCTGCCGAGTCTGCTTGACGGTGCCTATCACCGGTCCCACAAGGTTCCCACAGTCAACCCGCCGAAGCTGCGTAGGGCACGGTTTCTCAAGGGCTTGCGGTAGAGCCAGCGGATCACCGAGAAAGAGTCATGAAGAGCGTGGCTACCTTCGAGCAGCGTGGCCGCGACCAGCAACCGGCGATAGACGGGAATGCGCAGCAGCTGGACGCCGTCGCGCAGCATTGTCACGCGGGAATTGGCGGCCGAAGATCTGCGCGCCGCAATGTTTGGCAATAACAGCGCGGCTGTGCCGCCAAGAACCAGCAGCGTGGCGCTCGTCCACATCGCGCCTGCCAGTCCGGTCGCGTCGGCCTGCCAGCCGCTCGCCAAAGACGACTGGCTTGCGCCGCGGTGGCCGCGAGCGCGTCAGAAATAGGCGCTATCGGCCCCAGCATCGCCGCATGCAGCAGCGCGACGCAGAGCGGACCAGCCAGGCCGCGCGTCAGCAGATAGGAGATGCTCGCGAGAGCGGCGAACAGAGCACAGCCGCATAGGATCAGGGTGTGTCGTCGCAGCCGGTCGGCGGCATGCGCGACAACCGGACCGGCGAATACTCGAACAATCATGGCGGCCGCCAGGACAAGCCCGATGTCCTGCGCCTGCAATCCGCGCTCGCGCAAGAGCGCTGGCACAAATGGCGACTGCATGCCGAATGCCCCATAGAGCAGGGCGTAAGTGTTCAGAAAGAACCAGAGCGCCGAAGGTCGGGACATGCTATGGAGCCTACAGCCCCACCGGCGCACCGGAGACCATCTTTTCGGCGCCGGCCACGCGCGGCGCGACCGGCCAGTCAGGTCAATGACGCGGTCCCTTGGCCGATGGGCGCGACTCCGGGGAGCGTGCGGGGGAAATGGGGCGGTGGCGAAGTGCCGGGCCTACGATGGTCGGAGATCGGTCTTGCACGACGACATGCAGGACTGGTCGACACCAAGATCGGTGCATTGTCAGTCCCTCGTCGGAACTCGCCTGCGCTATGATCAGCGCCCGGCATGAGATCGACGATCTCATATACCAGTCGATCCGGCCGGTGGCCGGTCAACTGAGCAAGTATTTCGTTCCGATCGCAACATCGTGTGTGGTATAAATAATCCACTTGCTCGCGCGTCAGTTGGGAGTGACCCTCCTGGACGGCATGAGCATCGCCCCAGACCTGTCTGGGGAATGCGATACATCAGCGACTATGGCTCCGGCTACTCCGGCATTCCGTTTGATCCGTATCGAGACAAAGGACTCCACCGGGAGTACTGAGCGTAAGCCCAATCCATTGCTGGGTGATGCATTTGCGATGGTGACCGGCGGGGGCACCTTGCCTGTGATGGGTAGCGCTGTCATGGGACTCCCGACCCTCCGACTGCCCGCAACCGGGTTGAGGAGCAACCAAGCCTTTTAGCCTGCCATGTGGCGGTACGGCCAAGGTCCGTTATCCAGATCATTCAACTGGATCACGGAGTTCAGGTGAACCAGTGATCTCATGTGTTGATCGAGATCAGCGTTGGTTTGATCTGTTGTCTCTCGTACGCTGGGCGTCTGGTCCTACGATAATGGACAGCTTGGTTATACGTCGGTGTAAAAGGTTGTCCCACATGCCGCTTGCCTTCGCGTGGGTTTCGCTCACGGCTGGCTGGGATAGCGGGAGCGGGAGTGCGCCCTGATGACTGGAGCACATCTCAGTCTCGGCTGACGCAATGCTGCACTGGGGTGGTTCGAAAGCGTCAGCCGCGGCCGATATAAGGCATCTGCGCGGCGGACAGGGTCCCAGTGTTCGTCAAACCAGGTCAGGATCTCACCATTGGCTGAATCGACAGCATGTCGGTCACAGGCATGGCTATCTCCTGACGGGCCACTCGCCGGGGTTCTGTAGTTAGTATAGGCCAAAATTGCTCATTGGTGGGGTTGCGTCTGGGCCATCGTTTCGTCGACTCAGCCAACGGTGGGTCGTAACCTGGTTTGACGAACACTGCTTCCGAACCACCCCAGCGCAGCATTGCGTCAGCGGCGACTGGATGCGCTCCCGTCATCAGGGCGCACTCCCTCTCCCGCTATCCCAGCCAGCCGTGAGCGGAACCCACGCGAAGGCAAGCGGCATGTGGGACAACCTTT
>DATDIL010000222.1:0-5040 GCA_036521075.1 Steroidobacteraceae bacterium | reverse complement strand
CTGCAGGTCCACGAACACCGACAGCTGATCCTTGAGGATGCCGCCGGCGCGCCGGATGGCTTCCTCGGCATCGATCGTGCCGTTGGTCTCGATGTCGATGACCAGCTTGTCCAGGTCCGTGCGCTGCTCGACGCGCGCCGCGTCCACCGAATACGTGACACGACGAATGGGCGAGAAGGAGGCATCCAGTTGCAGCCGGCCGATGGGCCGTGTCTGCTCCTCGAACGCCGCGCGCGCGGCCGCCGGGCGGTAGCCACGGCCGCGCTCGACGCGCAGCGTCATGGACAGTTCGCCGGCCTTGGTGAGGTTGGCGATAACAAGATCCGGATTCACGACTTCGACATCATGGTCCAGCTGGATATCGCCGGCCGTCACCGGGCCGGGGCCCTTCTTGTGCAGGCGCAGCTCGGCGCTGTCGCGCGTGTGCATGCGCAGCGCGACGAGCTTCAGGTTCAACAGGATGTCGACCACGTCCTCCTGCACACCCTCGATGCTGGTGTACTCGTGCAGCACGCCGTCGATTTCGACCTCGGTGATGGCACTGCCGGGCATGGATGACAGCAATACGCGGCGCAGCGCGTTGCCGAGCGTGTGGCCGAAGCCGCGCTCGAACGGCTCGATGACCACGCGTGCCTGGCGCGGCGCAACCGGCTGCACCTTGACCACACGCGGCTTTAAGAACTCTCCAACTGATCCCTGCATAGCTTCTCACCTTGCCGGGTTGACCGGCCGCAGAAAAAACGAAATCGGATGGTCAATAATCACTACCATCCGACCCCCGCGGAACAAATCCGCAGGCTGCTTGAATTACTTCGAGTACAGCTCGACGACGAGATTCTCATTGATGTCGGGCAGGATTTCATCGCGCGCCGGGACGGTGCGGAACACGCCCTTGAATGCCTTGTCGTCCACCTCGACCCATTCGGGCAGGCCAACCTGCTGGGCCATGGTCAACGCGTTCGTGATGCGCAGCTGCTTGCGCGACTTCTCGCGCACCGTGATCACATCCCCGGCGCGCACCTGGTAGGAGGCAATGGTGACGACCTGATCGTTCACGAGGATGCCCTTGTGGCTGACCAGCTGGCGCGCTTCGGCGCGGGTCACCGCGAATCCCATGCGATAAACGACGTTGTCCAGACGGCACTCCAGCAGCTTCAGCAGGTTTTCACCCGTGGCACCGCTGCGGCGCGCAGCCTCCTCGTAATAGTTGCTGAACTGGCGCTCGAGCACCCCGTACATGCGGCGCAGCTTCTGCTTCTCGCGCAGCTGCGTGCCGTAGTCCGACAGGCGCTGGCGGCGCTCGCCCTTGATGCCGCCCGGGGGCACCTGGAACTTGCACTTGCTCTCGAGCGGCTTCGCGCCACTCTTCAGGAATAGATCGGTGCCTTCGCGACGCGCGAGCTTGCACGTGGGACCGGTGTAACGCGCCATATACTTTAGTTCCTTGAGGCCTAGACCCGGCGCTTCTTGGGGGGACGGCAGCCGTTGTGCGGAATGGGCGTCACGTCCGAAATACTGGTGATCTTCAAACCGCAGGTATTGAGCGCCCGCACGGCCGACTCGCGACCCGGACCTGGCCCTCCCACGCGCACTTCCACGTTCTTCAGGCCATGCTCCTGCGCGGCAACTCCGGCCTTCTCGGCGGCGACCTGCGCGGCGAACGGCGTGCTCTTGCGCGAGCCGCGGAATCCGCAACCCCCGGAGGTCGCCCAGGACAGCGTATTGCCCTGCCGATCCGTGATCGTGATGATCGTGTTGTTGAAGCTGGCATGCACGTGCGCGATCCCGTCGAGCACATTCTTGCGCGCCTTCTTCGGCTTCTTCGGACCGCCGGACTGGGCGCTGTTCGAGCCGCCCTGCGGTTGTTTCTGATCGGCCATTATCTTGTTGCCTCGTTACGCCTTGCCCGGCGGTGCGTTCAGCTTGACGGCCTGCTTGCGCGGGCCCTTGCGTGTACGCGCATTGGTCTTGGTGCGCTGGCCACGGACCGGAAGTCCGCGACGGTGCCGGATGCCCCGGTATGAACCCAGGTCCATCAGGCGCTTGATGTTCATTGACACTTCGCGCCGCAGGTCGCCCTCGACCGCGAACTTCGCGATCTGCGAGCGCAGGCCATTCACCTCCGGCTCGGTCAGATCCTTGACGCGCGTGTGCGGGTCGACCCCGGCGGCCACGCACACTTCGACCGCACGGGTGCGGCCCACACCGTAGATGTGCTGTAAGCCCACCCACACGTGCTTGTTCATCGGAATATTGATGCCGGCTATGCGAGCCATAAGTTCAACCCTGTCTCTGCTTGTGGCGCTGGTCGCTGCAAATTACGTAGACCACGCGCCGACGGCGCACGATCTTGCAGTTCTTGCAGATCTTTTTGACGGATGGACGTACTTTCATGAGGATGTTCCGTAAGTGTCGGCGCGCTTGGGCTCAGCCGCCCGCCCCGGTGCGGCCATAGCCGAGCAGGTTCGCCTTCTTGAGCAGACCCGGATACTGATGGGACATCATGTGAGCCTGCAGCTGCGACATGAAATCCATCACTACCACCACCACAATCATCAGCGAGGTGCCGCCGAACTGGAACGGAACACCCTGGGATGACACCAGGAATTCCGGCAGCAGGCACACCAGCGCCACATACAGAGCACCCCACAGGGTCAGGCGTGAGAGCACCTTGTCGATGTAATCACCGGTCTGCTGGCCCGGACGGATGCCGGGGATGAATGCTCCGGACTTCTGCAGGTTCTGCGCGGTGTCACGCGAGTTGAACACCAGCGCCGTATAGAAGAAGCAGAAGAACAGGATCAGCAGGGCATACACCACCAGGTGTGCCGGTTGGCCGTAGCCGAGCGAATTGGCGACCTTCTGCAGGATCTCGCCGGTCCTGCCGGTGGAAGCCCTGCTGAAGAAACTCGCGATCGTCTGCGGGAACAGCAGGATGCTCGAGGCGAAGATGGGCGGGATCACCCCCGACATGTTGATCTTGAACGGCAGGTGGCTGCTCTGACCGGCGAACATGCGCCGACCGACCTGGCGCTTCGCGTAGTTGACCGGGATGCGGCGCTGCGCGCGCTCGACGAACACCACGAAGTAGGTCACGCCCAGCACGATGATCAGCAGCAGCAGGAAGAACGGACCGGACATTTCTCCGGTGCTGACCTGCTGGAACGTGTTGCCCACCGCGCCCGGCAGCCCGGCCACGATGCCGGAGAGAATCAGCATCGAGATGCCGTTGCCGATGCCACGCTCGGTGATCTGCTCACCCAGCCACATCAGAAACAGCGTCCCGGTGGTCATCGTAATGGTAGCGGTCATGAGCCACATCGGCCCGCTCGCCAGCACCATGTGATTGGCCTGCAGGGCGATCGCGGCAGCAAATGACTGGAAGGCGGCCAGCACCACCGTGCCGTAGCGGGTGTACTCGGTGAGCTTGCGCCGCCCGGCCTCGCCTTCCTTGCGCAGCTCCATCAGCGTCGGCACGACCATGCCCATCATCTGGATGATGATCGAGGCGGAGATGTAGGGCATCACGCCCATGGCGAAGATCGACAGCCGCTGCAGGGCGCCGCCGGAGAACATGTTGGCAATCTGCAGGATGCCGGTCTGGTCGGCGAAGAAGCGCGCCACGGCGTCCGGGTTGATGCCCGGCACGGGGATGAACGTGCCGATGCGATACACGACCAGGCCGGCAATCATGAACGCCAGACGGCCGCGGATCTCCGAGAAGCGTGAAGCTTCCCCGAGCGCGTTTCCCGGACTGGTGAGTGAATTGCTGGCCACGGTACCGTTCGTTCCTTATTCGACCTTGCCGCCGGCCGCGACGATCGCCGCCAGCGCGCCCTTGGTGACGGCGATGCCCTTGAGGGTGACCGCCCGCGCGATTGCACCGGAGAGCACCACCTTCGCGACATCGGCATGCAGACCCACGACACCGGCCGCCTTCAGGGCCGCCAGGTCGATGATCGTGCCTTCGACCTTGGCCAGCTCCGAGAGGCGCACTTCGGCGCGGGTCGCCTTCATGGCCGAGCGGAAGCCGACCTTCGGCAATCGGCGCTGCAGCGGCATCTGGCCGCCCTCGAACCCGACCTTGTGGTAGCCACCCTTGCGGGCGCGCTGCCCCTTGACGCCGCGACCGCAGGTCTTGCCCTGGCCGGCGGAGGCGCCCCGTCCCACGCGCAAACGGTTGCGTCGGGAGCCCTCGGCTGGGGCCAATTGATTCAGTCGCATCGCCATCTTCTACGCCTCTTCGACTTTCAGCAGGTGCACGGCCGCGTTGATCATGCCGCGGTTCTGCGGCGTTCCGACCACGGTCACGCTCTGGTGCGGCTTGCGCAGCCCCAGGCCCCGCACCGAAGCGGCGATGCTCGCCAACTGCCCATTCAGGCTCTTGATGAGCGTCACTTTCACAGATCCCGGGCCAGCGATGGTCATGTCGTCAGCTCCGCGAGACTCTTGCCACGCTTGGCCGCGATCTCCTCGGGCGAGCGCACCTTGGAGAGCGCCTCGATGGTCGCACGCACCACGTTGATGGGGTTGCGCGAACCATAACTCTTGGCCAGCACGTTACGCACTCCGGCACATTCCAGTACCGCGCGCATGCCGCCGCCGGCGATAACACCCGTACCATCCGAGGCCGGCTGCATCAGTACGCGGGTCGCGCCATGGGTGCCGCGGATCGCGTAGTGCAGCGTGTCGTTTCGCAACGCCACGTTGATCATGTTCTTGCGCGCCTGGGCCATCGCCTTGGAGATGGCCACGGGCACCTCACGCGCCTTGCCAAAGCCGAAGCCCACCCGGCCGGAGCCGTCGCCGACGACCGTCAGGGCGGTAAAGCCGAATTGACGGCCACCCTTGACGACCTTGGCGGTGCGGTTGACGGCGACGAGCTTCTCGACGAACTCATCAGCCGATTGTCCTCTTTCTGGTCTTGCCATGATTGGGATACCTGCTTAGAACTCAAGGCCCGCTTCGCGAGCGGCGTCGGCCAATGCTTTGACACGACCGTGATACTGGAAACCGGAACGGTCGAAGGCGACCTTGGTG
>DATDIL010000221.1:0-3261 GCA_036521075.1 Steroidobacteraceae bacterium | reverse complement strand
CAGCGAAAAGTCAAAGTGGACTTAGTCATGAACAAGAGTATAGTTGTGAAGCTGGCCGCGGCCGCCGCTATCGTTGCGATCGCCGGCTGCACTGACCTCAATCCGCTTCAGGCTGATATCGACGGCTTGAAGCAGCAGGTCAGCAAGTTGCAGACGGAAGTTGACGCAGCGAAGTCGTCGGCTGACTCCGCTTCGCGCGCTGCGAGCGCGGCGCAGAACTCCGCGGATCAGGCCGCTCAGGCGGCCAGCGGCGCGCAGAGCACCGCCAACCAGGCGTTGTCCGCTGCCCAGTCGGCCCAGTCCTCGGTCGACGCGACCAACGAGAAAATCGATCGCATGTTCAAGAAGTCGGTTTCGAAGTAACTCTACCGACCTCCGCAACCACGAAAACGCCGCGTAGCGCGCGGCGTTTTCCATGTATGCGGGCATCACGGGGCAGCTGACGGGCAGGCACGCCGACGTCAGGCCGCGGTGTGTTCCGCTACGCGCCCGCCGTTCGGCCGGCAATCACCCCGCGCCTAGAAGAGCAGCGCACTGGCGAGGCCGTACATGCCTATGCCCAGCGCGGCTATCGCATCCCCGGCGATGAATCCCCCGCCGACGAGCGAGACCACGCTCATGTCGCTGGGCAGGGGCGCAGAACGGCCCTGCCCGCTCCGCCTCATGACAGCGCCCACCGTCTCACCGATCACGCTGCCCGCGGCAAACCAGGCGGAGACCGGCAGGTTCACGAAGCCGCCGAACGATGAGGCATAAGGGGACGGCAACAGCAGCGCAAAGATCGTGAAGTCCACCGCCGCGGCCGTGCCGCCCCGCTCACGGTAGATGCGGTAACGCCGGCTGGCCGCCAGCAACTTGCGCAGCAGCTCCGTGGCGAAGCCCAGCGCAATGCCCACCAGGATCGCGCTGAGCTGATAGGTCTTGGGGCTGGTGAGGCTGCGCAGCACGCCCACGAACTTGTAGGTCATGGCCGATTCCCAGTGGGGCGGCTGCTGGGCGGCGCTCATGACCGTCTGATCCTGCGCCAGCACCGGATAGGCGGACATGAACAGCTTGGCGAAGACCACGGCGCTGAACGCGCCCACCAGCACACCCGCAACCTGGTAGCGGAACTGGTAGGTGCGGTTGGTCCCGAGGCGCCGTCCGGTCGAGCGGTCCTGCTGCATGTCGCAGCCCACGTTGAGCGCCACCAGCAGCGCGGAGGCGGCCATCAGTCCCACCGTGGGATCCTTGAGCCCGAGCGCCGCCATGAGCATTACGGCCACGACGAAGGCCGAGGACAGCGGATTCCAATCGGTGAGCCCCACGGAGATACCGTTGACGAGGGCGAACACCAGCACCAGCAGTAGCGCGAACACGATGTACCCGGGCCGCTGGCCCAGCAGATGCGCACCCACCCAGACGACGCCGATGCCCCAGCAGAGCACCCAGGCCACCAGTCGCGACAGCTGCCCCCGCTTCCACGGCTCGACGCCCGGGAGCGCGCCCTCCTTCACCACGCTGCGGGCGCGCTGGACGGCGCTCCACCCCACCAGCGTCAGATCGATGATCGATGCGCCCAGGATCATGCCGAGTGCGATAAGAAAGGTGATCTTCCGAAATGGCTCACCCGGTTGCAGCCAGCCGATGCTGATGAAGTACGGCACCATGGCGCGGGAGACGAGGCCGGCTACCAGCGCCGGCACGCCGACGCGCGCTCCCACGACCATCCCTGCCCCGATGGTGGACATCGACAGGCTCGTGGCGGCTAGCCAGGCGAGCTTCGCGGTCCCGATCCCGCCGGCCAGGCCCGCGAGCACACCGCCGCCGAGGGTGGCGACCGAGCGCTTGAGGAGTACGGGATCGGTGAGCGCCCGCAGTATGTTGGCGACCGCCAGACCGCTCGGATAGACGAGGTTGAGTCGGTCCACGAGTAGGGGGGTGTAGAGCATGCCCACGCCGGCCCCGTACATGCCGACGCACAGCAGGTACAGCGCCAGGTGCAGTGTCGGGGGCTGCGGCATGCCCATCCACACCATGGCCTGGATGACCACCGCCATACCGCCCATGCCGGCGACCGAAGCCGCCGTGGTCTGAATGTAGTTGGCGCCGTGCTTGCCTTCGGCGCCATAGCCATAGGTGACCGTCGAGCCGAGGATGCCGGCCAGAACCTGGCCGCCCACGAAGAAGCCCAGCGAGAAATTCATGTAGGAGGCGGTCACGCCCCCGAGCGGGCCGAGCACCAGCACGCCGATCGCGCCGAGCAGCAGGTGGTATTTCCAACTGTTGACCGCGGGCAGCCACCGCCAGCGCGTTGCCTGGTTCACCGGGGCGCCGCTGGAGGACTTGATCAGGGGTTCCGGTGCGGCCATCGGCAGTTTGCGCGCCCTAGTAGCGCAGCAGCGTCGAGCCCCAGGTTACCCCGCCGCCCAGGGCCTCGAGCAGCAGCAGATCACCGCGTTTGATGCGCCCATCGCGCACGCCGATGTCGAGCGCAAGCGGCACCGAGGCGGTGGATGTATTGCCGTGGTCCTGCATCGTCACGATGACACGCTCCATCGGCAGCCCGAGCTTCTTGGCGACCGCCTGGATGATGCGCAGATTGGCCTGATGCGGGACCAGCCAGTCGATCGCGGAGCGCTCCAGATGATTCAACGCCAGCGTCTCATCGACGATGCGCCCCAGCAGCGTCACGGCCAGCTTGAACACCTCGCTGCCGGCCATGCGCACATAGTCCCCCGCCGGCATGTTGCCCGGCGCCGACCCACGGGCTGGACCTCCCGTGCAATAGAGCAGGTGCTGATAGCTGCCGTCGGAATGCAGGTGGGTCGAGATGATGCCGGGCTGCTCCGAGGGCGTCAGGACCACGGCGCCCGCGCCGTCGCCGAACAGGATGGCGGTGCTGCGGTCCGACTGATCGGTGATGCGCGAGAGCACTTCGGAGCCGACCACGAGTGCATGGCGGCTGTCGCCGCAGCGCACGAATTTGTCTGCCACGGCCAGGGCGTAGATGAATCCGCTGCACGCGGCTTCCAGGCTGAAGGCCGGAGCCCCGCGACAACCCAGGCGCGCCTGCAGCAGGCTGCCGCAGTTGGGAAACACCAGATCCGGTGTGGTCGTGCCGTAGGAGATGAGGTCGATGTCGGTCGGCTGCAGGCCCGCGGCGGCGATCGCGGCGAGCGCGGCGTGCTCGGCCATGTCGACGTTGGATTCGGTATCGCCGATGATGTGGCGGCGCTCGATGCCGGTGCGCTCGCGGATCCACTCATCGCTGGTGTCCAT
>DATDIL010000220.1:0-2933 GCA_036521075.1 Steroidobacteraceae bacterium | reverse complement strand
CGCCTGCGCGTACAACCTGCTGCTGGGATTCAGCGGCATGCTGTCCTTCGGACACGCCGCCTTCTTCGGCGCCTCGGCGTATGCGACCGCCTGGCTCGCGACGGCGCACGGCTGGGGACCGCTGACGGCCACGCTCGCCGGCATTGCGGTGGCGGCGCTGCTGGGGCTGGCGGTCGGTGCGATCGCCATCCGCCGCCGCGGCATCTATTTCGCGATGATCACACTGGCGCTTGGACAACTGGTCTACTTCGTTTGTCTGGAGGCGCCATTCACGGGCGGGGAGAACGGACTGCAGGGCGTGCCGCGCGGCAGCCTGCTCGGCCTGCTGCCGCTGCGGTCCGACATCGTCATGTACTACGTGGTTCTGGCCGCCTTCGTGGCGGTCTATCTCTTCATCCGGCGCGTGGTTCAATCGCCGTTCGGCCAGGTGCTCAAGGCCATCCGCGACAATGAGCCCCGTGCGATCTCGCTCGGCTACGACGTGAATCGCTACAAGCTGGTCGCCTTCGTGCTCTCGGCGACGCTGTCGGGGCTGGCAGGCTCGCTCAAGGCCCTGGTGCTTGGCTTCGTGACGCTCTCGGATATACTGCAGGCGAACTCAGGCGAAGTGATCCTCATGACCCTGCTCGGGGGCACCGGAACCTTCTTCGGTCCCGTCATCGGCGCGGCCCTGGTGGTGACGCTGCAGGAATACCTGTCCGACATCGTCGGCGGCTGGGTCACCGTCATCATTGGAGCGGTATTCATCGCCTGCGTGCTGGCCTTTCGGCGCGGCATCATCGGGGAATTGGCCGCCCTGCGGCCGCGCCGTTAGCCCCGCAGGGCGGCCGATTCCGTCGGAATTGTAGAGGTGTCATAATGAGCCGCTACCGGCCGCCCGGACATTGACTCCGGTCAGTGCGCCCCGGAATATCGGCCTCGGGACCTTGAACCCCAAGCACAGGTGACGATCATGAGCGCAAATCCAAAAGTAGTGCTGCAGAGCGCACCGACGGAACATTTGCTGGTGATCAACGGACAGTTGGTGCCGGGTGCCACGACGCTGGAAGTGCTGAATCCGGCCACGGGCAAGCTGCTGGCGCACTGTGCGCGCGCGGACCGGGCGCAACTCGATGCCGCGGTGGCCGCGGCCAAGGCGGCGTTCCCTGCCTGGTCGGCCACCACGATCGACAGCCGCCGACAGATCCTGCTGCGCATTGCCGATGCATTCGAGGCGCGCCGCAACGAGTTTGCACGGCTGCTCACGCAGGAGCAGGGCAAGCCGCTGGCGCACGCGGGCTATGAGGTCGCCGGCGCGGTGGCTATGATCCGCGCCTTCGCCGCCATGGACCTGCCGGTGAAAGTACTGCGCGAGACTGCCACCGAACGCATCGTGCGGCAGCGTGCGCCGCTCGGCGTCGTGGCGGCGATCACGCCGTGGAATTTCCCGCTGATTCTGCTCATGATCAAGTTCGCGCCGGCGATGCTGGCGGGCGACACCTTGGTGGCAAAGCCGGCGCCCACCACGCCGCTGACCACATTGCTGTTCGGTGAGCTGTGCCTGGCGTTCCTGCCGCCCGGCGTGTTCAACGTCATCGTCGACCAGAACGACCTCGGCAGCCTGCTCACCCAGCACCCCGACGTCGCCAAAGTAGCGTTCACGGGATCTACCGCCACCGGCCGCAAGTGCTGGCGAGCATCGCCGGTACGCTCAAACGGCTCACGCTCGAGCTGGGCGGCAACGACGCCGCCATCGTGCTCGATGACGTCGACGTGAAAGAGGTTGCCGCCAAGGTATTCCAGGGCGCCATGTCGAACGCGGGGCAGGTGTGCCTCGCCATCAAGCGCGTCTACGTGCCCGAGTCTCTCTACGAGGCGATGTGCGCCGAACTGGCAAAGCTCGCGGACGCGACGATCGTCGGCGATGGCCTGGATGCGGCGACACAGATGGGGCCGCTGCAGAATCGCATGCAGTTCGAGAAGGTGAAGGAATTCCTCGAGGATGCCCACGCCCATGGCAAGGTGATCGCCGGGGGCAGGGCGCTCGAGCGCGACGGTTACTTCATCGCCCCCACCATCGTGCGCGACATTGGCGATGACGCGCGCCTGGTGCGCGAGGAGCAATTCGGCCCGGTGCTGCCGGTGCTCAAGTATTCCGATCTGGATGAGGCCATCGCGCGCGCCAACAGCACCGAATACGGCCTGGGCGGGACGGTGTGGGGGCGCGATGCGAAGCGGGCGCTGGAGGTAGCGGGGCGCATGGCTTGCGGCACCGTGTGGATCAACAAGCATCTCGATCTGCCCCCGGACATCCCATTCGGCGGCACCAAGCAATCGGGGTTCGGTACCGAGATGGGCCAGGAAGGCCTCGAGGAATTCACTCAGTCCAAGATCATCAACATGGCCAAGTAGCGATCGTCCGATCGCATCCCCTGCAGGCTATGGACGAGGCCACCAGTCGCGTACTCGAAGAATACGAGCAGCGGATCGTCACCGAGCGCCGGAGGCAGGTGGGTGATCCGCAGCACTTCTTTTCGCACCTCGATGAGTACCTGCTGCCCATCGGAGCGGACACGGGCCGTGTACTCAATATCCTGATCAAAAGCAGCAGGGCGCAATCCATCCTCGAACTGGGCACGTCGTACGGGTATTCGACCCTGTGGCTGGCCGACGCGGCCCGAGAGACCGGCGGCCGGGTGGTGAGCCTGGAGCTGGCCGACTACAAGGCGCAGCATGCCCGCAATGCGCTCACACGCGCGGGACTCGCCGGTTTCGTCGATATCCACGTCGGCAGTGCCCTCGAAACGCTGCCGCGCCTGGCGGGCCCCTTCGACTTCGTGCTGCTCGACCTCTGGAAGGACCTCTACGTGCGCTGTCTCGACCTCTTGTATCCGAAGCTCTCGTGCGGAGCCTTCGTCGCCGCCGACAACATGATCGAGCCCGAACAGGTGCGC
>DATDIL010000219.1:0-13452 GCA_036521075.1 Steroidobacteraceae bacterium | reverse complement strand
CCCTTCGCAGGACCCAAGGCCGTACTGGCCTATCTGTCGCGCTACACCCACCGGGTCGCTATCTCCAACTCTCGGCTCCTGGCCCTGGATGATCGCGGCGTCACGTTCCGCTGGAAGGACTATCGGGCCAAAGGACGAACGCGCCGGAAGGTCATGACTCTCAGTGCCGAGGAGTTCATGCGCCGCTTTCTAATCCACGTCTTGCCCACCGGCTTTCATCGCATCCGCCACTATGGGCTGCTCGCCCACGCTCATCGGCGGCACAACATCACCACTGCACGCGCGCTGCTGCAGGGGTCGACACCTACCGCGCCACCAGGCTCCGACACCCACCATGCAAACGGATCCAGACCACCCACGTTCGTGTGCCGGCATTGTGGTGCGCCAATGTTGATCATTGAGACCCTCCCCCGGATGCACTCCATCCGCGGGCCACCGACTCTGAGGGTTTCACCTTGAGCGCGTCGCTCACCCCGTTCCACTGTACTGCTGGCACTGCACCATCATCGCCGGTGCGAGAACCCATTACTCAGTGCCCAACAAACTGTTTTTATCGCCCGCCGACAGGGCTTCACTTCCCCCGCTCCCTTGTCCCCGCAGCATGTCGCAGCGCAATCGACGCCGACTCCATCGACCTCATCGGCCGCTCAAACACCGGCGCCAGCCCTCAAATCCCCATAGCGCCACGCCCGCTCTGACCTTATCAGCCAGATCCCGCGGTTTCCTCCCTGGAGGATTGCCCAACCCCGGCCCGTCAAGACTCCCCGGGTCTGCCCAGGTGTGCGCACCTGGGCCGGCGTCGGGCAATCCTTAACAGGAGCAGTCATTGGCGGTCCTGAAATGCCTGCCGCGAAGTAGCCATTCGCGACATTTGGGTCGTGCAAGGCGTGCTGACCGCGAGCTTGTAGACCACTCGATATCCTGCCGCGGTGCATCAGGGATAGACTGGTCTCCTCTGGAGCCGAAAAACCTGTGACCCGTCAAATCAATTGAGGTGGTTCATATGAAGCGCGCATTGATGATTGGAGCTGCTGTCGTGGCGATCTCTTTGGTCGTAATGCCTCTGGTCCGCGGCCAGGGTGTACCCGACCGCCCCCACGGAGTCACGGCGGGCGCTTGGATTCCCCTTAACCCACGGTTGGGATTTGTTGTTGCGCCAGGCACTGAACGTCGCGTACGCCCCAACCTAGACGCTCAACCCCTGCTGATGGCGCCCCCCGTTGCGGGATATTTCATGATCAAAGGAGAGACGGGGTGGTCCCGCGTTGTCATTGCGGATCCTCTGCAGGGACCTGGCGCAGCCGGATGATGGGGCATGCGTGAGGGCCACGCCGTGTTGGCCGCCCTCAACTGCTCTTGGGCGGGCAGCGTCATATGGCGTTTCAGCACATCACGAATTATCGGCTGGTCGGGTCGAGGACTGGCGCGCCGATCTTAGGATCCGGTGGAACGGCGGCTTCCGCAAGCTGTAGCTGTCGTTTTATTACGCTTTCGGCCCAAAGCGGGCACACAGTAAGTTAGATTCACCGTGGGTAATTGAAAGTCCTGGATGACGCTTACGCCATCCGGCAGGTCCGCACCCGAAACCGCCACTCGTCAGCGATTGCTTTTGGCCATCACAGTCACCGTTCCGTCGGCCCGACCACTCATGGTGGCGCATCCTTTTCATTGGGGGTTCAGTGCCGATTTCTGCATAAAAGTAATTGATACGGTCGGCGATAATGCCTGGGTACGGGAGATCCGGTACCCATGACGTTGGTACAAGCGAATGTTCGCCTCGCTCCTGGTCCCCGTGAAAAGCTCGAATATCGAAACTTCGCGAAGCGCGACCTCTGCTCGCTTAAGAAGCTCGGAACCAAGCCCCTGGCCTTGATGGTCGGGGTGCACTATCAACCGCCCAATCTGGCCCAAGCCATCCACAGCCCTAGCTCTCACTGAACCAATGATGTGCTCCGCAGCGACAGCCTTTAACACGTTTGAATGAGAAAACTCTTCCCGTAATGATTCAAGCGTCTGCATTAGAGGTGGCAATGACCAGTCGTTGTAGAGCTTTGCTTCTGACTGGTACGCAAGCCGCTGCAATTCAAGAATCGCTGGCGCATCCTGCAGCACTGCGGGCGAAATTAGAGCAGTCACAGCCATCGTCTGAAAGGGCATCCCGATATTCTTGGAAGAATATAACCCACGACGCCCAGTTCTCGGAATGTCGGCTTCGGGGAGGGCAATTGTTGTGCTTGAATGGCAACAGCGAGCCGGAAGCCGCGCTTTGCTCGGGTCTACCGCGCTCGGACCGTTGCGACCTAACGCTGGGATCACCGTTCTTAACAGCGCTGTTGACGTTGATTCACCTGTATCCTTCCCATTATGGGCGCCGCATCCAAAGACAGCATCGCAACTATTGGGGCGATTGGGCTGCTCGCATACGTTTCCGCCGATGTCGCTCACCATGCATTGGGGCATGGTGCCGCATGCCTCGCGCTTGGCGGGCGGATTCGCTCGTTATCCTCCATTTTCGTGGATTGTTCCCTTACCGGATCTGCCATCGATCTGGCTGGTCCATTTGCAAACCTCGTTGTCGGTCTTACCGCGGTGCTGTGCATCCGCATTGAGCACCGCATATCCACCGCAATGCGACTATTCTTCATCCTGGTGGCAGCCTTCAATCTGATGTGGTTTGGACTGCAACTTGTCTTCAG
This sequence comes from Steroidobacteraceae bacterium, assembly GCA_036521075.1. Classification (GTDB taxonomy): domain Bacteria; phylum Pseudomonadota; class Gammaproteobacteria; order Steroidobacterales; family Steroidobacteraceae; genus DAIDKA01. The sequence continues at coordinate 10,756 of DATDIL010000219.1, read as the reverse complement.
CGCGGCAACTAGGACAGACGACTGGGCGTGGGCCATCCAGGAATTCCACATTGGGAGGCCTGTCCGATACGCGATAATCGCGATTGGCGCTCTATTATACGTCCTTACTGTGCGATTCATCGGGTCAAAGATGGCGCCCTTTGCGCATCCCCGAACCCGCGCGAAGATGATCGTTGCTACAACATGGCTCACCGCCGGCGCCATTGCGTGTGCAACAGCGGCGTTCGACCATAATGCTGCTGCGGCCATATTGCGCCATGCCGCGCCGCAATCCCTCCTGCTTTCGATCGGCCTATTGTTTACGCCAGCAAGAGCGGAGCGAGTGTCATCTTCTGACGGCGCAGCAACCACCCTTACTTGCTCGGTCGCTTGGATCGCTATCGCTATATTCATTGGAGCTGCGTCGATGGTGTTCCTTGGGCCTGGGTTTACCCTCGCGACTTGAGCCGCAAATGGGCCATGATCGAGCAGGTGCAGCACGGTAATCAGACCGGTGGCATTACGATATATCGTCGCTGCGAACGTCTGCTTTCGGAGGGCGTACTTTCAGCATCGACGGTCCGGAGTGGGCCGAAAGCCGCGGTGAATGCCTCCTTTCGGGCGCGTAAAGCGGCCATTTCCCCGGAGGGAGGCCTGGGTACCGATTTAACATGCTCCCCGTTATGCGGAATCGGCCTACCCGCCCCGGGGTCCAGGAATTTCCCGCTTTCACCTCAGGCAGCAAGAACCGAATGCCAAATATCCGACGGACTCATCCATAGCAGCCGCTCGAACACCGCTTCGGCTTCCTCGAACTGCTCCAGCCGCCACAGACACAGCCCGAACCCATTCAAACACCGCAGTAACGGCCGATTGTCGATCAAGCCCCACGGCAAGACGCCCTCGAAGTTCTCACCCAATGACAACTCGCCAATCCGCACTCCGCGCCGATAGTGATTGATCGCGGTGCGGACATCTCTATCAAAAGCAAGATTGCCAAGGTGCGCATGGGCATCCAGACACCGCAGGTCCTTAACCAGTAGCCTCTCCAGGAGTTTCTTGGCGCCGGCGATCTGACCGCGGTCCTTGAGCTTATTGGCCTGCAGGATCGGATCGCTGTCGAAATCCTCCGGATCCGCGCCCGGCAGAATCTGCTCCATTTCGTACTGCCGCGTGCGGCCGCGCTTGACGATAGGGTGGGCCCACGGTTCAATCTCCTCGCCGTCCTCTGCCCAATACTCCTCAGCCGGATCCCATTGGCCTCGTGCTTCGAGTTTGAGCGGCACGAGGCCGCTCAGCCACGCGTTGGCCGGGCGCGGCTGTTCTTTCCTGGCCGGTTTGCGCTCGAATCGCAGCAGAACGGGCGCGCCGAATGAATCGCCGAGCTTGCGACCCGCGACAGTGAGCTCGACGGACTTGCGCGGATCGGCGGGCATTATGCGGTCGCGATACAGCTGCAGCACCGTCAGCGCGGATACCTTCATCGTGATGCCCGCCTCATCCCCGCTGACCTGGTGCTGCTCAACGGGCGCTGAAATAAAGCTGGCCGATCTCACTGTTTCTTCGGTGTGCAACCGGGTTTGAATCTCGTCAAGGAAGTGACCGTCAATGGCGATGCGCCGGATGTGACGAGACTGGCTAGTGGGGGCAGCTTTCCCCAAATTGCCTGCGCAATTTTGCTTAGCATCCAGTGTGATGCTATATTGCATCAATTGTGATGCGCCAGAGGAGCCGCCATGCGGACCACGATCACTATCGACGATGAACTATACGAAAATGCGGTAAAGGCCGCCGATTCCGCCATGGACAAGGCCGACCTGATTCGTGAAGCCATGAAAGTATTCGTCCGGGTTCAGGCCGCCAAGCGGCTGGCGGCGCTTGGCGGCGGGGCCGCAGCCATGAAAGAGGTTCCGCGGCGACGAGCCACGACAGATCGCCGCCGGTGAATCGCGTCCTGGTAGATACATCAGTCTGGGTCGCACATTTCCGAGTCGCGAATCCAGTGCTTCAATCACTGCTGGCGGCAGACCAGGTCCTGTGTCATCCGCTGATCATCGTCGAATTGGCCTGCGGAACCCCGCCTGCACCTCGTGCGCGGACACTCGAAGCCCTAAAACGGCTCCAGCAGGCCGTGATTGCGACGCCGGATGAAATACTCTCGCTGATCGAAAGCAGGCGATGCTATGACAAGGGGTGCGGCGCCACCGATGTTGCCTTGCTGGCATCCGCGTTGCTCACGCCCGACACGCGGCTGTGGACAACGGACAAGGATCTGGCTGAGTTGGCGGCACGCTTGGGCGTTATCTTCAACTCAGAAGGCATCGCACCGCCTGCGTGAAAGAACGGCGCCAATTTCGATCAGGCCTTTTGCAGTGCCGCGACTGAATGATACGGGTCCGATGATCCAATCCGGGAGTAGCCGCTCGTGAACGAACCGCTGACAAGTGAGCAGATTCTGGCCAATGCCCGGGCGCTGATACCTGAAATCCAACGTCGGGCCAGCGAATCCGCCAGATTGCGCCGCCTCCCGGCCGATCTTGTAGAAAAGCTGAAGTTGGCGGGGGTCTTCCGGATCATGTTTTCCAAGAGCTGGGGTGGGCCGGAGATGCCGCTACCGCAACAGGTGGAGCTGCTGGAGACACTGGCCTATGGTGATCCTTCCGTGGCTTGGGCGGTCAAGATCGGATCGGACAGCGGCTATTTCTGCGCATTTCTGGAACAAAGCGCAGCCCGCGAACTTTACCCATCGATCGATTTCATAACCGCCGGTCAGGCTCCGCCCAATGGGCGTGCCGTACGTGTCAGCGGGGGCTTTCGGGTGTCCGGACGGTGGGGCTTTGCATCAGGATGCACGCATGCGAATGTCATGATTGGCGGCTGTCTCATTCTTGAGACCGAAACGGCCTCTCCGGGCGCGATGACCTTCATCCTGGCGCCGTCCGCCTCCTTCGAAGTCGAGGACACCTGGTATCCGAACGGTCTCGCCGGCAGTGGCAGCCACCACTATAAGACTCAAGATCTGTTTGTTCCCGAGCGCCATACTTTCTCTTTGAGTAAACCGGCAAAAATCGCAGGCCCGCTGTATGCCGATGGCGGTTCTGCGACGGTCTTCATCCCGATGGCGGGAGCGCCCCTGGGGCTGATGCGCCGGGCCATCGATGTGACGCTCGAACTGGCCGGACACAAGACGATCACTTTGCCGGCCCCGCCGACCTTGATGCGAGACCTGCCGCGCGTGAAATTCGCGCTCGCGCGCGCACAGATGCTCTATGGCGCGGCACGCGCAGCCGTGTATGAAAGCGTCAACCGCTATTGGACGGAACTTGTGACCGAAGGTCACGGCTCGCTTCAGAGCCGGCGTGACATGGGGCTGGCGCGCATTCATGCCCATCGCACCGCACGCGAGGTCGCGCAGCTCATGTTCGACACCGTGGGCGCCCCGGCCGTTCATGAAAGTCTGCCGCTCGGCGCGCTCTTACGCGACGCCATCGTGATGAACGAGCATCTGGGCTTCAATGACGGTGTGATCGAGCGCCTGGGGGGCATGATGTTGGGCGACTCCCCGGAGGGCGCCTTCGTTTAGCGGTGGCGCCGTGCGCGCGATCGCAGGCGTGGATCCGAACCCACCGCCATGCCTTCCGGGTTGTAGAGATCCGCAGACCTGGCTGCGTTTTGCCATTGATCGCGGCGGCGGTCCCCCTCGCACAGGAAGCCACCCCTTGACCGGCTGCCTCGAAATGCAGTCTACTGCCCATTACTCGGACAATTCATTTGGCAGTGTGCGGATGGGGGGACTGTGAGCACAACCGGCATCATCACGCGAACGCTGGGGGTGTTGCTGGCCGTGTCGTGCCGCCTCGCCTGCTCGCAGGTCGCAACCAACGTACCGCCGCTGGTTCCGAACGCCAAGCCGGCGACGCTGCAGATCGTCACGATCCCCGGTGCGAGCCTGCGCGGCAACCTCGAGGGCGAGAGCACGGAGCGTGATGCGGTGGTCGTGCTGCCGCCCGGTTATGCCAGCCATCCGCAGCGTCGGTATCCGGTGGTGTATGCCCTGCACGGGTACTCCATCGGCGCGCAGCAGTGGATCCATGAGATCCACGTCCCGCAGACCCTCGAAGGCGCCTTTGCCAAGGGAGCGCGCGAAATGATCGTGGTGCTGCCGGATTCGAAGACCGCTTACGGCGGCTCCTTCTATTCGCGCTCCGCCACCACCGGGGATTTTGAGACCTATGTCGTGCACGATGTGGTGCAGTTCATCGACAGCCACTACCGCACGCTTGCGAATCGTCTCAGCCGCGGGCTGGTCGGTCATTCGATGGGCGGCTATGGTGCCGCGCGTCTGGGCATGCGACATCCGGAGGTGTTCGGCGCGCTGTACATCATGAGCGGCTGCTGCCTGTCGCCGATGCAGCCGCAGACCCTCGATGCGCAGAACAGCGCGGCCATCGAGGCGCTGAAGTCACCGGCCGAGGCCGCCAATCTCCCCTTCCCCGCCCGCGCCACGTTGGCGACAGCGGCGGCCTGGTCACCGGATCCGCGCCGACCCCCGCTGTACCTGGATCTGCCGTTCAAGGACGGCGTGCTGCAAGCGGATGTGCTCGCCAAGTGGACGGCCAATGCACCGCTCGCATTCTTCGACCAGGCCGTCGGCAACCTGCGTCAGTACACCGCCATCGGCATCGACGCGGGCGACCAGGACGGATTGCGGATGGATGCGGCGAAATTCCATGAGGCCCTGGACAGCTACGGCATCCGCAACACCTTTGAGATCTATCCGGGCACGCACACCAGCAATGTGGCATTCCGGATTCAGGACCACGTGATGCCCTTCTTCAGTCAGAACCTAAAATTCGAATGAGGCGCTGCGCCTTTTAGCTGATCAGGCCCTGGGTGCGCATGAACTCCTCCATGAGCGTCACCATCTTGCCGTGACTCCAGTTGTGGTCATCCACCATGTCGGCTGAAACCGCGAGCACCGGAACGCCCGCCTCGCGCAGCGCCAGCTCGGTCAGGCGTGTGCCGGACTGCGAGAGGCGGTTGTCCGGCGGCATCAGCATCACTGCGGCGTCGATGCCGAAACGGCGTGCCTCGCTCACCATCCAGCTGTTCATCCACGGCGGCAGGTGCAGCACCTCGTTCATGGAGCAGATACGGCTGGCCAGCGCCTCCATCGGTCGGCCGTGCAGATTGCGAATGTACTGGGGGGCCGCAAAGGGCATGTACATCGACCACACGAACACCGCGCCGTAGCGCTCCTCGAGGGCCTGATAGAAGCTGGTGTCATGCCACAGCCCGGCGCCGATCCACATCAGGCGCAGCCGCTCCTGACACCCGACGCCCGCACCCGCCTGCACCCGCTCGGCCACTTCATCGCGAAAGCGGCGGGCGTGGGCGACGGCCCAGTCCGACCCGCGGTGCCATTGCGGGATCATGGTGTTGGGCATCTGCTCGACGATGGAGACCGGGCACGGGCGGGCGGCTGCGATCATGTCGGCCGCCTCGGCGATATAACCCTCCTGCTCGTTGATCCGGTGCATGAGCCTCTCCAGCCGGTGCGGATCAAATCGCCGTCCGGTCTTGCGCTCGAGCAGTTCGATCAGCGCCTGCATCTCCTCGACCAGCAGGGCAATGCGCCGTGGCTCATAGACTTCCTCCCACCGATCCTTCGAGAGCCGGAACCAGTCGGGTCGCTTCTCCTGCCAGGCGGGGGCTTCCATGGGGAAGAATTCCACGCCGAGCGCCTCCGCCCACTGGGAGAAGACGTGTTCCACGCACTCACAGGTGAGGCGCGCCACCATCACCGTGGGTCGCGGCAGCCCGCCCCACGGCGCACTGGCCGGATCGGCCGCGAGCGTACAGCCCAGGCCGAGCGAGCAGTAACGGCAGCGGTTGGCCGGATAGCCGAGCTCGTCCATGACCGAGAAATACTTCCCGGACAGGCGCTTGGCGGAGATGTACGCGGACCACCACTGATTGCTCACCAGCGCAATGTCCATCGCATGGAAGATCTCGTGCGGCGTGTCGGCCTGCGCGAGCGCGAACGGCTCGCCGTGCTCCACCACGCGTGACTTCAGTTGCGCAGCGAAGTGCTTCTGATAGCGGCTCGCCTCGGCCGTGCAGGCGAGCAGCTTACGGGCGCGGGTCCCTGAGTCCTCGCTCATTCGAGCACTCCACTGGCTTTGAGCGCCGCGAACCGATCGACATCCACTCCTGCAAGGTTCAGTGCCACCTCGCGGGTATGCTCACCGATGCGCGGCGCCTGAAACGGTGTGCACGGGTCGGCGGAGAAGCTCATCGGGGTGCGCACATGCCCGAAGGGCCCCAGCAGCGGATGCGGCAGCTGCACCAGCGCGTGGCGTGCCAGAAGATCAGGATCCGCGAGGAGGTCCTCGACATCGTGCACGGCCCCGGCCATCACCCCCATGCCCTGTAGCTGCCGCACGAGGTCCTGTTCGGACTGAGTGCGGGTCCAGTCGGCAAGTGCGTGCGTGCCAGCGAGGGCGTGCACCTGGCGCCATTGCTGCGCATCGGCAACACTCACGGCCACCCAGCGATCGGTGCCGGATGCGGGCAGCAGGCCCTGCCAGTAGTAGCGCGCATCGGCGTTCCCGGTTCGCTGCGGCTGCTCACCGCGCTGCGCCTCTTCAAGTGCCGGCCACATCTGCTGAACACAGATCTCGTACATGGAGGCATCGATGTGGCCCCCCTGGCCGCTGCGCAGGCGCTGTGCCAGCAGCGCCAGCGCACTCGCCGCCATCACGTACGGCACGATCACATCTCCATAGGGCACCGCCCCGGGGGTCACCGGATCCCGGTCCGGCCAGCCCGTCAGATAGGTGCGACCGGAGAGCGCCGCGCCGGTGCCGTCGACGCCCCATTCCTGCGCGAGTGGCCCGGTTTGGCCAAAGACGCTGCCGGACACCATGACCACACGCGGATTGCGCTTCACCAGCTGCTCGTAATCCAGTCCCAGCTTCGCCATCGTTCCCGGGGAGAAGTTCTCCACCACCACATCCGCCCAGTCGATGAGCGGATTGATGATTTCGCGCGACTCCGGTCGCTTCAGATCCAGCGCGAGGCTGCGCTTGGAGGTATTCAGGTGCGCAAACCACGGTTTGTCATCCAATTGCCCCGGCTGCGAAGCGCTCACCTGCACGTCCAGGCGTGACAGACAGGGGCGGGAGCGACTTTCGACCTTGATGACGTCTGCACCGAGATCGCCCAGGATCTTGGTGCTGATCGATCCCACCAGGGCCCAGGAAAAATCCAGCACCCGGATGCCGGATAAGGGACCGCGCGGCGCAACCGCCGGCGCTGCCGCAGCCGCGTCGTGCGCCAGTTGCGGTCCGGGGCGCAGGCGTGCAAAACGTACTGGCACTTGGCCCGCGGCGCTGTGGTGCCAGAACTCCCGTGCCTGCAGATGCGGATCGAGCAGTACATCAGCGGGCCTCGCGAGCACGCAGGCGTTGATCCCGCGCGCGCGTCCTTCCTGCAGCACCTCGGCGCGGGAGCGCTCGGCGAAGAACGCGCCGATCGCCTCTTCCCACTGCGCCCGTCGCTGCGGATCAAGCCGCGAGCGGTCGTAGCGCAACCACTCCACGCCGTGCAGCGGATTGGCGGCACCGAGCTCGTCCATCCAGTCCGAGAGCGCCTGGTTGGCGGGCGCGCCGAAGCGCCCGGTCATGAGAGTGTGGAAGCACCAGCCGTCGCTGAGGCGCCAGATGCACCGCACCGTGCTCTTGCCGTAATTGATCGCACCGCCCACCCGATGCAGCTTGCGCTGATCGAATTGCCACACGAGGATGCCATTGACGGTGCGACTGAATGCCACTTCCTGCGCCGAAATGTCCACGTGCTGTCCGGGAGCGCCGAGCGCGCGGCGGTAGTGCGCCGCCATGGCCGCAGCGGCCGCAACCATGTCCGCGTGAAAGAAGCAGGCATCGAGCGCCTCCTTCACCGGCGGACGGTCCGGCTCCCCGGTCAGACGCAAGGTGCCGCCCACCGCCGACACCACCAGCTCGCTGCCGCGCCAGCGCGCATGGGGCCCACCGCTGCCGAAGGCCGTGACGGAGACGTGGATCAATTGTGGGTTCCAGCGCTGGAGTAGATCGCGCGTGATGCCGCGATCCGCCAGACGCGCCAGGCCCTCATCCTCGATGAGGAAGGACGCCATGGCGGCGGCTTGCTCATCCAACGGCTGCGCCAGACGCGCTGCGCCCAAGGACTGCAGGTAGCGCGCCAGAGGTCGCTGCGCCATCTCCCCCAGTGCGAGGAAGGTGTGCCCGGCGAGTGGCTTCATGGCGGCAGTCCTGCGAGGAAAGTTTGCATTGCCTGGGCGGCACCATCCGCAAAATCCCAATCACGGGCCGTCAATATCAGGGCCGGTATGCTCGCTGCTTCCAGTCCGCGCCGCAGCCGCGGCACCTGCCAGGCCAGGGCCTCATCTTCGCGCGCAAACCACAGCACGACCGCCTGCGCCTGCGTTGCACGCACGAGGGCCAGCAGGCGCTGCTCGGGTGCGTGGCGATCGCGGCCCAGAAAGGTGTGCTGCAGCCAGCCTCGAGCAATGGCGCTCACCGGATCGATGCCGCCCTCCGGCACCGTCTCCCCGAGCCGCTCCAGATTGCGATCATAGAACTCCCCGGTCACGCAGGCGCCGCACGCCTCGAGCAGCTGGTGAATGCGCTGATCCGGAGGCGAGCTGCCACCGAGCACTATCCGGCGCCGGTCATGGGGGAGGTCATGTTCGTTCAGTAGATCGCGAGCGCGCTCGATATCGGCAAAGAGGCTCGCCCTGACGATCTGCTCGTACACACTGCCTGGAGCGCGCCGGCGCTGCCGCATCTGCCTGAACATCGCCCGCGCGGCGTTGGCGCGGGTGATGCCGTGGTTGAGCCGTTCATCCGTCAATCGCAGCTGCTGTGCCAGTTGGCGCAAGGCCGCCTCGGTATAGCGGTGGCTTGCCGGCCGGTCGATGCGCGCGATGTCGAAGATCAGCGGCCGCGGTCCGTCCAGCTTGCCGCAGCGCTGCAGCTCACACACGTAATAATAAAGCCGTTGGGAGACATCCTCGCCGCGGGTGAAGAGGACCTGCTCGAAACAATCGAAGCGGCCATCGGCCCAGTCCTCGAGCATCGAGCGGGCGTAGGGCGGGAAGCTGCTCTCCAGCCACGCATCCGCCCGCGGCGTAGCGCGGGTGATGCGCCAGGGCAGATGACAGCTGCCGCGCGGTACCGCCAGCAGCAGGTCCGGCGGAATGTCCAGGCCCACATACCCCAGTGCGCCGCCAGCGGCCACCGCTTGCAGCGGATTGCGCAACAGGGCATCGAGACACTCGTCAATGGCGTGCATGGTGTCGCGAAAGTATCGCCGATGGGATATTGGTTGACAAGTTCACCTAATTGGCATCGACCGCTAAGCCGCCGCCGAGGCCGGCCCAGCGTGCTGCCTGAGGTACTGGCGCAGCCACAGCATCAGGGCGATCACGCCCAAGGTGGTGCCCATGATCACATGCCAGCCCAGATCAAATCCCCCCGAGTAGTCCCGCATCCACCCCAGCGCCTGCGGCCCCAGATACCCGAACAGGCCGCTGCCCAAGCCGACGATGCCCATGATGGGACCTGTGTCGCGGCCGCGCAGCAGTTCGGCGGCAGTCGGATAGATCTGGTTGGCGGCGGCATGCCCCAGGGCCACGAGCGCGGCGGTGGCGCCGGCGAACACGTACAGATCGGTCGAGGACATCAGCGCGCAGGCCGGCACCATGAGCGCGCACATGCCGGCCAGCACCCACCAGCGCTCGAAGCGATCGGTGAGCCAGCCGCACACCGGATTGGCGATGATCGCCACACCGTAGGCGGCGGCGATGATGCCCGAGGCCTGCGCCGGGGTGCCGTGAAGCTGCCCGCGCACCACGGCCGGAACGAAAAAAGTCGCGGCGAACCCGGGCGCATTGGACAGTCCGAGCAGCGGAATGACCCATACGATCGGCACCTTGAAAGCGGAAAACGGATTGCGCCGCGGCCGCGCGGCGAGGAGCGGCGCGGCCGCCTGTGCGCCGCGATAGCCCAGCGCCATGACCACCGCGCCGATCAGCGTCATCAGGCCAAAGCCCATCATGCTCAGCCGCCAGCCGAGCATCCCTTGCATGCTGTTGGAGAACCCCGACCCCAGCACGGTAGCGAATGCGGTCAGTGCCCCCAGTAGTCCCATGGATTTGCCGCGCCAGCGGCTCGGCACGGTCAGGGACACCGCCGTCACCACGCAGATGAACGCGAGCCGATAGCCGATGAGCCACACGGTGCGGGCCGCAACGCCTTGCAGGAAGCTGTTCGCGAGCGCGACCACCGCGAGCCCGACGCTTGCCAGCAGCAAACCGGTGATCATGACGGGCTTCTCGCCGAAGCGTTTGGCGAGCAGGCCCGCCGGGACGCTCATCAGCAGCGCCACCAGTCCGTACAGGCCGGTGAAGGTTCCCATCTGCGTGTAGCTCATGTGCCACGCATCTTTCATATAGGGAATCAGCGGGGAGAATCCCAAACTGGAGGCCTGGATGGCCATCATGGCAATCACCGTCACCACGTACGAGCGGACCCAGCCAGGCCGGCCGAGCTGTTCTGCGTGCGCATCGCCTACGTGCATGGATCCCCCCGAGGCTGCGGGCCTTAGGTTTTGCGTTCCGCGATCGCGCCCTGCTCGATCAGATCCTCGATCTCGCTGGGTGCGTAGTGCAGGGATTCGAGTATCTCGCGACTGTGTTGTCCTACTTCGGGGACGT
>DATDIL010000218.1:0-4923 GCA_036521075.1 Steroidobacteraceae bacterium | reverse complement strand
GGTTCGACACCACCGGCGGCACCATTCATCTCATACTGGGCGGCGGCGGCACCAGCGCGCCACTCGATGCCTACGGCGTCGATCCTTCGACCGGCCGGCCGCAGGCAAAGATCATCACCCGCTGGAACCGCCCGATTCCTGATGCCACTGCGGGTACGTTCATCAAGCCTGCCGCCGACGCGCTCGAAGAGGCCATCTGGTCCGCGCGCCGCGACACCGAGACCGGCTACGGCGTCGCCGTCTTTGATCTGGATCCCGGATATCCGGCCGGAAAAACTTCGATCACCATGCGTTACTACCATGCGGCCGGCGCCGACCGGATTCCCACGCCTGATTACAGGCTGTTCGAAACCGTCGTGCTGGCCAAGGACCGGCGTGATGACGGGCACCAGTAGTATGTTTCACCGAGACCAGCGCATGCATTGGGTAGAAGACGCGACGTAGGTGCCCAGGCGCTGCTACGCTTTGCCTATTGCAGGTTCTCCACGCTGCAGTGCAGGTCAAGCCATGCTGCTCTACGTTGATGCTCAGTTCGCGAGCCCATACGCCATGTCGGCGTTCGTTTCGCTACGTGAAAAGGGGCTGCCGTTCGACGTCCAGGCCGTCGATCTATCGGTCAAGGAAAATCATGCGCCGGCGTTCGCGGCAACATCGATCACGCGGCGAGTACCTACCCTGGTCCACGACGGCTTTGCGTTGTCCGAATCGTCGGCGATTTCCGAATACCTCGACGAATCCTTCCCCGGCGCGCCCCTGTATCCCGCCGATCCGCGCTGTCGTGCCCGGGCGCGTCAGGTGCAGGCCTGGCTTCGGAGCGACCTCATGCCAATCTGAAATGAGCGCCCGACGCTGGTGATGTTCTACGGCGTGAGGATGCCCGCGCTGTCGGCGGACGCCCGGGCGTCCGTCGACAAACTTTTTGCCGTTGCGCAGGCATTGCTCGGACACGAGTCGGGCAATCTCTTCGGTGAGTGGTGCATCGCGGACGTTGATCTGGCTCTCATGCTGAACCGACTCGCTCTGCACGGCGATCCGGTCCCGAAACCACTTATCACGTATGCGAAGCGGCAATGGGAGCGGGCGGCAGTTCAGCTTTGGGTCACTCGGTCGCGCCCGACTCTGTGACGCCACGCGACTCGGGTGAGATTGGATGCCACTCCCTCGCTTGATTACAATATGCCTTTATGTAAGGAGGTAATCTGGCGATGGCGTTTGCGACCGTGACGAGCAAGGGTCAGACCACCATCCCGAAGGACGTGCGCGTCGGCTCGTCGCCGAGGCGTCGGGGCCCCGCGGTGCTGCGGCATATCATTGCCGCGGCGCGCGGCCAGGGCATGGAACGTCTGAGTTTGGAGACCGGCTCATGGCCCTGCTTCGAGCCAGCCCGCGTGTTCTATCGCCGCCACGGATTCGTCGACTGCGCGCCATTTGCGGATTACCGGCTCGATCCCAACAGCGTATTCATGACGCTCGCTTTGCGCGAATCCTGAACCCCTACCTGTCACGCCTGTATTCGGCGGCGACTTCATCGACCGTGGGATTGGCGCGCGCCATCCCATCGACAATGACGATCGGGATCTCGCCGGTCAGCACCGCGTTCGTCCGCGCCAACAGGGGCATCTGATCGCGGCTGGTAATAGTGGCCGAGTAACTGTTGGTCCGTCGGTTGGGGATGCCCAGTTGAGTGAGTTGCTGCGCCATGGCCGCGGCTCGCCGTGCCGGCGCTAGCGGGCAATTGAGCGCCGCCAGGATGAGCACCGTTCCGGGCGTCGCCACGGGAACGAAACCATTGCTGTCGGCCGATGCGGCGAGGTCGCGCTGGCTGACAGCGCGGCCGTGCGCGTGCCACAGATAGACTCCGACTCCGACTACGGCGGCTAGCAGCAACCATTTACCGACATTCACACCGTCACCCGGCATGGGGCCTCTGGATGCCCTTCAAGCTAGCACCAGCACATCACCGGTGACCTGCCGCGCGTCGCAAAAAGTCAGACGGAACCTGTCATAGTATCTGCCCATGGCGAACAAACACACACACCTGGGCGGCGCCAGCGCCGACCGGATCGAGGTTCGGGGCCGGGATCTGGTCAGCGATCTGATCGGCAGATTCAGCTTCACCGAGATGTTTCTGTTCCACCTGCTCGGGACCGAGCCTTCGAGCCTGCAGCGGGCCATTACCGATTCCGTAATGGTCGCCATCATGGAGCACGGTCTCGTGCCCTCGATCATTGCCTCGCGCCTGACCGTGCTCGGCGCCCCCGAGTCCTATCAGGGCGCGGTAGCCGCCGGCCTGCTCGGCGTGGGGGATCGCTTTGCCGGCACTGCGAGTGAGTGCGCGCGCCTGCTCGATCAGATCGTGGCGCAGCCCGCCGCCGAGCGCGCCCAGCAATCTGCCGCTTTAGTAGACTCCTACCGGCACGACGGGCGCGCCGTACCGGGATTCGGACATCCGACTCACCGCCGCCGGGATCCGCGGGTGCCGAGGCTGCTCGAGATTGCCCGCATCAACGGCGCTCGCGGTCAGTACATCGAGGCCCTGGGCCTGCTCGAGGCGGCTGTCGCGCGGGCGGTGGGGCGCCAGCTACCCACCAACGTGAGCGCCGCGATCGCCGCCGTGCTGCGCGAGGCCGGCCTGCCGGCACAGACGCTGCGCGGCGTAGTACTGACGGCGCGCTGCGCCGGCATCGTCGGACACCTCCAGGAAGAGGCGGCGGAGCCGGTCGCGGACGCCATGTGGAAGGCGGTCGAGCAGGCTGTCACGTATCAACCGGCCAAGCGCCACGACTGAGCCGCGCCGGCAAACTCAGCCGGTCCGCGCACCCGCCACAGCACCCAGGATGCCGTGGCGTATGACCATGCGCACCCCACTCGCCCAGCCGTCGGCGCCGCCGGAGAAGGCCGCGGACTGGCGGTCCAGAATCTTGCCGGTGCGCGCATCGCTGATCTGAATGAGCACGTAGTAGTCAGTCAGCGTGACCTGCCGTACGACACCAACCATGGCCTGATCGGCACCGAGCTTCAAGGCGATGGCATTCTCGCAACCGTCGCAGTTGCGAAGCGCCTTGTCCTTCACCGGCATCGCATCGACATGGCTTACATCGACGAGGCGGTAGCGACCCGACTGCGCCATGACCCGGCGCGCCTCGCTGCTGACCTGCTCCATGCTGGTCGCGGTTTGCGCGCGCTCCTCCGGCAGCGACGCCGCCGGGGAGGCATCCTCGAGCTCGAAGTCGAAAACCGCGATCTTCACGGGCGGCGATGCCGGGGCTGGCGCGGCCAGCGCCGGTGAGGCGTCGCCGAGCAGCAGCACGGCCACGGCGGCGAGGACTGCAACAGCGGTAAGGGCTGCGATGACTCCTGGCATCAATCCGGCACGAATGCCTTTGATTCGAGCCCCTGTTCTCTCATTCACAATCTGCTGCACGAGTGTTCTCCCATCGGCGGCACTGGTAGGTCCACGACACTAGTCGATCGGAAGAAAGCCGAGCCAGGGCATTTTGCCCGCCATGGCCGACAGATCTGCCCGCACTATCGCGGCACCGATGTCCGCGCTCGCGGCACTGATTACAATGGCTCGGTGAATTTGAAACTGCAGCTCCTGATCCGCATGACCCTGATGGGCCTGCTGTGCTGGCTCGGCGTGTCGATCTATCTGGTCGCTCAATCGGGCCGACGTGCGGCGGAGGATCTCGCCCGCGTCGCCGATCAGCTCCAACCCATGGTGGCCGCGGACGTCAGGCGGCGGTTGGTGTCGTTGGACTCGGATGCCAGGCACCCGGATCTCGCTGGCGCGGCTCGGCGTTTTCCCGAACCCATGTGTCTGCGCTACCGCGCGCTCGATGCCACGACCTCGACGTGGGGCTGCGATTCCCGGCCGGGCGGCGCCGGCGTTCCGGCGTGGATGGCCCGCGTGCAGCGGGCCATTGGACCCGGGCACACCACGTTTCAGCGGACGATCGACGCGTATGGCCGTCCCGCCGGGACCCTGACGGTGGAATCCAACGATGCAAGCCTGTTGCAATACCAATGGCGCCGGGTGAGCGAATTGCTGCAACTTTCGGCCGTGACGCTGCTGGCGCTCGATCTGCTCGCCTTTCTCGTGATCCGGCGCGCACTGCGGCCCACGGCCATCATCGTGGACGCGGTTGAACGGCTTGGCGAGGGCATGACCGGCGTGCGGCTGCCGGCGTTGCGTCCGCGCGAGTTCACCCAGATCGCCGACGGCATCAATCGGTTGGCGACACGTCTGGCAGATGCCAATGCGGCACGCCGGGATCTCACCGCGCGCCTGATCAGGCTGCAGGAGGACGAGCGGCGTGAGTTGGCGCACGAGCTGCACGAGGAATTCGGGCAATGCGTGAGTGCGCTCGGCGCCGTCAGCGCCAGTCTGCGGCAGAGTGTGATTGCCGGCGAGACGCTCACGGAAGCCGACGTGGGGCCACTGGAAATCAGCGTCGAGCAGATGCTGTCCTCGTTGCGCGGCATGCTGCAGCACATGAGTCAGCCGCCGCTCGAAGGACAGGGATTGCGGTCCGCGCTGGTCGATCTGGTCACGTCGTGGCAGATCAGGAGCCAGGGCACCTGGATCGCGCTCGATGCCGATGCGGCCGAGGGCTTGCCGAACGATGAGTGCGCGCTGTGCATCTATCGCATCGTCCAGGAGTGTCTGACCAACATCGCGCGTCACGCAGCGGCCAGCGCGAACGCCCGCGTCCAGGTCTGCCGCGAATCGCACCGGCTCTGCGTGCAGGTATCCAACGACCTCACGGGAGTGGGCGTCCCGCGTGTACCGGGATCTGGCATGGGCCTGAAGCTGCTCGGCGAGCGCGTACGCTCGCTCAGCGGATCCTTTACCGTCGAAGTCTCGGCGACGCAGTTTGCCGTACGGGCAGAGCTGCCCATGGCGGCCCAATGAGCGATGCG
>DATDIL010000217.1:0-23636 GCA_036521075.1 Steroidobacteraceae bacterium | reverse complement strand
AGCTTGCGGATCCTGTCATCGGACAGTCCGGTCCACGCTCTGATGGTTTGGGTTCGGGCTTCATGACGGATGAAGCGCAGGGCGAGATCAAAACGAAACCGGTCGCGGCTGTAACGATTGTCGGAAATGCGCATGGCGTGTACCTGCTTGGGTTGGCAGAAGCGGCCCGCACCGTGCTTATGTCGGGTGCGGGTCGGTGACGGATATTTTGTGATAAAAATAGCAATTGCTATAAAAATAGCAAAACTACGGAGCCGATGACAGGGGCTCGGCGACTTGAAAACTCATCAGATGACGGAGAAATGCTATGGAGAGACAAACCGGTTATACGGCCCGCACGAGTCCCGCGTGGGAGCGGCAGTCATGGCTGAGTGCGGCCACGCTCGAGTCCGTGGAGGAGGTCAATGAACAGCTGCTCGCGTTGCTGCGCGCGCAGTGCGGGGTGGCCGCGGCGCAGCCGTCCTTGCTCCGGGATATCGGCAGCCTGGTGCTGAATCTTGATTCGAAATCCCTGCGCTGTGCGGCCGCCAGCGCGGTACTGCTGGCGGATGCGCAATTCGCCGATGCACGGCTGTGGTCCGAGGCCCTCGTCGGCGCAGTCAACGATCGGCCCTTCACCCCCACCGCGTTTTTTACCGTGGACGCGACCGTGGCTGTAATGCGCCTGGTGGTGACGCATGCCTGGCACCTCGCCCGCAGCGAACCGGCCGCGGCGCGCCTGCTGCTGGGCATGTCGGCGGCGAACCTGGCCGTCTTCGGCGGGTGCACCCTTACGAGGCTGACACAGCTGGCAGAAACCCACCCGCAATGGCTGCGGCCGCGCTGGGAAAGTCGCCCCGGCGTGTGGTGCAGGCTGCTGCGGACGGCCGGCACGGGGGACAGCCGTGCCGTGGAGCGTTTACGGGTGCGTGCTCTGCAGCTGCTGGCCGCCGACGCGCCGCCAGGGTAAGGTGCGACAGTGGGCGTATTGCCCTAAGGACTGTCGCCCATGGGCGACGTCTGTCTGGCACTGCATCAGACCCGGTATAACTGGGAGTGCTGTGCTGTAACGAGGAGGATCTGACACATGGCGCTCTGGAAAGAACCCAACGCACCGACCAGTCCGACACTGCCCCCATCGATGCCATCCGGCACCCCCACACCCCGGGAGACCCCCATGTCCGTCACCCCGCCTGCGAATACGGAAGCGCTGCGCCGTCCTCAGGGCGCGCGAGGCGAACTGAAGGAGTCCCTCATCGCCGCGGATCTGACCATCGAGGGCAAGATCGAGGGCTCCGGCCATGTCCGTATCGCGGGATCCTTCAAAGGTGACGTGAACGTGCAAGGCAACCTCACCATCGAGACGGGGGCCCGCGTTACCGGGCAGGTCCGCGCCAGCACGGTCATCGTGGGCGGGGAATTGCATGGCAATATCGAAGCGGCCGTGCGCGTCGAATTGCAGGAAACCGGCATGGTGGTTGGCGATGTGAAGGCCGGCTCCCTGACCGTTGCCGCCGGCTCGCGCATGCGTGGCCAGGTTGAATTCGGCTGGGGCGAGAAGGGGGTCAGCTCGCTGGCTTCGGCGAAGGTGGACGCGGCGGTCTCCTGATTCGAGGAGCCCCCACTTAGATGAATTCCGGCAAGACGCGCAGCTGTCCGCACTGCAAGGCCACTATCCTTGAAAGTGCGACCGTGTGTCCGGGTTGCCTGCACCACCTGCGCTTCGATCCGGTGGCGCAACGCATGTTGCCGGCGGCAACGCCGCTGCGGGTGGAAGGCACCATCCGTCATCCACCGGGTGGCGGTACGTGGGAATACTCGATAGTCCTCGCCGTACGCAATGAGCGGGGAGAGGAAATCACCCGCCAAGTCGTCGGCGTTGGGGCACTAGCTCCCGCCGACGTGCGTTCGTTCAGTTTGTCGGTGGAACTGTTCGCCCCGCAGACCCTGACGCGCGAGCCTCGCACGGAAGTACGCGGCTCCAGCCCCGCGCCGGGCGCACCCGGTTCGTCACCGCGGCCCACGGCACCGGCCGTCAGCAAGTCACCGTTTCGCGACCCGCGTGACCCGCGCACGCGGCCGCCCATGACGGGGCGCGAGCCGACCTCGGGTGCCAACAGCACGGGCGGACCGCCGGCGTTGCCACGCGACCCGCGTCCGCCGGCGCTCGAAACCCACGTGCGTACCCGGCCGGCAACATCAACGCAGCCGGTGTCGAAGGATCGGCCGAAGGAGTGAGCCCGAGCGGCGTGCCCAGTAAGGTGTGCTACCCTCTCGCGCCCGTCCCGCCCCAAAATCGGCTTACTTGTCGCCCATGCACGCGCTCTCCGTTCACGGACTTACAAAGACTTACAGGAATGGCGTCCAGGCCCTGAAAGGCATTGACCTGGAGGTTGAGCAGGGCGATTTCTTCGCACTGCTGGGACCCAACGGCGCCGGCAAGACCACGCTCATCGGCATCACCACTTCGCTCGTCACCAAGTCGGGTGGCACGGTCAAAGTGTTCGGGCATGACATCGACCGGGAGCTCGAGGCGGCCAAGTCCTGCATCGGGGTGGTGCCGCAGGAACTGAACTTCAACATGTTCGAATCGCCGCTCACCATCGTGGTCAATCAGGCGGGTTTCTACGGCATCGAGCGCAAGGTCGCCCGCGTGCGCGCCGAGAAGTACCTGAAACAACTGCAGCTGTGGGATAAGCGCAATTCGATGGCGCGCGGACTGTCGGGTGGCATGAAGCGCCGGCTGATGATCGCGCGCGCCCTGATGCACGAGCCACGGCTGCTCATTCTCGATGAACCCACCGCGGGCGTGGATATCGAGATCCGCCGCTCGATGTGGGAGTTCCTGCGCGAAATCAATGCCAGCGGTACGACCATAATCCTGACGACGCACTACCTCGAAGAGGCAGAAACCCTGTGCCGCAATATCGCCATCATCGATGGCGGCCACATCGCCGAGCGGGATCGCATGAGCAGCCTGCTGAACCGCATGAAGACCGAAACCTTTGTCCTGAACCTGCGCGAGCCGCTGAGCACGGTACCGGACTTGAACGGTTATCTGGTCACGCTGCCGGATCCGCATACGCTCGAAGTGGAGGTTTCGCGTGAGCAGCCGCTGAACGATATCTTCCTGCGACTCACGCAGCTGGGGATTCACGTGGTCAGCATGAGGAACAAGGTCAACCGCCTCGAAGAGATCTTCATGCGTTTGGTCGAGAACAAGACCCAGGCCGCGGGAGCTCGCAGCTGATGGACGCGCTCGTGAAATCCGACGTGCCGCAGGCCGTGAATCTGGGCAAGGTGTACTGGTGCGGGTTCAAGACCATCGTCATCCGCGAGTACGGTCGCATCATCCGTATCTGGGGGCAGACCCTGGTGCCGCCGGCGGTGCAGATGACGCTGTACCTCACCATATTCGGCAGTCTGATCGGACGTCGCGTCGGCCAGTTGGGCGGCTACGACTACGTGCAGTTCGTGGTGCCCGGGCTGATCATCATGAGCGTGATCCAGACCTCCTACGGCAACGTGGTCTCCTCGTTCTTCGGCGCGAAGTTCGGCAAGCACGTCGAGGAGCTGCTGGTCTCACCGCTCCCCAACTGGCTCATCGTCGCCGGCTACACCGCCGGTGGTTTGCTGCGCGGCGTGCTGGTGGGTGGTGTCGTGACCGTGGTGTCGCTGCTGTTCGCGCGGCTGCCCTTGATGCACCCGTTCATCGTCTTCAGCGCTGCGGTGACCACCTCGATCGTGTTCTCCCTGGGCGGCTTCATCAATGCGCTGCTGGCCAAGAACTTCGACCAGGTGAACTGGATCCCCTCTTTCGTGCTGATGCCGCTGACCTATTTTGGCGGCGTGTTCTACTCGATGCACATGCTGCCGCGGTGGGCACAGACGCTGTCATATGCCAATCCCATCATGCATATGGTGAATGCCTTCCGCTATGGATTTCTGGGCGTCTCCGATGTCGACATACCCTGGGCCTTCGCGATCACGATCGGACTGGCGGCGGCGGCATTCATGGCTGCCGTGATGATGATGAACGCCGGGCGTGGTATCCGGGACTAAGACCGCATTCACGCTTGCGTTGCGTGGCAACAAAACCTTCACGATTCATTCACTGAACCGCCTTGGGCAGTTGCGAGGCTGTCGGCCTCATGAAGGCCGGTACCTTGAGCACCTTTGTCGCGCGCGTTGATGCGGCCGAATTTGGCATCTGCCGCACGCTGAACGCGTTGAGCCGGCGCCCGCCCGTGCGCAACCTTCTCCTGCTGGTCAGCCGCCTGGGCAATGGCATGATCTGGTACGCGCTGCTGCTGGCGCTGCCGCTGCTGCGGGGTCGCGCGGGACTGCGCCCGGCCGTGGCGATGGCGCTCACCGGCATCATCGGGGTGGCGCTGTACAAGCTGCTCAAACAGACCCTGGTTCGCGAGCGCCCGTTCATCACCCACAGCGGCATCTCCCTGCACGGCGCGCCGCTGGATCGCTACAGCTTCCCCTCCGGCCATACCCTGCACGCCGTCGCCTTCACCTGGCAGGCCATGACCCACATTCCGGAACTCGGCTGGGTACTGGTGCCATTCACCTGCCTGGTCGCCGCCTCGCGCGTGGTGCTGGGGCTGCACTATCCCACCGACGTGCTGGTGGGCGCGGCCCTCGGCGGCCTGCTCGGGCAACTCGGCCTGGCATTGGGCTAAAACCCGTCGGCGATCCGCGACGTTCGCGCTGGCAGGAACGGCGCTGCAACTACGCTACACTTGCCACTCATGGGCAAGCGCGCATTGATCGTAGACGACTCGAAGTCGGCACGCCTGTCGCTGGCCCGAATTCTCGAGAAGCATGCCATTGAGGTCGATACCGCCGAGTCGGCGGAGCTGGCCCTCGAGTACCTGCGCACCCATCGTCCCGATGCCATCTTCATGGATCACTTGATGTCCGGGATGGATGGCCTGCAGGCCGTACAGGCCATCAAGAACAATCCGGGCACGGCGACCATTCCGATCATGATGTACACCTCCCAGGAAGGGGAGCTGTACGTCGGACAGGCGCGGGCGCTGGGCGCGATCGGGGTGTTGCCCAAGCAGATCAAGCCGGCCGATGTCACCAAGGTGCTCTACCAGTTGAACCTGGCGGTGGATCGCCGTAGCAGCGATCAGACCAGTTTCCGGCCCGTCGTGGAGACCCTCTCGGCCATTGCCGATGATGCATATGCCCATACGAGTACGCATCCGCTGCACGGGCCGGATCCCGCGCTGCCCGCGGCGGCACTGCGTGAGCAGCTCCTTGACCTGCGCCGCACGGTACTTGCCGGCTTCGATTCCCAAGGGGATCGACTGCTGGCGGATGTGCGTGCCGTCTTGCACGAATCGCACCCGCCTGCGGTCGGGCCGCCCCCACCGGCGGCGCCTCGCACCGGGCTTCCCTGGCTGCTGGCCGCGGCGGCGCTGGGCGCCTGCGCCGTCCTGGCGCTGCTTTTGTGGCAGCAGGCCGGGCACATCTCATCCCTCGAGTCGGAACTGGCGCAACTGCGGGCCGCCGCACTCGTGAGCCCCGCTGCGCCCGAGCCGCCTGCGGCGCCGGTCGATGCGCCGGTAGCTGGCGGTATTCCGGCCGATGCGGCGCCGCCGGCGCGCGTGACCTTCAAGCCAATCATTCAATCCGTGCCGTATGGGGTGGAGCCATTCAGCGGTACGCGTCTGGATGCCATGCGACAGTTGTTCGACCGCCTCACGAGCCAGGGCTTCCAGGGCAATATCGACATCAGGACCTACAGCGGCAGGTTTTGCCTGGTCGGGAATGCCACGGAGGGCTTTTCGCTCGCGCCGGATGATCTGCCGTACTCGAAATGCGACCAGGTGTCCGGAACGCACGATGATGCGGCGGCGAGCAGCATGCGTATCCCCGTGGTGATGGCGGATCTGATGAGCACGGTGCGTGCCGGCAGTCACGATTTGATTCATGTCCAGGTCAGCGGCGGTGATGGCAGCGCGCCGGTCGCCTATCCGGTAGTGTCCGACACGCTCACGGCGGGAGAATGGAATCGCGCCGCCGGTGCCAACAATCGGATCGAAATCCGCCTTCGCTAGCGCACTTTGAAATCCCAATTCGAATTCGCGCTGGAGACAGGTTTCCGGCCGCCCTGGTGGCTGCGTAATGCCCATGTGCAGTCCATTGTGCCGAGCCTGGCGCTGCGCCGCGCCCTGATACGACGGCGCTGTGCCCCGCTGCAGCAGCACAGCCGCGCCTTGATCCTGGATTGCGGCGATGGCGTGCGGCTGCTCGCGCAGCACACGCCCGCGATCGAACCGAATCCGGCCGGGGCCGTGGTCATGCTGCACGGCTGGGAGGGCGACGCCAATGCAATGTACATGCGCTCGCTGGGCCGACGATTGCTGAGCAGCGGTTTCGCAATACTGCGATTGAACCTGCGCGATCACGGTGGCACGCAGGCTCTGAACCCGGGGCTGTTCCATTCCTGTCTGCTGCCCGAGATCCTCGGCGCCGTGCGCCGTGCCGCGCAGCTGTTCGGCGCACTGCCGCTGCATCTTGCGGGCTTCTCACTGGGCGGAAATTTCCTGTTGCGGGTGGCCGCGGACGCGCCGCAGGCAGGATTGGACATTGCCAGTGTCGTGGCGATATCACCCGTGCTCGAACCGCGCGCCACCCTGGATGCCATCGAATCCGGTCCGGGAATCTATCGCCGGTACTTCGTGCGCAAGTGGAGCAGTTCGCTGCGCGCGAAGCAGCGAGCGTGGCCGCAGCTCTACCAGTTCGGTGATCTTGAACGCTATGACAGCCTGCGGCAGATGACCGCGGACCTGGTTGATCGCCACACCGGGTTCGAGACTCTGGAGCAATACCTGGACGGCTATGCGATCACGGGGCGGCGGCTGGCGGGACTGGCGGTGCCGGCGACGATCATCATGGCAGCCGATGACCCCATCGTGCCGGTAGCCGACCTCAATCGGCTCGCCGCATCATCTGCGCTGCGAGCCGTGGTGACGGCGCGCGGGGGACACTGCGGCTTTCTCACCGGGTTCCTGCGCGATACCTGGGCGGAGAACGCGGTGCTCGCACATCTGACCCGCTGACGATCACCGGCTGCGCTTTTCCTCGAAATTGACGATGGGCTCACCGCTGGTGACGGTGACCTCCCCTTCGATCACCGCGCCCCGTGCGATCGCAATGCTGCGGGCGGTGACGCGCCCGCGTATCACCGCCGAAGCGCGAATCTCCAGCTTGCCATCGACGCGGATGACGCCATTGATGACGCCGGCGACGACGCCGCTGCGAGCGTGCACTTCGCCATCCCAGCGCGCGCCGGCGGCCAGACTCAAAGGTCCCTTCACGTCTCCGTCACCGCGCACCTGCCCGCACATCACAAGGGCGCCGGGCGTCTCGATGTCACCGGTGATGCGACTGCCGTTGGCGACGAAGGTGGGCGCGGAACCCATCTTGTCGAGCAGTCGCCGTTTCGGTATTTCCGCCATCGCTGAAGTTCGGTCTTGACTCAAACTTTGAACATGTTGCCGCACCGGCGCGGATTTCGGTGCAGGGGCAACAAACAACTGTGACGCATGCACGAATCAATGGCACTGATTTGACAATTTGGGCAGTTGACGTCGGTTCCTGACGTATTACGTCACATGGACCGGCGCCGCCGTATGCGCCTAAGTACCGGAAAAACAAGTACTTTGAGCATTGGCACAACCTTTGCTTTGTAACAGTCAAGAAGCGGACAACTCCCCCGGTGTCCGCTATCGAACTGGCCGCGACGCATATTTCAAGCGCTCGCGGCCTTTTTTTCGCTCAACGGCAGCGGTGCCGTTTCCAAGCCTCTAATTTGCAAGGAAATGGCGGAAAACAAGCCATTTTGCGGCAATTATCCGCTGAACAAACTTTAACCAAACGGCTCTACCCCCATGCACAGGGTGGCCACGCAGGAGTTAAAATTGCGCTGCGGGCACATCCGTCCGCCCGCAAGCCCCGGCCACTCTGGCCGGACCGATCGCCAATACAGGGGAACGCATGAACAGGCCAGGCTCACCGCCGCTGCCGCGCCGTCTGTCGGCCCCCGCCGCACGGGGCCTCGCCCAGGTGCCGGGCCAGGCCGCGGTACGTTCGTTGCTGCTCGACAATGGCCTGAAGATCATCGTCTGGTCGGATCATTCCATTCCGAGCGTTGCGCTGCATAACTGGGTGCGCGTCGGCAGCCGCAATGAAGTAGCGGGTCTGACCGGTCTTGCGCATTTCTTCGAACACATGATGTTCAACGGCACCACGCGCCACGGCGCCGGGGAATTTGACCGGTTGATGGAAGCGCAGGGCGGTTCAAACAATGCCTTCACCTGTGATGATGTCACCGTCTACCAGGACTGGTTTCCCCGCGGCGCGCTGGATCTGGTGTTTGAACTGGAAGCGGATCGCATCCAGGGCTTGAGCCTTGATCCGGCGCTGATCGAGAGTGAGCGCGGCGTGGTGTACTCGGAGCGACTGCTGCGTGTGGATGACAACAACCAGGGCTACCTGAGTGAGCAGGTGCAGACGCGCGCGTTCATCGCGCATCCCTACCGGTTTCCGACCATCGGTCTGCCGGAGGATATCCGCGGCTGGACGGCGCCGGACCTGCGACGGTTCTACCGTACCTACTACGCGCCGAACAATCAGACCATCGTGCTGGTGGGCGATGTGAGTCATGAGGAGGCCTTCGCGCTCACCCGGCGCTACTTCGGTCGGCTGCCGCGTCAGCCGCGGCCACCGGCCGTGCTGGTGCGTGAGCCGGAACAGGTCGGCGAGCGGCGGGTGATGGTTCGACGCCCGGCGCAGATGGCGCTGCTGCAGTACGCATACAAGGCGCCAGCCGCCAATGATCCGCTGGGGCCGGCCTTGAATCTGTTGCTGACGGCGCTGGTGGATGGCAACGCGTCGCGCCTGCACCGATTGCTGGTGGAACAGCGCATGGTGGCGCAGGATGTCGCGGCCGATTGGCACCAGGGGTTTGATCCGTCGTTGTGCTGGTTCTGGTTCACGCTCGCCGCGGGAGTTGACCCGCACCTGGCGCGCGACATTATCGATGCGGAACTGGCGGGCATCGCGACTTCGGGCCTGGCCGATGCGGACCTGGAGCGCGCGCGCAATCTGAATGCCGCGGCTTTTTGGAAGCAGCTGTCGACGATCGACGGCAAGGCGCATCTGCTGGGCGAGTATGAGGTGCTGCGCGGCGGTTGGCGCCAGCTGTTCGAAGCCCCCGAGCGGCACGCGCAGGTGACACGCGCGCAGATTGCCGAAGCGGCGCGCGCATTGCTGAATCCGCGGCGGCGCACGGTCGGAATGCTGTTGCCGGCAAATGCGGATGCCGACCACGATCCGGCTGTTGTGCAATGTTGAGCCCGGAGGTCGACCTGAAGCCCCCGATCGCGCGGATCATTGATTTGCACCGCAAGGGTTTCGGCATTGCGGCCCATGAACGCATCGTGCTGGCCAATGGCATGACCCTGGTGATCGTGCCGCGCCGCGATGTGCCGCTGGTGGCCTTCCAGATGTTGATTCGCGGCGGCGCGCTGGGCGACCCGACGCCGCGCGCCGGCTTGGCCGCGCTCACGGCCGGGCTGCTCGACAAGGGCGCCGGCGAGCGCGATGCCGCGGCGTTCGCCGAAAGCGTCGAAGGCGCCGGTGGCAGCTTCGCCGCGAGTGCGGGACCGGAATGCATCAGCATCAACGGCCAGTTCCTGGCACAGGATCAGGCGCGGATGCTCGCGCTGTTGGCGGACGCCGTACTGCAGCCGCGATTCTGTGCTCCAGAGTTCACCCGTCAGCGCACGCGGCAGATCGGCCACATCCGCTCACTGAAGGACTCGGACCCATCGGAATTGCTGCCGCAGTATGGCCGGGCGCTGCTGTTCGACACCCATCCGTACGGGCGCCCCGCCGGCGGGAGCGAGGAGTCCTTGCAGGACATCGCCCTTAAGGATGTGATTGAGTACCACCGCGCGCACATCGGGGCGGATCGGGCAGCACTGGTCGTGGCCGGAGATGTCGATGTGGCGCGGCTGAAGGCGGAGGTTGCACGACGCTTCGGCGCCTGGCAGCCGGCCGCGATGCCATTGCCGGCGGTCAGCGCCACCGTGAAACTGCGCAAGCGCCGCGTGTTGCTGGTGGATGCGCCGGGTTCCGCGCAAGCGTATTTCTGGGTCGGTGCGACCGGGCTTGATCGGGCCTATCCGCAACGCGCCGCGTTGGATCTGGTGAACTCGCTGTACGGCGGCCGCTTCACCTCGCTGCTGAACTCCGAGCTGCGCATCCGCAGCGGGCTGTCCTATGGCGCGACGTCCGGATTCACACGCGGCCGGGCGGCCGGGGAGTTCGCGATCCGCACGTTCGCCGAAACCCGGCACACGGTGCGGGCGATCGACCTGGTGCTGAAGACGCTGTCGCGCCTGAGGCGCGCGGGCATCACGCAGGCCATGCTCGATTCGGCGCGCTCCTACGTGGTGGGTCAGTATCCGATGAACCTGGAGACGGCCGCGGACTGGGCGGCGCAGCTGGCGGAGCTGGAACTTTACGGACTGGATCCGGGATACATCGAGAACTACGGGCCGGCACTGCGCAACGTCAGCTTGCGCGATGCGCACCGGGTGCTCGAACAGGCATTTCCCCTCGGGCGCCAGCTTGCGATCGTCGTGATCGGTGATGCGCAGCAGGTGCGGGCGCGCTTGGAGCGCTACGGGCCGGTGCAGCAGGTCGCGCTGGCGGCGGGCAGCTTCACGGTCAGCGCTGGGCGATGCGCGTAAGGGCGCGGTCGATGGCGGTGAGCAGCGAGCCGATCTCATCCAGCAGCGTGGTCCCGGCGGCGGTGAGTTCGACGGCGCGCGTTTTCCTTTCGAACAGTCGCACGCCCAGGCACTGCTCGAGTTCCTTCATCTGGTGGCTGACGGCCGATGGGGTGAGGAACAGCTGATCGGCCGCCGTCTTGAAGCTGCGCTGATGGGCCGCCATACAGAAGGTGCGCAAACTGCGCAGCCGTGGAGGGCGGGTCAAGCGCATCAGCATTTTTGGACAACATCGGGGTAGGCGCTCATGCAAGGAGGGGTGCAATTTCGGTGCCACCACCCGAAGCACTCCAGAAGCCCCAAATCCGGCCGGCGCTGAGGCATTGAACTGAAATAGTGACGGCGCGACGCCCGGCGCACCGGCGCGGCGCACGATCCTGCTTGAAAGCGATGGGGCCAAGTCCCCATTATCGCAAGCTATGGAATTTCGCGACTACTACCAGACCCTCGGCCTGCAGCGCTCGGCCTCCGCGGAGGAGATTCGCAAGGCCTATCGGCGCTTGGCCCGCAAATACCATCCTGATGTCAGCAAGGAGGCCGATGCGCTCGAGCGCTTCAAGCAGATGCAGGAGGCCTACGAGGTCCTGAAGGATCCGAAGAAGCGTGCGGCCTACGACCAGTTGGGCGCCAATTGGAAACAAGGCGAGCAGTTCCGGCCACCGCCGGATTTCGGGGCTGGCTTCGGCTTCAACCCGGGGCGCCGGGGTCGGGCACAGGCCGCTGGCCAGGGCGGTGGCGCGGGCACAGCCGACTTTGCGGGCGATGAGCAGTTCAGCGACTTTTTCTCCTCGCTGTTCGGCGGTGGCGAGTCGCCCTTCGCCGGGGCCGGCGGCGGCGGCACACGGCGCCGCAATGGCCGCGACCAACACGCCGGTATCGAACTGGATCTGGAAGAGGCGCACCGGGGCACGGTGCGGAACCTGACATTGCAGCAGGCACCCGCGCCGGGGCAGAGCACGCCCAGCGAGCGAACCTTGCGTGTCACATTGCCGGCCGGCGTCACCGAGGGCCAGTCGATACGGCTCGCCGGTCAGGGCGAGCCGGCAGTCGGCAAGGGTCGCGCCGGCGACTTGTACCTGGACGTGCATATCCGTCCACACCGCAATCTGGAACTCGACGGCCGCGATGTGAAGCTGATCCTGCCGGTCGCCCCCTGGGAGGCGGCCTTGGGGACGACGCTCACGGTGCCGACCTTGGGTGGGCCGGTGGATTTGCGGATTCCGGCGCAGTCCCAGTCAGGCAGCCGGCTGCGGCTGCGCGGACGTGGGCTGGCCGGTGAGCCACCGGGGGATCAGTACGTGGTCCTGAAGGTGGTGCTGCCGCCGGCGGACACGCCCGCCGCGCGCGAACTGTACGAGCGCATGCGCAACGAACTGGCGTTCGATCCGCGCGCCAGCCTCTAGCAGCACGACCTCACTCGCACAGGCTTTCCATGTAGCCCTGCGCGACCGGCGACAGCCGCTTGCGGGCCAACTCACGTGCCTTGGGCGCATCCACGATGTACTCGAGGGGTCCGGTGACCAGGATCTGGCGGATGCGGGGGTTGCGGGCCGAGGCACGGGCCATCTTGTTGAGGACGGTGAAGCCGCGCGCGATCTTGCCGGGAGAGGCCCGGTTGGTCTCGATGACGCGGGCGAGGTACTGCCCGAAACGGGAGTACAGGAAAAAATCATCATCGCCGACCTGGAAGCGCGCTTCCGCAAAAAAGTCGGGAAAGTTCTTCTCTAAATATTGAGAAACTCGTTGAAGACGGGGCCCAGGGTCGCTCGTGGTCGACGCTTTGCGGTTCTTCATCACTGTTCTCGCTACACCTCCAAGGGTCCGGACCACCATTTCTGGGCGTCACGAGCGGTACCACACCTCGCAACGCGGCGCGAAAGTTACGGCAGTTGGTTCAGTGATGCAATAGGTTTTTTGGAGAACTATGGAGAAGTTAACAACGAAATCACATGACGGTCGCCCCGCACCCGGCGCGCGCGGCTGCGCTGGCGGCGAAGTGCCATAATGTTTGCCTTTACCACGGCAGACGCACGTGCCGCCTCACAGTTTCAATCCCTGCGCCATCGTGCCGGTGTTCGATCACGAACGCGCCGTGGCGCGAGTCGTGGCAGCCGTGCGGGCCGCCGGCTTGCCGTGCCTGCTGGTGGATGACGGCTCCGGCCCGGTGTGTGCCCGCGAACTCGAGCGCCTCGCCGCGACGGTGCCGCACACTGATTTGCTGCGCCTGCCGGTCAATGGCGGCAAGGGCGCGGCGATGCTGGCCGGGTTTGCGCACAGCTGGCAGCGCGGCTACAGCCACGGCCTGCAGATCGATGCGGATGGGCAGCATGCCCTCGGGGATATCTCGACCTTCATCGAGGAAGCGCGCCGCCAGCCGCAGGCCCTGATCTGCGGGCAACCGGTTTTCGACCGCAGCATGCCATCCGTCAGGCTCTATGGCCGCTACCTGACACACGGCCTGGTGTGGCTGAATACCCTGTCGCGCTCGATACCGGACTCGATGTGCGGTTTTCGGGTCTACCCACTGGCCCCCGTCATCGAGCTGATTGCCGAGGAGTACATTGGCCGGCGCATGGACTTCGACGTGGAGATCATCGTGCGCATGTACTGGCGCCGTGTGCCGATGCGGTGGCTGCCGACCCGGGTCACGTACCCGCTGGATGGGGTCTCGCACTTTCGCATGGTCCGGGACAATGGCCGGATGATGGCCCTGCAGCTGCGGCTGCTGGGCGGCATGCTGCGCCGGCTGCCGCGCCTGCTGGATCGCAAAGTCTCGTGAAGGGCCCGCCGATCATGTCAAATGGCGCGCAGGCCGCGTGGGCCGCCACCCGCGAGCGCGGTGCGCTGTCGATGATGTGGCTGATGTTTCACGGGGTGAAGCTGCTGTCGCGCCCGTTGGCGATGCCGTTCATCTACTTGTCGACGGCGTATTTTTTTGTCGTCAGCCGGCGTGCCCGGGCCGCCTCGCGCGATTACCTGGCGCGCATCGCCGCGGCAGCGCCGGAGTGTGGCGTGGACGCCGG
Organism: Steroidobacteraceae bacterium; assembly: GCA_036521075.1. Taxonomy (GTDB): domain Bacteria; phylum Pseudomonadota; class Gammaproteobacteria; order Steroidobacterales; family Steroidobacteraceae; genus DAIDKA01. The sequence goes on along the minus strand of DATDIL010000217.1, from coordinate 9,811 downwards.
GCCGATGAGCGTCTATCGGCACTTCCTCAGTTTCGCGCGCGCCATCGTCGACAAGCAAAATGCCTGGCTGGGGCGCATCGACTACAGCCAGGTAGGCATCGAAGATCACGCGAAAATGCGCGTCATGGCACAAAGCGCGCGCGGTGTGCTGCTGATCGGTTCCCATCTCGGTAACCTTGAACTGTGCCGTGCTCTTGCCACCCTGAATCGCCGTGTCCGGCTCAATGTGCTGGTGCATACGCGCCACTCCAGGAGCTTCAATCAGGTGCTGCGCATGGCGGGGGCGACGCAGGTGGAGCTGATCCAGGTTTCCGAACTGTCGGCGGCCACGGCGCTGATGCTGAAGAGCCGGATTGACCAGGGCGAGTGGGTCGTCATCGCAGGCGATCGCGTGCCGGTGCACGGGGGGCGCACCGTTGACGTGCGGCTGCTGGGTGCCATCGCGCCGTTGCCGGTCGGTCCTTACGTACTGGCTGCCGTGCTCGAATGTCCGGTACATCTGCTGTTCTGCCTGCGACGACCCGACGGTTACCGGGTGTATTTTGAAACCTTCTGCCCGCAGGTGCGCTGGCAGCGTTCGCGGCGGGATGCAATCATTGCCGAGCTGGCACAGCGTTTCGCCACCCGCCTGGAGCACTATTTGCTGATGGAACCTCTGCAATGGTTCAACTTCTATCCCTTCTGGCGTCGGGAGGCGCCGGCGCGGGACGCGCAGCGCTCCTCGTGACCGACACCGTGTTTGTCTCGGGCTCCAGCCGTGGCATCGGCCGCGCCATCGCCTTGCGCTTGGCCAATGACGGCTACGACGTGGTCGTGCACTGCAGGTCCCGCCGCACGGAGGCCGAGCAGGTCGCCGAGGGCATCCGCCACATGGGGCGGCGCGCGCGGGTCCTGCAGTTTGATGTGGGCGACCGCATGTCCTGCGCCAGTGCGCTGGCGCAGGACATCGAGACCAATGGCGGCTACTACGGCGTGGTCTGCAATGCCGGCTTCGCCCAGGACGACGCCTTTCCCGCGATGACGGGTGAGACCTGGGACAGTGTCGTGCACGGCAACCTGGACGGCCTCTACAACGTGCTGCATCCGCTGGTCATGACGATGGTGCGCCGGCGCGCGCCGGGTCGCATCGTCACCTTGTCATCGGCGTCCGGTGTCATGGGCACTCGCGGCCAGACCAATTACAGCGCGGCCAAGGCCGGCATCATCGGCGCGACGAAGGCGCTGGCCCTGGAGTTGGCGCGCCGGCAAATCACCGTCAATTGCGTGGCGCCCGGTTTCGTGGATACGGAGATGGTGCAAGGCCATCCGCACCTGGAGGAACTCGTCAAGGGCATTCCGATGCAGCGCGCGGGAACGGCCGAAGAGGTCGCCGCATTGGTCGCCTTCCTGGTCTCACCGGAGGCGTCCTACATCACGCGTCAGGTGATCGACGTCAACGGCGGTCTGTACTGAGGCGAGTCGAACCGTGCCGAATTTGCTGCCGCTGATCGCCGGGTTCGACGCCGCGGCGCCCTTGCTTTGGCGTCCGGAAGGGGCGATCTGCGGCGCCGCATTCCTGCGTGGGGTGCTGGCCCTGGCCGAGGCGCTGCCCGCTCAGCCTTACCTGGTCAACCTGTGTGAGCAGCGGGAGAACTTCCTCACGGCCTGGTGTGCCGCGGCAGTGCGCGGCCAGACGAATCTGCTCCCCGCCTCGCGCGCACCGCAGGTGGTCGGCGATGCGCAGGCCAGCTACGGTGATAACCATATCGTCGATGACGACCTCGTGCGGCGGGTGCTGGCGGGCGCCACGGGCGCGCAGCTCCCGGCCATGCCCCTGGTAAATGCCGACCACATCATCCAGATCGGTTTTACGTCCGGCTCGACCGGCGTACCGACGGGGCATGCCAAGCGCTGGGGCAGTCTGCATTTCAACACCGGCTTCAATGCCCAGCGCATCCGCGAGTGCCTGCCGGCGGCGCGCCCTGCGACGCCGGCGGCCATCGTTGCCACCGTGCCCGCGCAGCACATGTACGGCACGGAGACCTCGGTGCTGCTGCCGCTGCTGGCGGGAATGACCGTGCACGGCGCCCGACCGCTGTTTGCCGCGGACGTCGCGGCCGCGCTGGCGCAGGTGCCGGAGCCGCGGGTGCTGGTCACTACGCCGGTGCACCTGCGCACGCTGCTGGCCTCAACCCAGCAGTTTCCGCCCGTCACCGTGGTGGTTTCGGCCACCGCGCCCATGGATGCGGCGCTGGCCCTGCGCGTTGCGCAGCGCCTGCAGGCGCCGCTGCTGGAGATGTTCGGCTCGACCGAGACCTGCGTTATCGCGACGCGCCTGACGGCGCGCGAGAGCGGTTGGCGCTTGTACCCGGGCGTCACGGTCGAGCCGGCCGTGGATCACACCTGGGTGCGCGCCCCCTGGTTTGACCAGGCCACCCGGCTGCAGGACGTGGTGGAAATTGACGGCGCGGGACTCATGGTACTGCGCGGCCGTAATGTCGACATGATCGAGATCGCCGGCAAGCGCGCCTCGCTCTCGGAACTGACGCGCCGGCTGCTGGACATCCCCGGGGTGCGCGATGCGGTGGTGTTTCAGCCCGCGGATACGGAGGCGGCAGCGCAGGGCGTGGGGCGGGTGCAGCGGGTGGCGGCGGCCGTCGTCGCACCCACCTTGAGCGCTGCGCAGATCCTAAACACGATGGCGCAGGGCGTGGACCCGGCTTTCCTGCCCCGACCGCTGCTGCTGCTGGCGCAGCTGCCGCGCAATGAGCTGGGCAAGACAACGCGCGCGCAGCTGCTGCAGCTGTTGCGGCAAAAGGACTAGTCGCGCGGGCCCAGGTGCACCGCATCGATTTCCACCAGCAACTCGTGCCGACAGATGTCCGCGCCGAGCACCACGAATTGGGCGTGGGGCGGCACACGTTCGCGCAGATAGTTGGCCACGAAGCCCGCCGCGGCGGCATCGCGCAGATAGATCTTCAGCAACGTCCTGCCGGCCGCGGCGCCGACGCCGCCGGCCTGGTGCAGGCTCGCGTGATTGCGCAGGATCTCATCCAGTTGCGCCGGTAAATCATCCGGATGATGCGAGGCGTGGCCGAGCACACTGCCCGTGCCGGATATCAGCATTGCCCCCGCCACCTGCATGGCGCGCGAGAAGGTCGGCGGCGAAGGGCCGTACTGGCGCGGATAGTTGAAGGCGCTTACCTGGCGCGGATTCTCCAACGGTTGTCCGGGCTCATCGCCGGCCAGCCAGTACACCTGCAGCAGGCTGCTGTGATCCTGCCGTCCCACGGCGGTGGCCGCCGGCCACGCCGCCTGCGCCAGTTCCCGGAATCCCGCGGCGCGGCCGCTGCAGAACACCTTGTAGCGTTCGGCATCACCGTCCCCGACATTGATGTCGGAGAAGTAGTTGTACATGCGCAGCAGATGCCGGTGACCGCTGCGCGCCGTGAAGCGGCCGATCGCCAGGTAGGCGGTGCGCGCCGCCTCGGCCAGGCCGCCAACGGAAGTCTCGTCGATCTCGACCTTGCCGGCCAGGTAATGGCTGCCCCGCGCAAACTGCACCAGGCCGTCGCGCCCGGACTCGACCTTGCCATCGGCATGCCAAAGCTCCGTCATACCCGTGCCCACGAGGGCGGGCAGATTCACCTCGACGCCGAGGCCGCGTGCCGGCAGCGGCGCAGCAGCCGGGCGCCGCGCGCCAAAGCTGATCGCACACAGCGTCGTCGCGGGCAGCGCCTCGTCGGCCTTGAGCCGTCGGTACTCCATGCGCGGTGCAGTGCGCGCAAATGCGCGGCTCGCGACCCGTGGGTTGTTCAAATCAGATCCTCGCCATCGAAGATGACGTCAACCTGCCGGCGTCGGGCGCGGTTGTTGCGCACCGAACGCCGCCACAAGGACACCCAGGTCACAAGATAGATCAGCTTGAACAGCTGCAGCCGCCACCACACCCGCGGGCTCTTGAACACATCTCCGGCCAGCAGCGACACCATCGCCTTTTCGACCTGCAGCGGGTCGCGCGGGTGGGAAAACAGCCGCGACATGGCCGGAGAGGTGAACCGATAGGTGAACCAGGACAGCTGATCCAGTCCGCGCCTGACGTAGCGCGCATAGCCGCGCTGCAGCGCTGCTTCCCGGCGCGGCTCGCGCAGGCAGGCGGCCACCAGCTCGGCCGCCTGTTCGGCGCTGTTCATGGCGAGGTAGACGCCGGTGGAGAAGATGGGGTCCAGAAACGCATACGCATCACCGACCATTACCCAGCGATGACCGCTCATCCGGGTGCATTGGTAGGAATAATTGCCGGTGGCGTGCAGGTTGCCGAGGATGCTCGCGCCCCTGATGCGCTCGCGCGCGCCGGGAATGCGCTTCAGGGTCGCCAGCAGGAACTCCGCGTTGCTGCCGCGCCGCTCGCGCAGGTACTCCGGGTAGCACACCGCACCGATGCTCATGCAGTCCCCGGGCAGAGGAATCATCCATACCCAGCCGGCCGGAAAACGGTAGATGCTGATATTGCCCGCATCCTCGCCGGGGCGCGGTTCGACGCCGGTGAAGTGCGCGAACAGCGCCGCACTTTGATGGTGTGTGAGCTTGCGCTTCAGTTTCAACGCCGTGCCCAGCAGGGTGCTGCGGCCGCTGGCATCGACCACATAGTCGACCTGAAGTTGCGAGTCACTGCCGTCGGCTGCACGCAGGCGCGCCGTTGCGCGCTTGGCCGCGAACTCGATGTCGAGCACCGCAGTGTCCTGCCGGGTTTCGGCGCCGCAGGCGCCGGCGTGGTCGAACAACAGCCGATCGAGCTGTTCGCGCCTGACGTGCACGCCGAAGCCGGTGCCCGGGTTCAGGGTGTCGCAGAAGCGAAATACGCCGTAACCGCGTTCATTGGCCGCCGGGAAGTCCGCGCCGAGCTTGAGGCGACCGATGGCCATGACCTGGTCGAACACCCCGAGGCGCTCGAAAATCGGCATGTTCATCGGCAGCAGGGACTCCCCGATATGGAAGCGGGGATGACGGCTCTTCTCGATGAGCGTCACGCGCAGCCCCTTGCGCGCCAGCAGTGCCGCGGCAGTCGACCCGCCCGGTCCGCCGCCCACCACCAGCACATGCGCACCGGTCGGCTGTTGTGACACCTGTCCACTCCCTCAATTTAAGGCCAGCAAACCCTACACCAGACCGGCTCGGGCGGCCTCCATGTTAGGATTTGCGCCACGACGACCCGCCGCAAGCGGCGGGGGCGACACCATATTTTATCTTGCGATTGGACATGCCTGCCACACAGACCACCGCCGAGACCGAACTGGCCGAGCTCATCATCGCCGCCGTCAATCTTGAAGGCGTGCGCCCGGCCGATATAGACCCCGAGGCGCCGCTGTTCGGTGCGGGACTGGGGCTGGACTCCATTGACGCCCTCGAGATCGCGCTGGAGGTCTCACGCCAGCATGGCCTGCAGCTGCGCTCGGATGATGCGGACAATCGGCGTATTTTCGCGTCCCTGCGCTCCCTCGCCGGGTACATTCAGCAGCACAGCCAACAGCCCAAGTCCGCGACGCAGTGACGCTCCCTCGCGAACGGCCGATGCTGCCACTGGCCGTCACAGCGTATTCGGTGGTTTGCGCCACCGGATATGGGCAGCGGGCGCTGCTTGCTGCATTGCAGGATCGGCGCGAAGCGCTGACGCCCAACGATTTCACCGCCGAGCCGTTGCCGACCTGGATCGGGCGGGTCGCGGGCCTCGAAGGTTCCGAGTGGAACCTGCCGCCCGCCCTGAGCCCGTGGGAGTGCCGCAACAATCGGCTGGCCTGGGCCGGACTCAACACCGATGGCTTTGCGAGCGTGGTCGGCGCCGTCCGGGAGCGCTACGGCGCATCCCGCCTCGCCTTGGTGATGGGGACTTCCACCGCCGCGATCGATGCAACCGAGGCGTTTTATCGGCATCTGGATGATCCGGCGAGCACGCCGCGGCACCTGTTCCAGGAACAGCTGCACACCCCGCACTCCTTGGGGGACTTCGTGCAGCGCGCGCTGGGTCTTGCGGGCCCGTGTTTCACCATCGCCACGGCCTGCTCCTCGAGCGCCAAGGTCTTCGGCCAGGCCGAGCGGCTGATGCGCCTGGGGCTGTGCGATGCGGTCGTGGTGGGCGGCGTGGACTCGCTGTGCAACAGCGTGCTGTATGGTTTTGGCTCACTGGAGCTGCTCTCACCGCACGCCTGCCGACCCTTCGGCGTGGACCGGCGCGGGTTGAATATCGGTGAGGCCGCGGGGTTCGTGCTGCTGGAGCGGGAAGGCGCGGACCTGAAGCTGCTGGGCTATGGGGAGAGCAGCGACGCGCATCATATGTCGGCACCTCATCCGCAGGGGCTGGGCGCGCGCGCGGCCATCGAGCAGGCGCTGTCGCGGGCCGGCCGCAGCGTTCGCGACATCCAGTACATCAATCTGCACGGTACGGCGACGCCCAAGAACGATGCCGTCGAGGCTCGAGTCGTGGCCGAGCTGTTCCCGGCCCTCACGCGCGCCAGCTCCACCAAGGGCTGGACCGGACATACATTGGGCGCCGCGGGCGCTCTTGAAGCCATCATCACCCTGCTGGCGCTGCGCACGGGATTGATGCCGGGCACCCTCAATACCCGGCAGCTGGATGAGGAGTGCGGTCCGCAGATCCGGCTCGACAATGCCCAGGGTGAGGTGCGCTGCGCGCTCAGCAACTCGTTTGGGTTTGGCGGCAGCAACTGCGCGCTGCTGTTTGGGCGTGAAGCTTCGTGAGCGTGCGGCTTGAACTCAGCGTCGCTGGGTTTGCCGTGTGGAATTCACCGCAGGGCGAGCGGCCGCAGCCCACGCTGCTCCCGCCCAACGAGCGGCGCCGCGCGCCGGATACGGTGGCACTGGCCCTGGCGGTGGCGCAGGCGGCCTGCGCAAATGCCAAACGGGACCCGGCGCAGTTGCCGACGGTATTTGCGTCCACCTACGGGGACATGGCGATCACGGACTACATGTGCGGCACGCTCGCCAAGACGCCGACCATGCTCTCGCCCACCCGCTTTCATAACTCGGTGCACAATGCGGCCGCGGGTTACTGGAGTATTGCGACGGGGTGCCGGCAACCCTACTGCGCGCTCGGGGCCGGGCCGTACACTTTCGCCGCCGGGCTGTTCGCGGCGGCCCTGCAGGTCTGTGCCGATCAAACGGACATGCTGCTCGTGGCCTACGACATCGACGCACGCGGCCCGCTGGCGCAGGTGACCCGTAGCCGCGGCATGCTGGGCGTGGCAATGGTACTGGCGGCGAACACCGAGCCTAACCCCTCGCGCCTGCAAATGACGGTGACCGCCGATGCGCCGGTGGGGGCTGCCCCCGCGGCCAATGCCATCGCGGCCTGCCTGCCACTGATTGCAGCGCTCGAGGCTCGCCTGGAGCAGGTACTGAGCCTGCCGCTTGGCCCGCAGTCATCACTGCAGGTGCAGGTGCGGCACGCTTAAGCACCGGGCGGCGCAAAGATCCCTTCGAGCTGCTTGCGCGAGGCGGCCTGCGCCGTGTAATCGAAGGTGCCCGTCGAGAGGATCTCAGCTGCCGCGCGCAGCAGCGCGCCGTAGGCCGCCCGCGCAAGGCTCCCCCCCAAGCTGATCCGGGTGACGCCCAGTTCCTGAAGCTGCGCCACCGTGAGATGCATGCCCGGCATGCCGATCAGTACGTTCAGGGGCCGATCGATGGCAGCGATGATCTGCCGGATATCTTCGGCCTTGCAAATCCCGGGGGCGAACAGCACATCGGCGCCGGCTTCCTGAAAGGCCTGCAGCCGGCAAATGGTGTCCTTCAGGTCCGCACGGCCATTCACGTAGTTCTCGGCGCGCCCCGTCAGCGTGAACTTGAACCCCAGCGAGCGAGCGGCGCTGGCGGCATGGCGGATGCGCTCCGCGGCCAGCTCCAGCGGATAGATGGGATTGCCGGTATCGCCCGAGGAGTCCTCGATCGAGCCGCCGACGATCCCGGTCTTCGCAGCCTGCAGGATGGTCACTGCCACATCCTCCGGGTCATTGCCAAAGCCGTTTTGCAGATCCGCACTCACTGGCAGGGAAGTGGACTGGCAGACACCGGTGAGATGGGTCATCAGGCTGGCCTTCGTGATTCCCAGGTCCGGCTTCGCGATCGAAAACGCAAATCCGGCGCTGGTGGTGGCCAGCGCCTTGAAGCCCAGATGCTCCAACAAACGCGCCGAACCCTGATCCCACGGATTCGGGATCACGAAGCACGAGTCCCTCTCGTGCAGCTTGCGGAATGCTTCGGCTTTTTCGCTCTGGGTGGTCATTTCGTACTCCTCGTCATGGTCTTGATGAAATCCCGACGCCGGAAGCGCAACGCCGACCAGTCCGCATCGGTGGCGACCATGCGCACGGGCTCGAAGCCAGCGGCCGCCAGTATCGGCCACCCGCAGTCGCGATTGAACTCGCACTGGTATTTCTTCGAGGTGCCCTTCGGGTAGACCATCCACAGGATCGCATCCCCGCCGCACGCCGCCTCAAACGTGCGGCTCGCGGCATCGAGCTGCGCCCGGGTGATTACGAATGCCATCGCAAAGGCGCACGCTCCTGCCACCGAACGTTCGACCCTCACGTCGTGGGAGCCGCGGTTCAGCTTCTTGAACAAGGCGTTCATGGCGCGTGACTCCTTACAGCTGCAGCATCATGAAGGCACTGTTCGGATCGGGGCGGTATTCGCCGAAGGGCCCGCAGTAACTGAAGCCGGCGCTCTCATACAGCTTCTGCGCCGGCAGGAAAGCCGCCATGGAGCCGGTCTCCAGGCTCAGTCGCCGGTAGCCGCGCGTGCGCGCGACCGCGATGATGTGGTTGAGCAGGGCCCGCCCCGCGCCGCGCCGCCGCAGCGTCGCGGGGGTACGCATGGATTTGATTTCGCCATGCCGCGCATCCAGCTCCTTCAGGGCACCGCAGCCGATGAGCTGCGTGCCATCCCAGGCGCTCCAGAAGGTGATCTGCGGGATGCGTAAGCGCTCGCGATCCAGGGCATGCACGCTTTCGGGCGGCGAAACTTCGTACATGTTGCGCAGGTGCTCGTTCAGCAGCGCATGGATCTGCGGGCGCGAGAGGTCATCGAGTTCGATGCGCATGGCACTTATGGGCGCGCGCGCAGGGTGATCACGAGCACCACGGCGCCGAGCGTCAGGATGGCATCGGCCAGGTTGAAGATCCCCGTGCGCAGCGGACCCAATCCGAGATTGAGAAAATCCGTTACCGCGCCATCGAAGCGGATCCGATCGATCAGATTGCCCAAGCCGCCCGCGCCGACGGCGGCAAGCGCGATGCGCTGCAGCCAGCTCAGACGCGCGCCGGCCACCGCCCACAGCAGCAGCGCCAGTACGAACACTCCCACGCCGATGATGAAGCTGTCATAGCGCACGGCGGGTGACAGCGTTGCGCCGAGGTTGAGGAAGGCGCCGGAGTTCTGCGCGTACTCGAGGCGCAAGGTATCGTTCAGATAGGAATGCACGCCGGTGCCCGGCAGGTACGCGCGGGCCGCGGTTTTGCTGAGCTGGTCGCATCCGACACAACCGAGCAGGACCAGCGCGACCAGCACGCAGCGGGTGATGTACCGGCTCATGGGCGACGCATGATGGCCAGGCGGCCGTCGGCCAGCGCGTTGCCGGCGTGCGCGACCGCAAACGAATACTGCCAGCTGCCACTGTCGAGCAGCAGCAGTTCGGCGCGGATCTGCAGTTCGCCGGGCAGATCATCGATGCGCTCGCACGCGAAGTTCACGCCGCGCAGTGACACCAGGTAGCCGGGCGCGGCGCGGCCGCCGGCCGCGCGGGCGACCAGGCCACCGTGCA
>DATDIL010000216.1:0-2596 GCA_036521075.1 Steroidobacteraceae bacterium | reverse complement strand
TTTACAGATTGGCTGATAGAAGAGGCACGACAGGAAATCTCGTCGCTCACCTGACAAAGTCGGGTCCTCCCACTGGCCACTCGGATGGCCGCTATCGGCGCACCTGAGCCCTTCCTTCGGCGAGACCGAACGGCCGCTTTCCACCCGCAATCACCCTTGGGTGCATAACTCAAAACATTTGCAACGCGCGTGGGCCATTGATCCGGCTGCGTTTTTCGATGCATAACTCTGGTGCAAAAGTCCTGCTGAATTTGGGGCGTGTCCCTGCGGGCCGGGTGCTACGCGCAAGAGCGCGCGGAGCCTGAACAAGTCTCCGCCCATGCGGGTAATACCAATGCCCGCTGATCAGAACCCATGCGCCCAGCGTCGTAGTCCGATGGACATGATGATCCACGGCTGCTCGATCAGCTGGTTCCATGCGTAGCAACAATGATCGAGGATATTCGTGTAGGACGTAAAGACCCGGTTGGAGAGCCAGTTGTCTCGCATGAACTGCCAGACGTTCTCGACCGGATTGAGTTCCGGGCACTTGGATGGCAACGGGACGATGGTGATGTTGCTGGGAACGATCAATCGCTGCGACAGATGCCATCCTGCCTGATCCAAAAGCAGGACAGCATGCGCACCGGGCGCAACAGCCTGGGCAATCTCGGCCAGATGCAGGTTCATCGCCGCAGTGTTACATCGGGGCAGAACCAGCGCCGCCCCTTTGCCGTGCCCAGGGCAGATCGCACCGAAGATATAGGTCGAAGCGGTGCGCTGATCGCTCGGCGCTGCGGGTCGCATGCCGCGTTTGGCCCAGCGGCGGGTGATCTTGTTCTTTTGTCCGATCCTGGCTTCGTCGGCGAACCAAACCTCTATCTCAGCAGGCTCGACACCTTTCTCCTGCGCGACCTCTGCCAGGATGGCGGGGAAGTTTTTTTAAAATGCTCGACCGCTCCCGCCGCCTGGGCATGATGACGCGGCCGAGCGGTGAGCTTGCGATACCCCAGGGCGCGCAGTTCACGTCCCAGCGTCTGCCTGGCGATGCTGACCCGAAACTCCTCCCACAGCCACTGGCAGAGATCCGCCAGGCGCCAGCGCACCACGCCATGGATGGCGGAGATCGGGCCGCTCTCGATCGCCGCAGCCAACGCCCGCCGATGCTCGTCGTTCAGCCGCCGCTCCGGCCCGGGTGCTTTGCGATCGATCAGTCCGTCCGGTCCTTCGGCATTGAACCGCAGCACCCAGTCCCGAATGATCTGCAAGCCAACATCGCCGACCAGCGCCGCATCGCTCCGACTGCCACCGTCGCAGATCACAGCCAGTGCCAACAGCCGGCGTGCCTGCCTTGCGTCCTTCGTCTGTTTGGCCACCCGCCGGAGATCAGAACCCGCGAAGTCCGGCCGGAGTGCTATCGCTGCTGCCATGGCGAATGTCCCACTGTTCGCCATGGTGAATCACAGCACGCTCGCGTCGGGGAAGCACTATGAGTCACCGGCCGCAGGCGTTGGTATAAGATGCGTAAGTAGTTGCGGCCCGCAGGCGCGTCACACCGAGCTCACCTCGTCATCCCCGCGAAAACGGGGACCCAGGCCGGAGCCCCCTGTGCTGCTCGTCCCGGTTCCCACTTTCGGGGCTGCAATCCAATCGAGCCTCGAAAGGCTGATCTTCATGCCGCAGATAGTCCGCATGACTTTACGCGGAGAATCCGGGAGCGCGATGGCTCTTGCTCCGCATCCAGGGCGATCGGATTGCAGCTCCGCCGTCGCTGAGATGCGCTACCGCGTCATAAGATAGCCGGCGCCGCCGACCACCGTGCCGACCACGGCACCCGGATTGAGGAAGGCGCTCGCACTCATCACCCCGGGTGTCGCCACCGCGGCCGCGCCGCCACCGACGATCATCGGCCAGGCCACCGCCCCGATCACCGCGCCGGTGATCGCCCACAGCACAACTGGCGTCACCGTGCCGATGGTCGGCGAGGTCTGTGCGGCGGATTGTGTCGACAGTGCCGGTGTTCCAATCAGCGCCGCCGATACCACGGCAGCCGCCGCGAAGCCGTGGAGCCTCATGGGCTGTCCCCCTCTGTAATGCGCGATGATACTGGCGCCATTGGCCGTCCACAACCTTGGAACGGCTTGGCCCGCTACGATGCAACGTGCGATCACTGCACAACGTGACGCCAATCAATCTAGGACGTCCGCATGCTCGAGTGCCGCAGGTGAGTGCCGAGTTGGCATTGAACCGCTCGTTCGTCGCGCTGACCGAAAAGCAGCCCGAGCAGGCGGCCGCCCAGCTCGCCACCCGCTGACAATATGCCGCGCGCTCGCTCTGCCGGGCTTTCCCGCGCATCTGGTCATCGAGCAGACTGATCGCCTGGTCCGGCGGCGACGTCGCCGGCGCGGATGCAAAGCTGCGGATGTTGCGGCCGCGGAGCCCAACAGCGAGACGGCACACGACTACCTGGCCATTCTGCTGCGCACGAAGGGCAACGCGCAGGGTGCGGCTGCCGAGGAGAAGGCTGCCAGATCAGCCATCGCGTCGAAAACAAACTACAGGGACTGGCCGTGCTGCTCTTCTGGACCGATCCGGTGAACGGCGGCATCACGCGGCG
>DATDIL010000215.1:0-7918 GCA_036521075.1 Steroidobacteraceae bacterium | reverse complement strand
GATGAGAACGCCCGATTGCACAAGCAACTCGAAGATGCGCAGGCCAAGCTCGATGCGATCGCCAATATCGAGCGCAACCTGACACAACGCAAATCCGGCACCGAGGGAGGGCAACCGTGAATCAGCCCGCCGAGCGCAAGGCCCGCATCCTGGTCGTGGACGACGATCCGGGGCTGCTGCGCCTGTTGACGATCCGCCTGCGCGCGGAGAACTACGATGTCGAGGCGGTGGAGAACGGCGTGCAGGCGCTCGCCGCGGCCAGCCGCTTCCGGCCTGATCTGGTGATCTCCGACCTGCGCATGGATCAGCTCGATGGCATCGGGCTGCTCAAGGAGCTGCAGAACCGCTGGCCCGGGCTCAAGGTCATCCTGCTGACGGCGCACGGCACGATACCGGACGCCGTACAGGCGACGCAGATGGGCGCATTCGGGTTTCTGACCAAGCCGGTCGAGAAGCAGGAACTGCTCGATCAGGTGCAGAAGGCTCTGAAGATCTCCGGCTTCGTCGACAACGATCAGGACTGGCGCGCGGATCTGATCACCCGCAGCCCGCTCATGGAGGAAAAGCTCGCGCAGGCTCACATGGTCGCGGGGACCGATGCGCGCGTGCTCATCACCGGCGACAGCGGCACCGGCAAGGAATTGCTCGCGCGCGCCGTGCACAAGGCCAGCCCGCGGCGCAACCGGCCGTTCGTCGCCATAAACTGCAGCGCCATGGCCGAGAACATGCTCGAAAGCGAGCTCTTCGGGCATGCCAAGGGCGCATTCAGCGGCGCGACCAGCGAGCACCGCGGCCTATTCCAGATCGCCGAAGGCGGCACCCTGCTGCTCGATGAGATCGGCGACATGCCGATGCGGCTGCAGGTAAAGCTGCTGCGGGTGCTGCAGGAAAACGTGATCCGCCCACTCGGCAGCACGCAAACCATAGCGACCAACGTACGCGTGCTGTCCTCCACGCACACCGACCTGCAGCACCTGCTCGCGGGCGGCCAGTTTCGCGAGGACCTCTACTACCGGCTCAACGTCGTGCACATCGAGATGCCGCCGCTGAGCCGTCGGCGCGAAGACATCCCGCTGCTGGTGGCGCACTTTCTGGCGGCGATCGCGCTCGAGAGCGGCAGCCGCAGGATTTACGCGCCCGAGGCGGTGGAGCTGCTGGCGACCAGCGATTGGCCCGGCAATGTGCGCCAGCTGCAGAACGTCGTACGCCAGAATGTCGCGCTGTCGCAGGCACCGATCATTTCGGTGGAGCTGGTGCAGCAATCGCTTGGTGGCACGCAGGGCAAGCTGCCGTCCTTCGACGAAGCGCGCGATGAATTCACGCGCAGCTACCTGTCGCAGATCCTGCAGATTACAGGCGGCAACGTCAGCCAGGCCGCGCGGCTGGCCAAGCGCAATCGCACTGATTTCTACAAGCTGCTTGGCCGGCACCTGTTGGTTCCGGACGACTTCAAGGGCAGGTGACTCGAAACCGGCGGCGCCTGAAATGCGCCGATATCCGGCAACAGATCACATCCGCCCCGTTGCCAAGGCGAGTCGACCTACCTATCCTTGGATTCCATTCCGGCGTCTCGGCAAGGAGCTGGTATTTCGTGCTCAACTCCATGGTGATGCGCCCAGTCCTGTACGTCGCCATTCTGATTGCGTCAATGATCGTGACCTACGGGTACAAGCTCCGGACCCAAGGCATCTTTGCGTGCCCGGCAACGGGCTATACCGCGGATGGCTACCTGGGCTACTGCGAAGCCACCGCTTACGGCGACTACGACCATGGGGCCCTATGGTTCGGCATGGAGCCGCAAGCCGCTCGGCGCGCGGCGAATGCGCAGGTGCTGTTCCTCGGCAACAGCCGCATGGAATTCGGCTTCTCAAGCGATGCGACCACGGCCTGGTTTGCCGCGGCCGGAATCAGCCACTACCTGCTTGGCTTCAGCCATTTAGAGAATGAGACCTTCATCGCACCGCTGCTCGTTAAACTCAATCCCCGAGCCAAGGTTTACGTGATCAACGTCGATCGCTTCTTCGACGACGAGGAGTCGGCACCGGGCGGCGCCATTCTGCACGGCAGCGACTTGAAGCGGCGCTATACCGAGAAGCGACTGTGGCAGCGGGTACAACGCCCGCTGTGCACGCACGTCCCGTCGATATGCGGCCACAATCTCGCCTTCTATCGAAACCGGCCGGACGGGCATTGGCTGCACCGCGGCGGCGGCCCCTATGACCCGCTGTCCATTGCGGATGCGCCTCCTACGGAGCAGGATCAATGGGATCACTACGCTGCGCTGGCAAAGCAGTTCGTTTCCAAGCTCCCGGTCGACCACCAGTGCGTAATCCTGACCGTCGTGCCCTCGCCCGCGACCAAGCGTCAGGAGGCGAAGGCGATCGCCGCGGCCCTTGGACTTACGCTACTGGCCCCGGAGTTGGATGGCCTACATTCGTTCGACAACACGCATTTGAATGAGTCCCGCGCCCCGCGCGGGTCGGCCGCATTCATGGAACTTGCAGGGCCCCGGATCGAGCAGTGCCTCGCCCGGAACAGCACCTCCGCCCCGCCGGCTTGAGCGGCCAGGCACCATCGACTCGCACCCGATGACCGCTCTGCTTTGGTTGCCCGCCCCTTCCGATTTCAGGCAGGGCCTGAAATCCGCCCTGGCGGCGCACACCTGTATTGAGCGCCTGGAGAAACTCACCGCCCTCGCCCAGTATCGTCTGGGATTCGTCGAGTCAATTCAGCTCGACCACGCCCTGACACGCGCCGCCTCGGAATCCACGGCCGCCTCGGAATCCACGGCCGGTTTTGCCAGAATCCGGCTCGCGGTTCTCGCCTCTTCCACCGTCGATCACCTTTTGCCGGCGATCCGCGTCGCCGCCCTTCGGCGCCGGCTGCTAATCGAGACTTATACGGGTTCCTTCGGACAGTATCGCCAGGAGCTGCTCGATCCGGACTCGGCGCTGCATGAGTTCTCGCCGCAATTGATCCTGCTCGCGATTGGCAGTCGCGACATCATTGCTGAAGTTGCACTGGCGGCGAGCAGGGAAGAAGCCGATCGCGTGCTCGGTGCGGCGGTCGAGGACTTGCGCGCCCTGTGGCGCCGCGCGCGCACGGGACTGGATGCCGTTATCATCCAGCAGACGTTTCTCGACGTCAGCGAGCCGCTGTTCGGCAGCTACGATCGGCAGGTGCCCGGCTCACCGGCTCGGCTCACCGCACGTCTGAACGAACTGGTGGCCGACGCCGCCGCGCAGGACGGGGCTCTGCTGCTCGACATCGATCGCGCGAGCGCTCGCGATGGTGTTGCGACATGGTTCGATAATGCTCGTTGGCTGCAGGCGAAAATCGAGATCGCCCCGCAGGCTGCGCCGCTGTACGGTGAGCTGCTCGCCCGACTGATCGCCGCGAGCCGCGGCCAATCGAAGAAGTGTCTGGTGCTCGATTTGGACGACACGCTGTGGGGCGGCGTGATCGGCGAAGTCGGAGTCAGCGGCATCGTACTGGGTGAAGGCAGTGCGGTCGGAGAGGCGCATTTGGCCTTGCAGCGCTACGCCAAATCGCTCACCGAGCGCGGTGTCATCCTGGCCATTTGCTCGAAGAACGAGCCGGCGAACGCCGAGGAGGCGTTTAACAACCATCCGGAAATGCTGCTGAAGCGCTCCGATATTGCCGCTTTTGTCGCCAATTGGGCCGACAAGGCCGAAAACTTGAGGTCGATTGCCGAACAACTCAATATCGGACTCGATAGCCTGGTGTTCGTGGACGATAACCCCGCCGAACGGGCCCGGGTGCGCGAAAGCCTGCCGATGGTAGCAGTGCCCGAGTTGGCCACCGACCCGGTGCACTATGTGCGCTGCCTCGCCGATGCGGGATACTTCGAGGCGATCGCCTTCACCGACGAAGACCGCCAGCGGGCTCGGCAGTATGCGGCCAATAACCAGCGTGAGGCCCTGCGCAGCACCATCCAGAGCATGGATGATTTCCTGCGCGGCCTGGAGATGTGGGTGGAGTTCGGCGCCATCACCGAACTCAACCTTGCGCGTGTCACGCAGCTCATCAACAAGACCAATCAGTTCAACACCACCACGCAGCGCTACACCACCGAGGAAGTACTGACGCTCGCCGCAGCGCCACAGAACATCACGCTGCAGTTTCGCCTGGGCGATCGATTCGGCGACAACGGCCTCGTCAGCGTCATGTTGCTGCGCGAGCAGCATGGTGGCCCAGATACCCTCGAAGTCATCAGCTGGGTCATGAGCTGTCGCGTCTTCGGGCGCCAGCTCGAACACGAGGCGATGAACATCGCCGTGGAGGCGGCGCGCTCGCGCGGCACTCGCAGGCTGCGCGCCGAGCTCATCGCTACCAAGAAGAATGGCGTGATCAGCAACCTTTACGCCAACCTCGGGTTTTCCCGCCTGGCTGAGACCACGCCCGCGGGCACGTCTCGCTGGGGCGTCGATTTGGCCGACTACGTACCGAAATCCACTTTCATCAGTCGCCGGGTGCAAACATGACCGAACAAGAGATTCTGGAGAAACTCACCCGCATTCTGCGCGATCTGCTCGCCGACGACTCGGTCGTCCTGACCATGGACACGACCCGCACCGACGTGCCCAACTGGGATTCGTTCATCTACGTCACGTTTATCGCGGCCGCGGAAATGCAGCTCGGCATCCGCTTCCGGGTCGCCGATGTGGAGTCCTTCGCGACGGTGGGAGACGTCGTGAGGCAGGCCCTGAAGCTTCTGAACAAATAGGATCAGCCGCCGGCGCACGCCATGCTATTCAATTCGTACGAATTCATCTTCCTCTTCCTGCCGTTGACCTACGTGGTCTTTCTGCTGCTGGGAAGAGCCTCGCGCAACCTGGCCCTGGGCTGGCTGATCGTCGCCTCGTTGGCTTTTTACGCCTGGTGGCGGCCGATCAACGTACCCATCATCGGCATTTCACTCATCATCAATTATACATTGGCCAGGCTGCTGCAACGGTTGGCGGCGGATGAAAGCCGACCGCGATTGCGCACCGCCGTGCTGCTGGTCGGGCTCGCGTTCAACGTCGCGTTTCTTGGCTATTTCAAGTACACCAATTTCGCGCTCACGACGCTTAACGACGTCGCGGGCACGAATTTCGCGCTGCTGCACATCATTCTTCCCCTGGGCATATCGTTCATCACATTCCAGAAGATCGCGTTCCTGCTGGACGTGCACGCCGGGCGCATCGAGTCGTTCACGTTGCGCGAATACCTGCTGTTCGTGCTGTTCTTTCCGCAGCTCGTGGCCGGTCCCATCGTGCATTACCGCGAGATGATGCCGCAATTCCATGGCAATCCGTGTCGCTTCGATCAGGAGGGCCTGGTGGTCGGCCTGACGCTTTTCTGCTTCGGGCTTTTCAAGAAGGTGGTACTGGCCGATGGCATCGCCGCCTATGTCACGCCGATCTATGACCTGACCGCGCACGGTGCGTCGGTATCGCTGATTCAGGGGTGGTTCGCCGCCATCGGCTTTACGCTTCAGCTGTACTTCGACTTCTCCGGTTATAGCGACATGGCCGGCGGCTTGGCCCGTTGCCTCGGCATCCGGCTGCCGCTGAACTTCTATTCGCCGCTGCAGACGACGAGTATCATCGACTTCTGGTCGCGCTGGCACATCACACTGACGCGCTTTCTGACGGCCTATATCTACAATCCACTGCTTCTTTGGCTCACGCGCCGGCGCTACGCCAAGGGCTTACCGGGGCCGGGCGGCCAGCGAGCGGGCATTGGCTCCTTCCTGCGGCTGGTGGCCGGCCCGACCCTTCTGACGATGTTCATTTCGGGCCTGTGGCACGGCGCCGGCTACCTGTTCGTGCTGTGGGGACTGCTACACGGCGTCTACATCACGATAAATCACGCCTGGCGAAAGGTCGGCCCGAAATTCTGGCCCGATCGCGCCAGCTACGAGCGATTCATGCGCCCGGCAGGCTTCGTACTGACGTTTTTCTCCGTGGTCGTGGCGATGGTGCTGTTCCGCTCGCCGACCGCGCACGTTGCCGCCGAAGTATTCAAAGGCATGTTGGGCTTACACGGCATCGAATTGCCGCCGGCGATGGCCCACAAGGCCGCAGCCCTCGGCTTGGGACGCCACGTGTCGGCCGCCACCGATATGTCCACCGTCTACTTCCTGACGCAGCAACTGTGGA
This sequence comes from Steroidobacteraceae bacterium, assembly GCA_036521075.1. Classification (GTDB taxonomy): domain Bacteria; phylum Pseudomonadota; class Gammaproteobacteria; order Steroidobacterales; family Steroidobacteraceae; genus DAIDKA01. Next base: position 1,751 of record DATDIL010000215.1, on the reverse strand, counting down.
TGATCGTGCTGCTGCTGATTGCGCTCGCGCTGCCGAACGCGATCCAGCTCATGCGAGACTATCAACCCATGCTGGGGGCGCGGGAACGTCCGGCCAACACCGGAATTCTGGCGCGCACGCTGAGGTGGAATCCAACCCTGGTCTGGGCGGTCGCGATGGCGTTGCTCGCCGCCGCTGCGATCATGCGGGTCGGCGGCCCAAGCGAGTTCCTCTACTGGCAGTTCTAGGGCCGGCCAGGCCGCCCATGAGGCCGCGGCATGAGGCCGCGCTCGCGGTACCAGTCCAAAGTGCGCTGCAGTCCCTCCGCCAGGCCGACCTGCGGCTTCCACCGCAGAGTGCGCTGCGCTTTGTCCGTGTCATAGATGACATCCGTGCGATAGAAATCCAGCGTACGCCTGTGCAGCGGCGGCGCCTTGTTCAGCAGGCGGCAGCCATCCTCGATCAGCGCCGCGGCAATGACCATCAGCGGGCCCGGCACACGAAATCCGAAGCGCCGGCTGCCGGTCATGCGCGCCAGGCGATTGAGCAGTTCCAGCAGTGTGGTCGACTCCGGACCGGCGATGATGAAAACCTCGCCGCTCGTGAATTCGCCCTCGCACGCGGCCAGGAACGCGTCCACCAGATCGTCGACGAACAACATGTGGCGCCGGCCCTTGCCGCTTCCGACGAGCGGGAAGCGGCCCGCCTCCACCGAACGGAACAGCTTCAGCAGTCGCGTATCGCCGGGCCCGTAGGCATCCGCGGGGCGCAGGATCGCAATACGCATGGAGGTTCGCGTCGCGAACTCGCCCAGCTGCTCTTCGGTGTGCAGCTTTGAGGTCTCGTAAGCATTGGTTGCGTCGAAAGAGGAGTCTTCACGGATCGGCTCGCGGGCCGAGCGCGCGTGCACGCCGATGGTGCTGCAAAATACGAACACCGCGACGTTGTTGGCCGCCGCCGCGCGTGCCAGTCCGAGCGTGGCACGCACGTTGACCTTGTCGAACAGCTCCGGTGGCGCGCTCGCTTCGCGCCAGGCCGCGGCCAGATGGCACACGTGCGAGACGCCGCGCGTGACTTGAATTGCAAACGCCTCATCGGTGAGATCACCGGGCGTGAATCGCACCCCCGCAGCCAACAGGTCGGAAACGATCTTGCCGCGGGAGGCGCGCCCGGTCGCCGTGACTTCGTGTCCGCGCCGCGCCGCCTCGAGCGCCAGCCGCGAGCCGACGAAACCGGTGGCACCCGTCACGAGAAGACGCATGCCGTCGCCCAATCGTCCAGGGCCTCGATGATGCGCTCCGAGGCACGGCCGTCGCCGTAGGGATTCGGGGCGGCGGCCATGCGCTCATAGGCGCGCGCATCTGTCAGCAACCGCTCGGCTGCTTCAACGATGCGCGTGACATCGGTACCGACCAGCACTGCGGCCCCCGCCTGCACCCCTTCGGGTCGTTCGGTCACCTCGCGCGTTACCAGCACCGGCCGATCGAGCGCGGGCGCTTCCTCCTGCACGCCGCCGCTGTCGGTAATGATCAGGTAGGAGCGCGCCATGGCATGTATGAAATCCAGATATTCCAGGGGTTGCGTGAGGATGAATTGCCGATGGTCACCCAACTCCGGCTCCACGATCTCCTTCACGCGCGGATTTGGATGTACCGGCAGCATGAATGTCAGTTCCGGATGGCGCGCAGCGATGGCCTTCAACGCCACGCACACCGCGCGCATCGGCTCGCCGAAACTTTCGCGACGATGCATGGTCACCAGGACCATGCGCC
>DATDIL010000214.1:0-5996 GCA_036521075.1 Steroidobacteraceae bacterium | reverse complement strand
GCAAACACGCGCCCACAAAACACAGCCGGCTGTCCATCGCGCTCATCTCGATCCAGGGCATCATCGCCACCTCCAGACCAGATGTCGGTGTCACCCATGTGCCCGGTCTGAAGTGTTACCTATGTGCCCGGTCCGTACCGGGCAGAGCCCCTGCCTGGGGTTCGCACCACCGTCAGTTCGTGGCGCTGTCACGCAGGCGACGCCGCCGTTTACGGCCGGCGAGTTGATTGAGCAGTTCGACGAGGGCGGAGAAACCGATGGCCGTGTAAATATAGCCCCTCGGCACGTGGGCACCGAAGCCATCCGCGATCAGCGTCATCCCGATCAGCAGCAGGAAGGATAGCGCCAGCATCCTCACTGTCGGGCGCCGATTGACAAAATCCGACACCGGGGCGGACGCGACTATCATGACACCGACGGCGATGACCACTGCCGCCATCATCACCGGAAGCTGCTTCGCCATGCCGACAGCCATGACGATGCTATCAAGCGAGAAAACCATGTCGAGAAGCGCGATTTGCGCGATGGTGCCGATGAGGCTTGCTGCCGTAGCGGGCGCGTTGTCGGGCTCACTGCCGTCCTCGATCCGCTCGTGGATTTCGGCGGTACCTTTGTAGACAAGAAACAAGCCGCCACCAATCAGGATGAGGTCGCGCCAGGAGAAGGTCCGGTCAGCGACACCGAAGAGCGGCTCTGTCAGATGCATGACCCAGGCGATAGCAGCGAGCAGCGCGAGACGCAGGCCGAGCGCAAGACCCAGGCCAATCAGCCGGGCAACAGGCTGGCGTTCTGCTGGAAGCCGGGCGGCAAGAATGGCGACAAAGACGAGATTGTCGATGCCGAGCACGATCTCCATCGCCGTCAGCGTCATCAGGCTCAGCCAGACCTGTGGGTCCGAAAGCCAGTCCATCGTGCCGATCCGTCCTGTGCCGCACGTCAGCGCCGGCGGCTGCCGAATTGCTGCGGCAGCAACACGAACAGGTTGATGCAGGTGCGGAGCGCGGGGGTGGTCGAGTGCCGTGTCGGAGATGTCGGAAGCCGCGATTGCAGCACGCAGGCATCCTAGGGATCAGGCGTATCACCTATCATGGGCCTGTTGCTTTCCTTGCATTGGATTGCGCCGTCGCGCCCACCAGTTTTCGACCACTTCGATCACGCGGAGTGTGGGTTTGCGCACCAGCGGGAAATCCTCGGCGAGCAGCAGCACACCGAGCGGAAGCATCCAGAAGCCGAGAATCGGGAGGAACCCGAGAAACCCGCCGAATATCAGCAGCAGGGCGAGCGGGACCCGCAGCCATTTCGCTTCAGGCCGAAGCACCCAGGCGAGCGCGGAGCGGGCCGGGCGAGGCAATCGCGTTCCCAGCCGGTGCAGATGGTCCGAGTGCCGGGTACTCATGCGCGGGCGAGCCACAGGCGGGCGGCGGCGCAACTTTCTGGTGCCACGGACGGCAGGTGGAGAATGATGCGAATGGTCGCAATCACCCGCGTCTCAGCGCGATCCACGGTACCGTCGGCGGCGGCGACCTGCGCGGCCGCGCGAAGGATGATCCGGGCCCAGGGTGTTTCGTCAAACCCGGCCAGGACACGACTGAGCATGCTCTGGTCATTGACAGGCTCACGCTCAAGCTCGCGAAGGCACTTGTCGAACAGTCCCCGCCCAATGGGCGAGGCTCTCTTGTCGAGCCCGCAACTCTGGAGATAGGCGCCGAGCCGGACGCGTTCGGCGGGATGAACCACGCCATCTGCCCGCGCGACCACGGCGGCTGCCATGTTCACCGCCCAGAGCACGGTCCATGGATGATGCTGGGGATGATGCTGGCGGCCGCTACCGGATTGGGCCTGGGAAATCGACACGTATCGATGCTCCTCTGGTTGCTGTGTTGAGCACTCCGGGGAGATCGACTGTGTTGCAGAGGAGAACCGGCCTGCCAGCAGATCGACACGCCCGAAATGCGTGACGATCCGACATCGCGGGGTTGGTCGGCCTGGAGGCCAACGTCCCCGCCAGAGGGGCCCGGATCTGTTGCTGCCCGAGATGGTGTGGCAGGACGCGGATTCAAGCGCGATGCGAGTTTGTCAGATTGTCGACGGTGGAGTCGCTCGCGTGGAATCGGAGCCAACGAGCCACCCTGATATCGAACACGAAAGGGCGAGGCATATGACGGGTGGGGCGTGTTCGGACCAGGTGCAACGATTGCCGCGGCGGTGGCGCGGTCTATGCCCCCTCCGTATTGGTGGGCAAATCGTCTCCTTCAGCAGGCAAGGCTGGGTCAGTCTGCTCTGCTCTCGGGTGGGCTGTCTTGGGCGCATGATTAAGAGCATTCAGGACGTTCGCTGCTCCCTTGTTGCACCGCGCGGCATCGCGGATCGTGTCCGACACCTGCCTCTTGGTTGCGCCCGGTGTGGGATCGTCGAATACTGGCGCTGCGATGCTCGCGGGCAGCGACGCGAGTTCACCCTGCTGGCCGATGACGGCGCGGCGCTCTGATGGTGGAGGAAGACCGATGTCATTCTACCGAGGCATGACCTGCGAGAACGTGACCATCAAAGGCGACAAGGGAAGCCCGATTACCGCTTACGTGGCGAAGCCAGCAGGTGCGGGGCGGTTTCCCGGTGTCGTGCTGGTCCACCACCTGCCGGGCTGGAGCGAGCTGTATATCGAGACGACCCGCCGGTTCGCGCATCACGGGTATATGGCGATCTGCGCCAACCTGTATGAGCGAGAGGGTGGCGGCAGCGACGCCAACCCAGACGACGTGGCCGCCAAGGTGCGTGCGGAGGGCGGCATCGCGGACTCGCAGATGGTCGGCGATACCGAAGCCGCGGTGAAGTGGATGCGTGCGCAGCCCAATCACAATGGCAAGGTCGGCCTGTTCGGCTCCTGCTCGGGCGGCCGGCATGCGTTCATTTATGCTTGCCAGCGGAAGGACGTGGATGCGTGCGCCGAGCTGTGGGGCGGGCGCGTGGTGATGGGCAAGGAGGAGCTCAATGCCAAGACGCCGGTCGCGCCGATCGACATGACGAAAGACCTGAGTTGCCCGTTGATCGGGCTGTTCGGCAACGACGATCGCGCGCCAAGCCCGGAGCAGGTGAACCAGCACGAGGCGGAGCTGAAGAAGCACGGCAAGGCGCACGAATTCCACCGCTATGACGGCGCCGGGCATGGGTTCTTCTATTGGCACCGCCCGCTGTATCGCCCCGAGCAGGCAATGGATGGCTGGAGCAAGATATTCGCCTTTTTCGGCAAGCACCTGGCGAAGTAGGAGGCGCGGAGATGTGCACGTCGATCATCGAGGTCATTGCAGCGGACGGGATGGCGAAGCGCGGCGACGAATGGTTCCCGCTGTCGCGGGCGGTGGTTGCCTATGACCATGCGCGCCACGCACCGCTGGGCGATGTGATCACGCTCGACTTCATCAACACGGAGCTGGATCCGGGTGCGCGGGCGGGGATCGAGCTGACGCTGGAAACCGCCAAGGAGCTGCGTGCCGCGCTCGACCGGGCGATCGCCGCCGCCGAGTTCGAGGAGGCGGAGGTGCGGGGCAAAGGCGGCGCACTCAGTCTGGTCCGCGCTGCTTGATGGGTCGCGACGTCGTCGTGGCGGGGTTGTGCTCGTGGGCGGCAGAACAAGAAAGATTCACCGCAGAGGCGCAGAGGCGCAGAGTTTCACACGAAGCTTTCGCAAGTTTCCATCGGCGCGGTTCAATGGTCGGTATTTGGGTTGCCTGATGCCTGACCGGGCGGCCGGAATTCATGCGGAAATGTTCGTGGGCGTACTGCGCGCCTGTCAAGTTTTCTCGCGGTCGTAGTAATCGACGGTGCTCTCGGCGCGGAAGATTTTCCGCAGGCGGCGCTGACCGGGCTTGCCCGCCCGCGCCATGACCTTCCGCGAGTCCGGATACTCGCAGACGTCCACATCGACGCGTGTCGAGAGTGCCAGGTAGCGCAGCGTGGCAGTGCCGGTGTTGATGATCTGATGGGCGACCTCCGGGCCACCGGGAGGGCAGGCAATCACGTCGTGCCGGCGCAGCGGGTAGCGCTGGTCGCCGAACCGCAGCTCGCCCTTGCCTTCCAGGATGAGGAACATCTCCTCCTCACCGTGATGATTGTGGAACGGGCACTGGGCCTTGCCGGGCGGCAGGACTGTCAAGTTGTAGCCGAGATCCCTGGCCCCGATGTGATCGCTGATCTGGCCACGGCGGGAGGTGTAGAGGCTGTTCTCCTCCACGTCATCGAACGTGACTTCATCGAGGTTCATGATGGGCTTGAACATCCGGTTCTCCATCGACGGGTGCTGCGGGATCAGAACTGGTATCGTCGCAAACCACCATCGACCGGGATCACCGTGCCGGTGATGTAGCGGGCGAGAGGTGAGGCGAGAAACACGGCCAGCACCGCCAGATCTTGCGGCTCGCCCCAGTATTTCACCGGGATTTCCGTCTCCGCGAAATGCTTGCGGTAGTCTTCCGGGTAGTTTCGCCTTATCTGTTCGCTCATGATGCGGCCGGGCGGGATGCAATTGACGGTGATGCCGTATTTGCCCAGCTCGCGTGACAGGCCCTTGGCCCAGGCATGCACCGCGGCCTTGGCGGCGAAGGCGGCGTTCAGACCTTCCGGCTCGCTCTTGCCGGTGATGTTGATGATGCGGCCCCAGCGATGCTCGATCATCTGCGGCAGCAGCGCATGGGTGATCTGGCGCTGGCGGGTGAAGTTCAGCGTCATTGCTTCCACCCAGCGTTCTTCGGGCGCATCGACCGGCAGCGGACGGCTGCCGCCGGCGCAGTTGACCAGGATGTCGACGCGGCCGAGCTGATCGAGAGCGGTGTCGCGCAGATGCGCGGCCGCGTCCTCGGCCAGGATGTCCTGTGCGATCAGGATGGGTGGTGGGTTGCGATCGGCCTCGATCTCGCGCGCCAGGGCCTGCAGCAGTTCCATGCGGCGCGCGACCGCCGCGACGCGCACGCCTTCGGCCGCGAGGCTTTTCGCGATGGCGCGGCCAATGCCCATGCTGGCGCCGGTGACCAGCGCCGTCTTGCCCTGAAGCTGCAGGTCCATCCGCAAGGTTCCGCGTTGCTGAGTGGGCCGGTACGGTAGGTGAACATGTCGGGGCGGACAAGGAAGTCCTGGCAGGGGCTGGTTTCATACCGGTCTGGCCGTCATGCATCGCGACAGTCATGTCGAGATCAGGCATCGGGCAGCGCAGATGCTGTGACAGGAGCGGATATTATTGGCTGGCGCCGAACTCGTCTGGCGCATTTCAAGCGCCAGCGTCACGCGACCTGCGGTGAATTGCCCAACACAGCGATCGGAAAAATGCAGAAATCCGAGCTGCGGCAGAAGATCCGTATGGGCTGACAGGCGGTTTTCCGCGCACTCAGGGGTTGCATCCTGAGTTCAAAGCCAGCAACATCCGCGTGATACGGGTGACCTTCATAATGCGGGAGACAATAAATGCTGCAAAAGCAGGATGTTCCGCCTACCGCACCAGACAAGGATGATCGTTTCGGCTTATTTGCGGCACGAGGATTGGGGGGCGGTGGGCTGTCCCTCGCAGGATTGACGGCTTTGTCAGCAAGGGCTTCTTCGACTTTGGGCAGCGAGATTCGAATACTTAACGGGGCGCTCTATCGTTCTGTTCAAGGATTGTTGCGATGGCTGGTGCCGGGGCTGCTGGCGGGCGCCTGCCTTGCCGGTACGCCCTGTGTGGCGAGTGCGACTTCGCCATCGGCACAGCGAGGGTCTCAGTGGCTGCCGGAAAAAGGCGTGGCCAGCTATTACGGGCCGCGGCACCAGGGCCGCCGCACTGCCAGCGGCGGCCGCTTCGAGGAGGGTGCGCTGACCGCCGCGCATCCGTGGCTGCCCTTCGGGACCAAAGTCCGGGTGACGGTGGCGAACGGCCGCAGCGTGGTGGTTACGATCACTGACCGGCTGCCGTCCCGCCGGCGGGTGATCGATCTGTCGCTCGGTGCCGCGCGGGCGCTGGGCATCGTCAGCCA
>DATDIL010000213.1:0-14703 GCA_036521075.1 Steroidobacteraceae bacterium | reverse complement strand
AGCGGCGAGAATCCCAAGCTGGAGGCCTGGATGGCCATCATGGCGATCACCGTCACCACGTACGAGCGCACCCAGCCAGGCCGGCCGAGCTGTTGTGCGTGCTCATCGCCTACGTGCATGGATCCCCCCGGGCATTGCGGGCCTTAGGTTTTGCGTTCCGCGATCGCGCCGTGCGCGATCAGATCCTCGATCTCGCTGGGTGCGTAGTGCAAGGATGCGAGTATCTCGCGACTGTGCTGCCCGACTTCGGGGACGTGTGCCGGGGCCTGCGGACCGTCCTTCGCGAATACGAACCCCGCATTCAGATACTCCGCCGTGACGGTGCGGCCGTTGTGCAGATTCACATCCACCTGCTGCACCAGCTGGCGGTTGCCGCCGCGCGCCATGTCGCAGGCGCTCGCCACGTCCCGGATGACCCCACAGGGCGCGCCGGCCGTGTTGAGAAGTTGCTCCCACTCCAGTCCGTCGCGCGCGGCGAAGATCGGCAGCAATGCCTCGCGCAGCGCCTGCGCGTGCTGCGGCCGGGCCCGCTCCACCGTCGTCGCGAAGCGCGGATCACTCGTCCATTCGGGATGGCCGATGGCGCGACACAGGGCGGTGAACTGATTGTCCTGGACCACGCCCAGGGAAACGCTGGTGCCATCCCGAGCCGCAAACACCGCGGCCGTCGGGGAGCCGCTGTAGCCAATGTTGCCGGTCCTGGGCAGCATCTGCCCGGTGACCAGGTAGGGGGTTGCAAGCGAGGTCAGCATCACGAGCGAGGCGTCCAGCATCGCGACATCGATGTACTGCCCTTCGCCAAATCGCTCCCGCTGCAGCAGCGCGGCGAGCACCGCGAGCGCTGCGAGGGTGCCCGTATAAGTGTCGACCACGGGCCAGCCCACGCGCGCGGGTGGATCGCCCTCCTCCCCGCCGGCCGCCATCATGCCGCTGGTGGCCTGGACGATGTTATCGATCGCCGGGTAGTCGCGCTGTGGCCCGGACTGTCCGTAGCCGGAGATGCTGCAGTAGACGATCCGCGGGCGCAGCTGCCGGCACACCTCATATCCCAGGCCCAGCCGCTGCATGACACCGGGCCGGAAGTTCTCCAGCACCACATCGCAGCTGGCCACCAGGCGCTGCGCCACCTCCGCACCGCGCGGATGTTTGAGGTCGATGCCGATGGAGCGCTTGCCGACGTTCGCCGCGACGAAGGCCGGCGCCATCCCGTCCCACTCCCGAAAGGGTCCGTACTGGCGCATCGGATCCCCGTGCAGGCTCTCCACCTTGATGACCTCAGCCCCGAGCAGCCGCAGGAAGTGCGAACAGAAAGGTCCCGCCATGACGTGGCTGAAGTCGGCGATGCGATATCCGGCGAGCGGCTGCGACATGGATTATCCGGCCCAACTGGAACACTGATTCATGGTTCCAATAGGTTACATGATCAACTAATATCGTGCTCGGCTGCTTAACTTATCCACACGAGGGTGAGCCCATGCGCGGTTGTCTGGTTGTGATGGTCACTGCGCTGCTCGGACTCGCCGCGGCAGCGCCGAGCAGCGCCCAAGAGGCAGGCTTCGGGCACTACCGGCCCGCGGCGCAGTTCGGCGAACACTTGAGCACCACCCAGTATCTGCCCATGCGCGATGGGGTGCGCCTGGCCGTGCGCATCACCCGACCCGCGCGCGACGGCAAGGCGGCACCGGGTGCCTTTCCGGTGATCTGGCAGCACGCCCTGTCGGTGACGGAAGCCCCCGACAGCACCCTCATGCCGGCCGCGGCCGGGCTAAGCAATGTGCCGGCACTGGTGGCGTATGGATATGTTGTGGTGCAGGTCGCGCGGCGCGGCAACGGGCAGTCCTTCGGCATTCGCCGCGGCTACAACGATGAGACCGAGACCGACGACGCCTACGAAATCACCGAATGGCTGGCGCGCCAGCCCTGGTCCACGGGCGCCGTGGGTATCTATGGATGCTCGAACACCGGCGATGCGGCCATGCATGCGCTCGCTGGCCGACCCCCGCATCTGAAGGCCGTGTTCGCGGGCTGCTTCTCCTGGAGCAAGTACGATGCGATGCGCCGCGGCGGCATTTTCGCCCAATGGGGCACCGGACCGCAGCGCACGCTCGCCGAGGACATGACGGTGGAACCGGTCGATGGCGATGCGGACAAGAAGCTGCTGGCCCAGGCGGCCGCAGAGCATCAACGCTCCACCAACCTGCTGCAAATGTGGCAGCAGCTGCCGTATCGGGACAGCTGGTCGGCGCTCGTGGGCACGCGGTTCTGGTCCGAGAGCAGCGTCAGCGACTACGCGCAGCAGCTGCGCCAGCTTCAGGTGCCGGTCTACATCATGGGGGGCTGGCACGATGAGCTGCGCGACCAGGGCATCATCGCGCTGCTGAATCTGCCGCATTCGCGCATCCTGATCGGACCGTGGAAACATTGCATGAATCCCGGCTTTGAGCTGCTGCAGGAAATCCATCGCTTCTTCGACACGTACCTGAAAGGACTGCCGACGGGGCTGCCGGCCGAGCCGCGCGTCCATTACTACACGATGGATGGCGCCGGGGGCGGCGCCTGGCATAGCGCGTCCTCCTGGCCGGTTCCCGGTGAGCACTCCGAGCGCTGGTATCTGTCGAGCGCCCAGCACCTGGCCCCGGTGGCACCGGCCCGGGAGACGCTCAACACCTTCACCGTGCGCACCGATGTCGATTGTCCGGAAGGCGGGGTGGGCCCCTTCATGCAACCGTGCCTGCACCCGGGGCAGGGACTCACGCTCACGAGCGCGCCGCTGGATCATGAGCGCATCATCACCGGCAATCCCATCATCCGTTTGCGCCTGCGCGTGGATCACGCCGATGCAAACCTCTTTGCCTATCTCATGGATGTGGACCCGGACGGCCATACCAGCGTGATCACCGAGGGGCGGCTGAAGGCCTCGGTGCGCGCGGAAAGCCCGGCGCCCTTTGCGCTTCCCGGCACGCCCTGGCACCGCGCCTATGCGCAGGACGTGCAGCCGCTGCAGGCGGGTGCGGCGGTCACGCTGCACTTTGCTTTCCTGCCGAGCTCCTATCGGATCCCCGCCGGCCATCGGGTGGGAGTGGCCCTCATGGGCGCCGACTATCGCGAGCGACTGCGCGACCCGAGCGCTGCGGGAACGGCCATCTCCGTGCTGAGCAGTGCCGCGGAGCCGTCCTGGGTGGATCTGCCGCTGCTGCCATGACGATGCAGAGCCTGCTCTTCTGTGGTGATCTGGTGCTGGATGAACCCGATCCCGGACACTGGCTGAGTGGCATTGCGCCGGACCTGCGTGCAGCGACGCTGGCCGTCGGACACCTCGAGGTGCCGCACACGCGCCGGGGCGCGGAAATGGCCGCCGACGTTCCCGCACCCGGGGCGGACCCGGCGCATCTGGCCGCCCTGGCTGCGGCGGGAATCCAGATCGTGACGCTGGCGGGCAATCACCTGGCTGATTGCGGGCCCGAAGGCATCACCGATACGCTCGCGGAACTGGACCGCCTGGGTATCGGCCACTGCGGCGCCGGTGAGAATTTGCACGAGGCACGCCGCCCCGCCTGGTTCGAGTCCGATGGCCTGCGCATGGCCGTATTGAGTTACAACTGCGTGGGTCCCCAGGAAAGCTGGGCCCGGCAGGATGCCCCCGGCTGTGCCTACGTGCGGGTGCTGGCCGATGACGGCGGCGCGATCAAACCCTCGGCCAGGTTGCATACCGCAGAGCCGGCCTCGGTGCAGGGTATGGCCGACGACATTGCCGCGGCGCGCCGCGCGGGCGCGCAGCTGTGCGTCGTCGCGCTGCATAAAGGCATCGTCCACACCCCGGCGCGGCTCGCGCCCTACGAGCGGCCGCTGTCCCATGCGGCCATCGACGCGGGTGCGGATGTGGTGATCGGGCATCATGCGCATATCCTGCGCGGCATCGAGCAGTATCGTGGCCGGCCCATTTTCCACGGGCTCGGCAACGGCTGCGTCGTCACCCGGGCGCTGAGTGTGGAGCAGAGCAATCCGAAGCGGGCCGAGTGGGCGCGGCGACGGCGGGAAATGTTTGGCTTCGAGCCCGATCCGGCCTACTTCCTCGCACCGTTTCATCCGCAGGCGGTGCACGGCATGCTGGCGCGTGTGCTGATCGAAGCGGGCAGGCTCGCCGCGGTCGGCTTCATTCCGCTGTTCGTGGAACCGCCCGGGCGCCCGACGCGTGCCCGGGGCGCAGCCGCGGAGGCGGTGGCGTGCTATGTGGCCGACATTTCACGCCAGGCAGCGCTGCCGCCCCTCACCTACCGCATCGCCGCGGACATGGTGCGCATCGGCTGACTGCGCACCGCACCGCCGGTGTCTTAAAACTTCTTGCCGAATCCCACCGAAATGAACCGACCCAGCGGGCTCGCAGAATTCGGATCGTAGCCGCCACCGCCATTGCCGATGGGAACATTCACATAGGGCGGGGTGACATTGCCGATGTTCGTGATGTGAAAGGTGAAGGTGAGATCCTTGGCGAGCGCCGCCTGCAGCACGCGCTCGGTGTTGAACACCACATCCAGATCCTCGGTCACATACGAACTCACCGATTGCACCGGCGTCGTCTCATCGTTGGTGTACCCGTTGACGTAGTTGACGAAGAGCGTTGCGGTGAGCGGTCCGATCGCCCAGCCGATATCCCCGCGCATGCGCAGCCGCAGCGGATAGCCGATTTTGTTCAGTTCGTTGAAATACGCGCCGGTCGGCGTGAACTTCACATCGTACTGGGTCGTGACATTGGCCGACAGGTCGACCGACCAGCTGCCCGGCAGCGGCATCATTGGCAAGGCATAACTGCCGATGAGGTCCAGGCCCTGGGTCTTGGTTGCGCCCAGATTCTCCTCCAGGCCATTCACGAACACACTGGGATTGGCCAGCGGTGGTCCCAGGATCGGCAGCGCGCCGGCACCGGTCGTGTACTGGTTCACCAAGCCGGTGCAGGCCGCGGAGGGGCAGCGGGTCACCAGACCACCCAGCTGCCCGGTCTGCTGCAGGATGGTCAGGTCGGAGAGGTAGCTGGCGATCTGGTTCTTATAGTTGATGTTGTAGTAGGTCAAGCTGACCTTGCTCTGATCGGTTGGCGTTAAATCGATGCCTGCGGAGAAGGTGGTCGCGGTCTCCGGCTGCAGCGCCAGATTACCGCCACCCAGCGTGTAGCCCACCGAGGTACCGGAGGGCGCCTGCGGATCGGAGTAGGTTTGTACGAAGACACCGCGCAGCGGTCCCACCAGTTCCGACAGCAGCGGGGCACGGAAGGAGGTCCCATAGCTGGCATGCACCATGACGCCCGCGGTGGGCGTCCAGTTGATGCCGATCTTCGGATGGCTGGTGCTGCCGAAATCACTGTAATGCTCGAAGCGGCCGGCGATATCCAGATCCAGGCGCTGGATCCCGGGTACGGCATTGCCGCTGCCGAAGATGGGCACCAGCAGTTCCGCGAAGGCCGAATCCGAATGCCGGCTCAGGTGCTCATCGATCACCAGCTGCTCGCCGGTCGGACCGGACACCAGACCGTACTCGAGCTCGTCGTGGCGCCATTGGCCGCCGACCGCCAGGCGCGCCTCGCCCCCGGGCAGCGCCACGACCCCGCCATCCGCCTGCGCCTCCAGCACCTGTTCGCGGGCGAATCCCGGACCGTAGAAGATGCCGCTGAAGATCGGATTGATGACGCTGGCGGGGTTCGCGCCGCCGTACACGTTCAGCGCCGTGGCCGGATTGCCGCTGGCCAGTGCGGCGGCCAGATTGCCATTCACCAGGGAATTGGGCGGGTCGTAGACGAAGTCGCGATCGCGCCCCGCCGTGCCATCCACGGTCAGCAGCCAGTCGTGGCTGAGATTGATCTTCAGGCCCAAGGTGCCCTGGAAGTTCGTCGATTCACCGTAGTCGCGGCTGTAGGGACCCAGATCGTTCGCGAAGCTGTAGTTGACCGTCTCGGTCGCGGGCGCCGTTCCGGGCGGCGCCACGAAGAAGGCGTTCGATGCGGGCACCTGCAACGGCCCGACGGGCGCGGAGCCGAGGAACTGGAAGGTGCGCTTGGAGTAGCTGCCATCGGCGAACAGGCTCGCCCAGTCCCCCAGTTTCTGATCCAAGGTGAAGGCGGCATTCTCGTGGCGCACGCGCGGCAGGATGTCGGAGTTCTTGGCCGGATCGCAGAAATTCGCCGTGCCCGGAATCAGGCCGGCAGCCGTGGCGGGCGTCACGCCGCCTTTGGGAATGGCGTAGGTGGTGGCGCCGATCGCGATCGTGCCGGGATTGCACTGCTGGGTGTCGTAGTTCGTTCCCCCGTCGGCCGTCTGGTCTGACTCAAAGAAGCGGCGATCCTCGCCGTTGAGGTCTGAGCGGTAGTTCTGTTCGAAGCCGATGCTCAGCTGGCCACTGCCCCAGTTGTGACCCGCAACGAGGCCCTCGCGGTTCTCCTCGTAGCCGTTGGCGAATCCGTAGCGGCCGTCGACGTCCACGCCTTCGATATTGCGCCGCAGGATCAGATTGACGACACCGGCAATGGCATCCGATCCGTAGGTTGCCGAGGCACCGTCGGCAACGATGTCCACCCGCTGCAGCATCAAAGAAGGAAACGCATCCGGATCGACGGTGGCACCGGAGGTCCCGCTGGGCGGCACCCGGTGGCCGTCGAGCAGCGTCAGGGTTGCAAACGGACTCAAGCCGCGCAGGTTGATGGAGTTGCCATAGACGATGTTGCCCGCGCCACCGGTGCCGGAGCGGCTGGCATCGGAGACGCCCAGATTATCGACCTGCGGCAGCGTGCGCAGCGCATCACTCAAGGAGATGGCGCCGGTTTGCTGCAATTGCTCCTGATTCACCGCAATCAGCGCCGAGCCGACCGGTGCGGCGTTGCGAATCAGGGTGCCGGTGACCACGACTTCCTGCAGCGGCTCGGCGCTCGGATTTTGGGAGTTGTCGGCCGCGGCGATGGCGGTGCTGGCGAGGAGCGCACTCGCACCCGCCGCGGCGACCCAGGCCACCAGCGGCGAGCGATGTGTTGGCGCGGCTATCTGCGCGGTGCGTGAAATTCGTGATTTCATTGATGTCCCCCCCATTCGGCATTGTGTGCGGCGCCCGCGCATCATAGGAAACATGCTTTTCAAAAACAATAGTCGTTGACTAGTTCACCTACTTATTTGCGAATAGTTGATTTCTCATCGTCTTTTGTATGACAAATCCGATTCCCCGCACGCAGCCGCGTCTCCACCGTGCGCAGTGCCGCCACGTATTCCCCCGCCGAGAAGCGGCAATGGCCGGCGGCCTGAACACTTGCGGCGCGTAGTTGCGGCGCGGTGGTCACCAGGCCCCCCACCGAATCACCCCAGGTGAGCGTGACGCGGGGTGTGCCGATGCGCGCGGTGATGACGGTGAGCGTCGCGCGCTGATCGGGCACGGCCTGTGCGAGGGCCCACCCTGCCTGGGAGTAGGAGGAAGCGGCCAGTGCGTAGCCATGTGCGAGCAGCCACTCCTCGAGGCCCCCTGGCGCGAGCTGCGGCGCTTGAATCCGCGGAGCATACCCGTGGCAGCGCAGGCGCCAACCACGTGGGCCGCCGCCAGGATCATCGCCACCCATCCGAGCCGCTGCCTCACCTATTGCAGATGCTTGCTGCGGACCACCCAGTGCGGGTTGACGCACAACCCGCACGCGGCGCCCACGAACAGGTGCCGCGCATGGCTGTCGCCCTTGAGCTGCCAGTTGAGCCAGCCGACTGCGATGCCGGCGAACTCACCCCCGTTGCGCTCGTTGTAGGTGCCGCCGTGGGTCACGCCGCGGCCATACGCACGCAGCGCGGGCAGATTCTGGATCCGCGCAAAGTCATCATTGGCGTTGGCGAATGCGATGTCTTCGTCATCACCGCTGATGTAGGCGATCGGCGCGTGCAGCTGCTTCAGGTTCGCCTTGGTGAGCTCGCCTCCTCCGGCCATGCGGGTCGGCTGGGGAAACAGCCCGCTGTTCCAGATGACGCTGGTTCGCACCCGCGGGTCGGCCGAGGCTTCGAGCGCCTGGACGCCACCGCAGGACTGACCCATGACGGCGATGGCGTGCGTGTCGAGGTGATGAAAGAAGCGGCTGCCGGGACGCTCATTTTGCGCCTGCGCCCAGTTGATGGCGTCGATCAGCTGCGCGGAATGGGTGGCCGGCGGCGGCAATTTCGCAGCCCCCGCGGCGACCGCCCCGGCATTGCTCGGCGCCAGCGGCGCCATCGGGGCGGGCATGCGCAGGGCTTGCGGGTCCGGCGCTATGGGGCCGATGGCGATGACCAGGTAGCCATAGGAGGCAATGTCGCTTAAGAACCAGCGAAACGCATTGCCCACATTCCAACAGGCGCCGTTGCCCCAGGCCACGATGGGCAGCTTGCCCGGCGCGGTGAGGTCGGCCGGGTGATACAGCGTGTGGGTGGGCAGACTCGGATCGACCTCCATGATCGCCCGATAGGAGCCGGAGCCGAGGGGGGTCTGGGCCGACACCGCTGCAGGCGGGGCGTTAGCGGCCCAGGCGCTGGCGAGCCCTGCGGCGGCGAGGCCGCACACCTGAGCCAGCAGCGTGATCAATCCATTCACCCGGTGCATGCGTCGTTCCCCCCTCCCCTATCGACGCGGATCGTTGGTCAGCTCAAGTACTCGCGCGGCCGGTCATTCCTTCGCATCGGCCTATGCAAGCATCAAACGCCACAAAGTGCGGGAAATGCTAGTTTAAAGTCGTTGACAATGCAAACCATGTAGGTGCAGCCGCGCCGCAGCCGCAGCGAAGGCAATCCGTGCCGGCCGCGATCATGCATAATTGGCGCAGGCTTCCTCAGCTGTGACTGAGTCAGTGCAAAAGCGAAAAAGAACCAAACAACAGTCCACGACCCGACCCCGCAAACGCCACGCGGAGCCTCACTCGATCGCACTGCGTCCGCTGAGCGTGGGCATGCTGCCCAATCTGCTCGGCTACAACGTGCGCCGCGCCCACATGGCGCTGTGGCGCGATTTCAATCGCACGGTCGGGATTGGTCAGATCCGTCCGGGCATTTTCAGCCTCATGGTCTTGGTGGATGAGAACCCGGGGATCGCGCAGATCGAGCTTGCGACGCAACTGCGGATCGACAAAGCGACCATCGTCGGGCTGATCCGGCAGCTGCAGCGCCAGGGGTGGATCGAGCGGCGCCAATCCGGCTCGGACCGGCGGCGGCAGGATGTGTTCCTCACCGACCTGGGGGCCCGGGAGCTGGTGAACTTGCGTCGGGAGATGATCGAGCACGAAACGAAGTTCCTGCAGCTGTTCTCGCGTCAGGAACTGGCCCAGTTCTTCGATTTCCTGCAACGCATCCAGATCTGAACCGCAGGAGCGGCAACCGCTAACGTTGTTGGGTTAATGACCCAGAACGCTTGCCATAACATAACAGCTTGAGTAGGATCCGCCCATGCTTATGCTTGCATGGCGCCCTACTTCCTAGATGGCTGCAAAACCCGAAGCGGTCTCCGACCTGATTACCCTGACCGAGGCGCGCCGGCCGGTCGATTCCGCGGGTATCGCCGATCTGGCCCAACGGGCCGCCGATCTGAACAAGACGATCCGCGACCTGGCGACTCATCCGAATCACCGCAAGACCCTGCGCAAATTCGTCGGCCCCGAAGTGGCCGGCCTGCTCGGCCTCAAGGTGGAGACTTTGTATCGCCGGCTGGATCGACATCCGGAGTTACCGCACGGACTTACCTCGAATCCACGCCGTCGCGAGTTCGCCCTCGAAGAAGTCTACCGCTTGCGGGAAGCGTTCGAATTGCCCGCTAAGCGCGAACCCGGTCAGCCGGGTCTGGTGCTCTCGATCTGCAACTTCAAAGGGGGTGTCGCCAAGACCACGACGGCGGCGCATCTGGCGCAGTACCTGGTATTGAATGGCTATCGGGTGTTGCTGGTCGACCTGGATGCCCAGGCGAGCCTCACGCAGCTGTTCGGCATCCTGCCGCACACCGAAGTCGGGGATGACGAGACGGTGCGAACCTTCCTCGAAGGCCCGAACTTCCAGGGGCGCCGCAATCCCAAATGGACCGGGGATCTGCGCTCCGTGGTCCAATCCACGCATTGGTTCAACCTGGATCTGATCCCCTCCAACCTCGGGGTGTACGGCTCTGAGTTCGCGATCGCCGCCCGCCTTCGCGATGAGGAGGGCTTTGCCTTCCACAGGCCGCTGGCGGATGGGCTGGAGCCGCTTCGCCAAGATTACGACGTGATTATTCTGGATACGGCACCTTCGCTGTCGTTCGTGAATAGTAACGCCATGTTCGCTGCAGATGGCCTCCTGATCACGCTTCCTCCGGCCATGATCGACCTGCAGTCGTCCTCCTTGTTCTTCGAACTGGTCGCGGAACTGATGGAAGCTTTCAATCGCGCGGAGGCCGCCCCGAAGACCTACGAGTTCGCCTCCGTGCTGCTCACCCGGGTGCGCAATGAAGGCACGCACGCGCAGATCACCAAGTGGATCCGGCAGTTCTTCCCGCAGGAGACCTGCGCGCACGCCATGGTGCAAAGCTCGGCGCTGGAGAAGGTCGGCCCCGAATTGCTCACCTTATACGAGGTGGCCGACTACGACGGCGACCGGCGAACGCTCGAGCGCGCCATCGAGGCGATGAACGGGGCGAATGGCGAAATCGAAGCCCTCATCCAGCATGCGCTGAGCGCGCGGGCGGCCCGCTTGCCGTTGCCGGGCAGCCTCGCATGAGCATCAAGGCCAAGGAGCGCCGCGCGATCCTCGACCAGACGCTGTCGGTGCGGGCCAGTACCGCACCGGCGGAGCGCCCGATCGGTCAGCCGCGTCAGCTGGGCCCGATCGCCGAACAGGCCAATCTGTATGCCGAGCATGTCGCCACGCGCGCGAAGCTCTACGACCAGGCCAAGGCCGAAGGCCGCCTGCTGCTGGAACTGGATCCGAAGAAGATTCGCGCTACCGAATTTCGCAACCGGCACGAACGCTCGCTGCTGGCCGATGATCCGAAGTTCATCGATCTCAAAGCCAGCCTGCACACCCATGGGCAGGAGATTCCGATTCGGGTCCGCCCGGTGAAGAACGCCCTGCCCTTCGAGTTTGAAATCGTTGCCGGTCACCGCCGCCACGCGGCCTGTCTGGCGCTGGATGCGGAATCCCCGCCAGGCTTTCCGGTGTTGGCGCTGGTGGATGCCGGCGTCGCGGATGCCCGGGACCTGGTGTTGAAGATGTACCGCGAGAATGAAGAGCGGTATGACCTGTCGGCCTTCGAAAAGGGCCGGATGTTCACCCGCTGGCTCGAAGCAAACCTTTATGAGAGCCAACGCGAACTGGCGGCGGCGATCGGCTTGGGCGAAACCGCGGTCGCGAAGTATTTGTCCGTGGCCGCCCTGCCCCCTGCAGTGCTGGCGGCATTCGGGGATGAGCGGGTGATTCCCATGAGCTGGGGGCCGACGCTCAGTCAGGCACTCAAAGCCAATGAAGCGGCGGTGCTGCGGGCCGCCGAGCGGCTGGCGCAACGCAAGCCCCTGGCCAATGCGGACGTCGTACTGCGCACGCTTTCTGCCGCGGCGGCCGGAAAGAGCGCCCCGGCACATGGGTCCTCCCGCGAGGAATCCGTGCGGATCGGCGGCCGGGTGCCCCTTAAAGTGGGGTCGGGTCGTAACCGCATCGTGCTGAAGCTGCAGCATGTTGACGAGGCCATGCAAAAGCAGATGCGCGAGGAACTGAAGGATTGGGCCGAGGCGTGGCTGCGCAAGCGCCTGGACGGGCCATGAGATCCCGCCCTCCTTCCTGCGCGCTGACCAGCCCCGGCCTTCCGGGGTTTTCGCGTTTCTGGGTGCCTGGAAATCATCAAAGGGCCGCCATTGCCCAAGTGACCCCGGTCAGGCGCAGCGGCGCATTCCGTCTGCAAACTTTCCTGCAGGAAAGTTTTCGTACCGGGCCTTCGAACCCGGCATTGCCAGAAACTTTCCTGCAGGAAAGTTTCGACTCCGCGAGGCCAAGGATCATCAGGAGGACCGCCATGAACGGCAGCCAATAAAAAGGCCCCGCTAGGGGCCTTTCTACCATCAAGGACCGATTCGCTGGAAGCCGCGAAACTGACCTAGAAGTCGCAAATCAAGGTTAGTCACCCGAGCTCATCGGGTCAAGAGCCAGCCCCTGCCGAATCGGTCGTGCTTTTCAAAATCGTCTGTCTGGCGAGGGGTAAGTCATGTCCGCACAATCTGCGTTCGATCCGCGTGTCCACCTGATCCGCGAGAAGTATTTCAGCCTCAGGCCGAAGCCGCTGGAGCGCTGGCTTTGGTCCCAGGGTGTCCCGGCCTCCGCGGAGCGGGTCTTCTGGCTGCACTGGCAGGAGGGTCACCAGCGCGGGGACTGGTGCTCGGAGATTCCGCTGAAGCGGGTGGCACGCGAGTGCTGCCTGGATCCCTCCACCGTGACGCGCTCCTACCAATTGCTCGGCAGACTCGGGTGCCTGAGACGAACCGACCCGGGGCGGGATCCATCCAACCCGTTTCAGCAGGCAACCGCGGTGACGGAGGTGCGCGTGCCCCGGGGACTGCTGATCGAACTGGATCGGCATCCCAACCGGCGCAGCCCCGACCGGCTCACGGTGGAGCCGGGCAGGGCGCAGGCAGCGCCGGAGGTTGAAGTCAGCGCGGTGCCCGAAGTGCCCCGACCCGCGGATCCCTTCACCGGCTTGCGCGGCCGCGATCGGATCAAGGCACTCGCGCAGCTTACGGCCGCGATGTCCGCGACCGAAGAAAGCCGCTACCGCGAAGCGCTGCGCGTGCATCGGGGACACATGGAATTCGACACGGATTCGGCACTGGGCGGCCCGGAACGGGGCAGGGTGCTGCAGTTTCTCGCCTGCGTTGCCGTCGAACCGGTGCGGCCGATCCCACCGGCGCCCGCCACCACGCCCCGAACCGCCCCCGCACGCAAGCTTTCCGCTTTCGAGCTCGCGCGCCTCAAGCGCGATATCCAGGCCGCCACTTCGGTCGAGGGCGCTGCGGAGCTGCTGCGCCAGGTGACCTGGTCGATCGAGGAGGGGAGTCTGAGGCGCTTCTCACCACTGCACGCGCTGCATATCGCGCTGAAGAAAATCCGCGAGGGCGCCTGGTCGCGGCCGCATCGCATGCCACCCAACTGGACCCGCGCCCTGAGTGCAGCGCGCGAGACCTGCCGCCCTGCATAACGAATAAGGATTTCTGTCGGAAGCTATGAATCAAGAAAGGCATCCACGGCCTGCGGCCGATGCGCGTCCAAAACGCTCAGGCCGGAGGCAGGTATGCAGTGTAAAGCCGCCCGTTCTCTCGTAATACATTGATTTAAATCGACTTCTAAGTGTTTACCGAGTCGCGATAATGAAGCGGAAAGCTTTCCGCTTGGCCGCTATACTGGCGCCCATGTATCCGCCGAAGGCATCCGATGCGCAGATCCGGGCTCTGATCGGCGAACTTGCGAGCGCAGCGGGATTCCCGTCGGGTGCGCAGCTGCGCCAAGCGCTGGCCGAGCGCTTCGACTGCCGCGGCGGCGTGGCGCGCATTTATCGATTGCTGGCGGCGCAGCGGGGCCAGGTCGCACAGGCCGCCCTGGGCGCCGGATCGTTTCCGGTGCGCCTGCTCGAGCACGAGCTCGCAACCCTGCGCCAACAGCTGGCCCACACTGCCGCGCAGGCACAGGCGCAGCAGCGGTACTGGACCGAGCGGCTGCGGCAGCTGCACGAGAACATCCAGCAGCTGCAGGTGCGGATCGAGCGTGCGCCCACCACCGAGGAGCGTGCGGCGCTTAGCCGCGAAGCGCAGGCGCTGGACACGCAAGGGGGCAGGTTGGAGGTGATGCTGCGCGCTTTCGGACCAGCGGTTCAGGCGCGCAGCGAGCAGGATCCGGAGGTTGAATTCTGAAGGCGCGCCGCCGCTGCCAGCGCCTGGCTTGCAAGCGCTTACATGGTTTGCCATATTGAAGTGAACCGCCCGGTGCGCGGGCCAGCAGCAGAAACCCTCCCATGATTTCAGCTCCCGCCCGCGCGGTGGACTACGACGCTCTGGCGCAGGAGACGCAGGAGGCCATCTACGCTCTATACCGGCAGCTGCGCGCGAAGTGTCCGGTGCCCTGGAGCGATGCCTGGGGCGGATTCTGGAGTCTGATGAAGCACGAGGATGTCGCGCGCGCCGCGACCGAGTATCGAACCTTCATCAATTCGGTGCAGAACGTGGTGCCCAAGGTGGCCTTCACCGGGCGGCGTCCCCCGCTGCATCTGGATCCTCCTTCTCACACGCCGTTTCGCGCCGCCCTCAATCCGCTGCTCTCGGAGCGGCGCGTGGCGGTGCTCGAGCCGACCATTCGCCGACTGTGCGGGGAGCTGCTCGCGCCGCTGCTGGAGGCGGGCGAGTGCGACATCTGCGAGGATTTCTCCAGCCGTCTACCGGTGCACGTGTTCGCCGAATGGATGCGCATTCCACATGAGATGGCAGCGCCGCTGCGGCAGGCGGGGCGCGCGTTCAATGTCGCCGTGCAGTCCAATATCGACAGCGTGGTGCGGCAGACGAGTCTGGCGCTGTATGAGATGGCGCGCGAACTCATTGCGCTGCGCAAGCACAGTCCCTTGGATCCTGAGATCGATCCCACCTCGGCATTGCTGGCCGCGCGTCATGAGGGCCAAGCCTTGCCCGATGAGCTCATCGTCGGGTGCGTGCGCCAGGTGCTGGTGGTGGGC
>DATDIL010000212.1:0-2601 GCA_036521075.1 Steroidobacteraceae bacterium | reverse complement strand
CGAAGCACTGCATCAGTACGGAGAGGACGTTCTTGCTCCGAACCAGGCCGGCATAGAAGACCGCCAACCCGGGCAGCGTCATGAACAGCACCAGGGTCGTCGCGGTGAGCAGCCAGGCCGTGTCGCCGCTGTCCAGGACCGCGCGGGCGCCGGTGGTTGCTCCGTGGGCCACCAGGGGCACACATAGCCCCCACAAACACAACGCCGCCGTCCACGCCGGCGCGGCCCGGCGCAAAGCTCGACCTGGTCTCATCGCTCCCCCGTTACCTGTGTGCAGGCGTGAGCTGCATCGTTTTCAGTTGGAACTGGCCAAAGCCCGCAATCGTAGTGCATTTCGCAGTTGTCAGGGCCGATTACGGCCTTACGGTGCTGAATGGTGCGCACCCTGAGCAGGCGGCGCAGCTGGCATTGTTCATACTGTCGCCAACCGGCCAGAGGATTCTCGCCGAGCACGGATTCGACGCGCCGCTACGGCAATGATGGTGGGCCGCGCGACGCCCACGCCCTAGACGCCGGGGCTCACGCAATGGCTCGCGCTGATCACAATCGGGGCTGCCGGCGCCAGTGCTTCCAGGCGCGACCGCAATCTCAGATGCCGCCGCCGCGAGTGCTCGATCAACGGCTTCCAGATCGCCCCGGTCAGCCGGTGCCTGATCAGCAGGTGCCAGAAGCGATTGGAGCGCTTGTAGAGATAGCTCATGGCGAGATACGCCGGTATCGCCTGCCGGTCGGCTGGCCGGCGCCTCCAGATCGAGCGATGCGAGAACAGCCGGTCATAGCACCACGCATAGCCGCGCTCCAGCTCGGCGCAGCTCATGTGCCGGGGTTGAAACACGACGTGGGCGGTGTCGTACTTGTCCCAGTCGCGGTGAACGATCCGTCCCTCCGTATCCAGCTGCCGAAACAGCGGCGTACCCGGGTACGGTGTCAGGATGTGGAAGGTGGCGCACTCGAGCCGGTTCGCTTCGATCCACGCGACCGTGCGCTCGAATACATCGGGCCGATCGTGGTCGAAACCCAGCACGAAGCTGCCGTTGACCTGAATGCCGTAGCGATGCAGGACCGCAACGCGGCGCGCGTAGTCCTCCGGCAGCGGCGTGCGCTTGCGTGCATCGCGCAGATTACCCGCCTGCAACGACTCGAATCCGACGAACACACCGGTGCAGCCCGCCAGCGCCATATCACGCACCAGTGAGGGATCGTCGGTGACATCGATGGTGACCGCCGCACTCCAGATGATTCCGAGCGGCCGCAACGCGGCGCAAAGCTCCCGCAGGAAGGAGGGCCTCGAGCCCAGGTTGTTGTCGATGAAGACCGCATACGGCTGATCGTCGGCCACTATCTCGTCGACCACCTGCTCGATCGCGCGCATGCGATAGGGCATGTGCAGACCGTCCGTGGACAGATAGCAGAACCCGCAGCGGTTGTGGCAGCCACGCGTGGCGATGACGCTGGTGGTGGTCAGAAAGGAGGCGCGGGGCAGGAGACTTCGACGCGCCGCCGGGTCGAGCGCGTAGGAGCGGGAGAAATTGGCTTCATATCGCGGGCATAACGCCCCGGCCTCGACATCGCCGAGTATGAGTGGCCACAGTTGCACGCCGTCGCCGATCGCTATCGCATCGGCATGCTCGAGCGCCTCGTCCGGGCAGGACAGCACGTGCAAGCCGCCCAGAATGACGCAAGAGCCCTGGGCGCGATACCAGGAAGCCAGCTCGTACGCCCGTCGGGCGAAGGTGAGGTGGACGGTGATGCCGACTACCTGCGGTATCGGATCGCACGGCGGCGGCCCCTGCAGCAGGTTCTCATCCCAGTAACGCACCTGCCAATGCGGCGGTGTGGCGCCGGCGATGCTGGTCAAGGCGAGGGAGGGAGTGAGCACGTGCTTGCCAAAACTGGCGCGAGGGTCCTTCGGATAGAACGGATTCAGTAGCAGCGCGAAACGACTGCGCACCGCCCGACCCGGAATGGGCCGCCCCAGGGTCGGCGCGATTGCCATCCCGCGCGGCAGAAATAGGCGGCGCGGCACCGTGGCGCGCGCTGCGACGAGCTTAGCCATGCGCGGACCGCGGCCTCGGCGCAGCTTCGGCGATCTGGCCGAAGCGACGGTCCCTGCGCGCGTACTCCGCGAGCGCCTGGTCGAAGGCCTGCGCGTCGAAATCCGGCCACAGGCACTCGAGGAACAGCAGTTCCGCGTATGCGCACTCCCACAGCAGAAAGTCACTCAGGCGTTTCTCGCCGCCGGTTCGGATCAGCAGATCCACCTCGGTCGCAGGCGTGCGTCCGTGATCGACTTCGGCGAGGCGTTCCATGAAGCGCTGGCGCGTGACCTCGCGGTCGGACTGCAATCGCCGGCAGGTCTCGATGAGGCTGTGCTGCGCGGAGTAGTCCACCGCTATGCGCAGGCGCATTCCTGCGCAATGTGCGGTGTTCCGCTCGCTGTGCTCGATCAGCCGCAGCAGGGTGGGATCGAGCCGGTCGCGGCGACCGATCACGTTGATGCGGATCGACTGCTCGAGGCAGCGGCGCGTCTGCGTGAGCAGATGACGCCGCAGCAGCGTGAACAGCGCGCTGACCTCGGCTCCGGGTCGGTGCCAGTTGGCG
>DATDIL010000211.1:0-3928 GCA_036521075.1 Steroidobacteraceae bacterium | reverse complement strand
TGACGTATTGTGCAGCCACCATCTGGAGCGCCTTATCGAAGCCCCTTTTTAGCAGAGCGATTGCTTGCGCGCGGGTGGGTGACGGTATGGCGTCGGTCATTGGCGAAGGCTTAGCCGGAAATTCGGCAGCACGGTGCGCGCCACTTCACAAGCGGAGTGACCAAGGGAAGGTGATTGGCGTTGTCGCGGCCCCGTTGAGACCCGCGTAATCCCCACCCGGGCTGGGCGCAGCTCAGCGCGTCGCAGCGAGCCCGTCAAGCGCTTGCACTTACTATGCACTTACAGCGGACGCTGCCAACATCATGACGCCTGCAACTGAGTGATTCTATGGTGGAAAGGGAGGGACTCGAACCCTCGACCCCGGCATTATGAGCTTGCTGCTCCGCTCAAGATAGCTTTTATATTCAACAACTTGCCGAGGGCCGCCCGTTTGCGATTGGCACGACGAAGCACGACTGAGCACAATGGACTCCCGCAAAACTCCCGCGCGCCGGTGCGCTCCACAGCAGCTTGGCGGCTTGATAGTGCGCAAGAATGAAGTTATTCTCTATTCGCGAATCGCGAATAGAGAATAACGTGAAGCGTCAAATAAACCCACAGGTAGTCCTCAAGCCACAGGACCTCGTCGTCCTGTTGAAGCTGCTGACGATAGGCGATCAGCGCCGCAGCTTCGCGGAATTGTCGGCCGCGTTATCGATGTCCGCATCGGAGGCCCATGCGAGCGTGGGCCGGGCGAGGGAGGCGAGGCTGCTTCATCTGGCAACCGGTGAGCTGCAAGTCGCCAAAGCCGCCCTGAAGGAGTTCTTGCTGCATGGCGCGAAGTACGCCTTTCCGGCCACGGTCGGCGCACCGACACGCGGAGTGCCGACGGCCTATGCCGCACCGCCGCTCCGCGATCAGATAGTCCAACCGGAAACTGAATTGCCCCCAGTGTGGCCTACCGTGGATGGCGAACGACGCGGAATTGCTTTCTATCCGTTGTACCCCTCGGTTCCCTACGCTGCTCGTAAAGATCCAGCGCTGTATGAAACCCTGGCTTTATTTGATGCGCTGCGCGGAGGCGCGGCCCGCGAACGTAACTTGGCTGCCAAGTTGCTGGAGGAACGCTTCGCATGAGTGCCGCAAACCCGAATCTGCCGCTGTTGGAGTCTATAGTCGCTGCTTTGGGATTACTGTGCCCACGATTCGTATTCGTCGGCGGCTGCGTCACCGGCCTCCTCATTACCGAGGCAGCCACTCCACCCGTACGTACCACTCGCGATGTCGACGTCATTGTCGAGGTCGTCTCACTAGGCGAATACCACGCGCTGGAGCGCCAACTCGAGCAGGCTGGATTGCGTCACGATCGCAGCCAAGATGCACCCGTATGCCGCTGGCTGGCTGGTGGCGCCCTCCTCGATGTGATGCCGACAGACAAGGCGGTCTTGGGCTTCGGGAACCGCTGGTATGAGGAAGCCGTTCGCACGGCCGTCACCCATGTTCTACCCAGCGGAACCTTGATTCGACTGATCAACGCTCCCGTGTTCATCGCGACGAAGCTGGAGGCATTCGCCGACCGCGGTCATGGAGACTTCCTGGCCAGCCATGATCTTGAAGACATCACTACCATCGTGGATGGGCGCCCCGAACTTGGAGATGAGGCTGCCGTCGCCTCCGCTGATATCCGTAAACACCTCAGCACGCAAGTAAAAGTCTTGCTTCAGAGCCCCGCGTTTCTCAATGCCCTGCCAGGACATCTTCCCGGCGATTCAGTGAGTCAAGCTCGCGTGCCGCTCATTCTGGAGCGATTGCAACGCCTGTCGCAACTCGCATGACTGGTGGAAAAGGGAAGGACACGCCGTCTGCTATATGCAGATTGCATATGAGCCAAGCTTCCGTTACCTCCGGAAAAACAGATGCAATGCGTCGTGCGAGCATCCGCCAGTGGTGCTCAAGCCGCAAGATTTGGCTGCAGCTCTGGAAATGCCGGTGGAACGGGAGGGACTCGAACCCTCGACCCCGCCATTATGAGCATGTTGCTCCGCTCAAGATAGGCTTTATATTCAACAACTTGCCAAGCGGCGCCCGTCGACGGTGGCACGACTGAGCACAACCGAGCACGACGGATTCCCGCAGATCTCCCGTACCCCTTTTCGCCACAACATGTCGAACTGCCAACCGCCCATTTGACAGGAACATCCGGAATGCCGTCTCAGTGCCCCTTTTGCGCCGAGGTCATCGTGACAGGAGCGCGATTTCTTGGTCTTCAGGACCAGCTGCAGCATGGAGGCTTTCGAGATCGGTAGCCTCGCCGAGCCGACATGCGCGCCTCGTCCCCGTTCTCTCTCAATCGATTTGCGCGCCCGCATCAGTAAGCAGCTCGCCGAAATTTCAGTTGCACGGCGTACAGATCGCGCCATGTGCGCCTGATCCGCGAAACCGCAGTCCTGCGCGATGGTAACGAGTGGCGCATTCGCCGCCAATATTGAGCGGATCGCCCGATGAGTCCGCTGTTGAAGGCGATAGGTTGCGGGTGAAACTCCGTAGACCTGCGCGAAGCGCCGACTTACGGAGCCAATCGCAAGTCCATGCTCGGCAGCCCAGCGACCAAGTTGAAGCGAAGGATCCTGGCGTAGAGTTCCTGCGAGCACGTCGGGCCAGTCCAGCGCATTGACGGTCTTCGATAGAAGCCGTCGTAAGAGGACCAACTCGCCTTGCTCGGGAGCCGACTCGACGAGTCTCACGATCGCATCCGGCTCAGCGATTCGTCCGATGTTATACGTAAATTCCTCGGATGTGACCGGGATCACGAGTACCTCGGCACCACCGCGATCGAAGCGATTGAGGTGAAACTCGAACGATCGATGCAGCAGCACATCCCCCGGGTTTGCACGATATCGGCCCGTATCGCCGGCCTCGACATAGCCGCCGCGCAAGACGACAGTGGCGAAAGCCGCGTCATGCATATGTCGTGGCAGGAACTCGCCGGGCGCATGCTGCAGGCGGCCGCACGATACCGGCCGGACCCATCGGAAAGGTGAAATTCGTTCAAGACGCTTCATAAATCCGAATCTACATTGCAGCCGCGGAGCGATGCAATTCATCGCTGCCAGTCTATCGGAAGGCGTGCTGCGTTGGGCGCCTCACCAACCGGCTCGCCTGTAGATTTGGGCGTAGCCTAAACGGAATGTTGGACGACACGCATCCAATCGGACGCTCCGGGACTCCTTCTCGATGAGGCTGACGTTCCGGTGGTGCTTCGATGCCACGATCCTCTCATTTGGAGGTGCGCATGCCCGCTTTTCGTAGACCGTTGTCCCTGGTGTTGGCAGGGGTGCTGATACCCATCGCGGCGTTTGGGGCGGCCGTATCGCCAGATGCAGATGCTTCAAAGGCTGTCAATTCTGAGCGTTACTGGGCGACGCCACATACCGTCATTACCCAGGGGGAAGTAGCGATTGGCGCGCATCAGATCCGCTACGACGCGGACGCGGCGACGCTGATCCTGCATGACAAGCACGGAAGTCCGACCGGTGAGATGTTCTACGTCGCGTGTTTCAGGAGCGGCGGTGATGCGTCGCGAAGGCCGATCACGTTTCTGTGGAACGGCGGGCCCGGCGGGTCGTCGGGTGATCTGCACATTGAGGCATTCGGACCGCTGCGGGTGATCACGGAAAGTCTTGCTCATACCCGTCCCGCGCCTTATCACCTCGTCAAAAATCAGTACAGCCTGCTCGATGCCAGCGATCTGGTATTCGTGGATGCGATGGGCACGGGGTTCAGTCGCATTCTCGGGAAGGAGGACGGCGGCGTAGGCACGCCGAAGGATTTCTACGGCGTCGATCCGGACGCGAAGGCATTTGCGCAGTTCATCAGCCAGTTCCTGTCGAAGTACGGGCGTTGGAACTCGCCGAAATACCTGATCGGCGAGAGCTACGGTACGACCCGC
>DATDIL010000210.1:0-13983 GCA_036521075.1 Steroidobacteraceae bacterium | reverse complement strand
ATTGCGATGGGACTGGCCGCGCTGACCGGCTGGGCGCACACCATTGTCTCATCCCTGGTGCCGCTCACCGTGCTCGTGACGGCCACCGCCACGCTGGTGTACATCCATTCCCGTTACATTGATCGGTCCGCCTCCGAGGATCTCACCGTGCACCATGCGCGGGTGCTGGCCAACAAGTTTCTGCCCAGCACCGCCTCGATTTTCGCCACCGCGACCGGGTTCGCCGCGCTGGCGGTGTCGAATATCCGCCCGGTGCGTGAAATGGGTCTGTGGACCGCATCGGGCCTGGTGGTGGCGTGGCTTGCCAGCTTCACGTTGTTTCCGGCACTGCAGCAGCTGCTGCGCACCCCCACGCAGGCGGAAATTGCGGCGGCTGGCCGGTGGTACCCGGCCTTCATGGACCGGTGGATCCCACTGACCCGAAGCCTGCGCTGGCCACTGGTCGGAACCGCGATCGCCGGCATGATCGCGGGGGTCATCGCCCTGGTGGGCATTCCCGGGTATGTCCACCCGTTGGCGCTGCAGACCGATACGCTGACCTATATCGATCCGCGCGTCGCGGCGGCCCAGGACACCCGCTACTTCGAAGCGCAGAACGGTCTGGGCGTCTATCAACTGTGGCTCAAGGTGCCAAACGCGGGCGCCCTGGATCCGCGCTTCCTCCAGGCGATCGATCAGCTGGTGCGGCACCTGGAGCGCGATCCGCGCATCACCGCAGTGGATGGCCCGACTTCGCTGCTGCGCTGGGCGCGGTATGTGCAGTCCGGCCAGGATCAATTGCCGACGGACCCGGCAGCCTGGCAGGAACTTGCCGGGCAGCTCGAGCAGATCCTGCTCACCACGCCGGCGACCCGCGGCTATGTGGACGTGAATACGCTGGGCAATGTGCGCCTGACCATCCGCGGCCGCGACCGGGCCTTTGGCAACATCGGTCTGATGCGGCGGTACATTGAGAGCACCTGGGCTGCGGTGCGCCAACAGCAGCCGGCACTGGCGGGGGTGACGGCGCGCGTGGTGGGCGCAAGCGTACTGTCCGATCAGATCACCCTGCAACTGGTGCCGACACTCATGGAAAGCTTCGCGCTGACGGCGAGCATCATCTTCTGTGCCTTCCTGGTGGTGTTCCGCAGCCCGCTGGCACGGCTGATGGCGATGATCCCCTCGCTGTTCGCCATCCTGGCGGCCTTTCTTTTGATGCGGGGGGTTGGAATCTCCCTGAACATCGCCACCATCCTCATCGGCTCAACGGTGCTGGGCGCGACCGAGAATGACCAGGTGCATTTCTTCTATCACTACCAGGAGGGTCGTCAGGCAGGTTCAACCCTGGCCGCGCTGCGCCATGCGTTCCTGGTCGCCGGTAAGCCGATCCTGTTCGCGACGCTCATCAACGCCGCAGGATTCCTGGCACTGGCCTTCTCGCCCTTGCCGCCGATGCGCCAGTTCGGCACGGTATCCTCCGCAGCCTTCGTCCTGGCATTGCTGGCCGATTTCACGGCACTGCCCGCGGCACTTTGGATCTGTACCCGGTCCACGAAGACCCTCAGGAGTTCACGATGACCACTCCCCCAAGCCCGATGCGCTGGAACGATGTGCTCGCGATTGCCCGCAACGGCAACCCGCCACCGCCGCGGCGCATCGAGAAACCCGAAAGCGAATGGCGCAGGCTTCTGGATCCGCAAGCGTTCCATGTCGCCCGCGAGCACGGCACCGAGCGGCCGCACAGCTCGCAAATGTGCGACCTGTTCGAGCCCGGTCAGTACTGCTGCGTGTGCTGCAACACCTTGCTGTTCGACAGCGCCGAGAAATTCCAGAGCGGCACCGGCTGGCCTTCCTTCACGCAGGCCGTCAGCCCCAATGTCGTTGCCTATCACGAGGACAGCAGTGCCGGCCGGGTCCGCATCGAGGTGGTCTGCAACGTCTGTGACGCCCACCTGGGCCATGTGTTCCCGGACGGACCGCCGCCAAGCGGCCTGCGCTATTGCATCAACGCGGTGTCGCTGAGCAAGGCGAAGGGTCAGAATCTCTAGACAGCCCGCGAGCCGCGGATGTCGATGAACTGCAGAAACTCCGCGCGGGTGCGCGCATCGCTGCGGAAGATACCGACCATGCGGCTGGTCACCATCGAGACACCGCGCTTGTGAACGCCGCGGGTGGTCATGCACTGATGCTCGGAATCAATGACCACCCCCACGCCGCGCGGTTTGAGCACCTCATCGATGCAGGCGGCGATCTGCGCCGTGAGCTTTTCCTGTACCTGGAAGCGTCGGGCGTAGCCGTCGACCACGCGTGCCAGCTTGCTGATGCCCACCACCTTGTTCGAGGGCAGGTAGCCGACATGTGCGCGACCGATGATCGGCGCCATGTGGTGCTCGCAGTAGCTCTCGAAGGCGATATCGCGCAGCACCACCATCTCATCGTAGCCGTCGACTTCCTCGAACGTACGACGCATGTACTCGCGTGGGTCCACCGAGTAACCGGAGAACCAGTCCCCGTACGCCTTGACCACCCGCTTGGGTGTGTCGAGGAGGCCTTCGCGGCCCGGATCATCCCCGGCCCAGCGCAGCAGAATTCTCACGGCCTCCTCAGCCTGCTCGCGCGAGACGGTAGCCGCGCCCGCGGCCATCCTGGCGTTGCCCACCGACGCTGCTCGGGGGCCCGGCGCTGCCTTGCGACTGGATCTGGCCATTTGGAATCACTCTTTGGTTGAAGCGAAGAACGGCAATGTTACCGGACCCGGCTGACGGGAAAATGGTTTAGAATCGTTGATCATGGTGGTGACAACAGAGCAGTTCCAGATCCTGGCCGCCGGCGATTGCGCGGCCATCCGGTCGCTGCTTCAACACGGCTCGGTCGCACACCGCTTCCGTCTGGATTCCTGCGGCCTCCACGCCGACATTATGGCGAGCATCGACCGGGTGGCGCCGGATCTGATTCTGGTGGACGCCGACGGCCACGATCTGGGGGGGCTCGAGACCTGCCGGGCCTTGAAGGCCCACCCCGCAACCATGATGCTCCCGGTCGTGGTCTTCAGCCTCAATTCGGATCTGCAGATGGCCGCCTATTCGGCCGGCGCCGATGACTTCGTGACCGCCGCCGGTACCGATACGGTGCTGCTGGCCAGGCTCGAAGCACTTGCCCGCGCCGGCTCACGCCGCCGCAAGATCGCGGCCGCGGCGCGCAACACCGACGAACGCCGCGGGGAGGAACTGCAGGCGACCTTCCGTCGCTATGTGTCCCCGCAGCTCGCCGACCGTATTCTCGACAACTCGCGCCTGCGCGACAGCATCCTGACCGCGGCCGACATCCGCACCCACGCGGTGATCATGTTTGCCGACCTGCGCGGCTTTACCGCAATCTCCGAACGCTTGAGTCCCCACGAAGTGGTGCCGCTGCTGAACGAGTACTTCTCATTGCTGACTGAGATCACTTTCCAGCACGAAGGCACCGTGTTTCACATGGCCGGGGATTGCCTCATGGTCGGTTTCGGCGTGCCGTTCGAGCAGAGCGACAGTCCGCAGCGGGCCGTACGCGCGGGGCGGGAGATGCTCGACCGCTTCGCCGTGCTGGCCGACAGCTGGCACGCCCGACTCAATATCGAAACGGGCCTGGGCATCGGCATCAACGAAGGCGACGTCGTGGCCGGCAATGTCGGCTCGGCCATGTTCATGAACTACACCATCATCGGGGATGCCGTGAACGTCGCGTCGCGCCTGTGCCAACGCGCGCGTGCCGGGGAAATGGTGCTCTCGCGTGCCCTGAAACACTCACTGGACGCGCGCGGTCTTGACATCAAGGCCGTCGAGCTTCCGTCCATGACCCTGCGCGGTCGCACTTCTCCCATTGATATATATTGCGTGCCAATCACAAAACGCCTGCACATCACCGAAGTGGTGCCCCCATCAACAGTATCGGCATGACCACCGCCTCGGACACCACCAATCTCGCGTTATTCTGTGATTTCGAGAACATCGCGCTGGGCGTGCGCGATGCGCGCTACGCGCAGTTCGACATCAACCGCGTGCTCGAGCGCCTGCTGCTCAAGGGCTCGATAGTCGTCAAGAAGGCCTACTGCGACTGGGAGCGGTACAAGGAGTTCAAGGCCGGCATGCACCAGGCCGGATTCGAACTGATCGAGATTCCCCACGTCAAGCAGTCGGGCAAGAACTCCGCCGACATTCGCATGGTCGTGGACGCACTGGACCTGTGCTACACCAAGCCGCACGTGGAGACCTTTGTCATCATCAGCGGCGACTCGGACTTCTCGCCACTGGTCAGCAAGCTGCGCGAGAACGACAAAGGCGTTATCGGCATCGGGGTCAAGAACTCCACCTCCGATCTGCTCACGGCCAGCTGCGATGAGTTCATTTTCTACGATGACCTGGTACGCGAGCAGAAGGCGCGGCGCACGGGCCGGCGCAAGGCACCGGCCGCAGCCTCGGCGGCAACCCCGGCCACGGCGTCCGAGACGCTCGCCAAGGATGAGGATCACGAGCATGACCGCGAACATGACGCCTTCGACCTGGTGCTGGCGACGATCGACGCGCTGATCGCGGAGCGTGGCGAGGATGAAAAGATCTGGGGCTCGATGGTCAAACAGGCCCTCAAGCGCCGCAAACCCGGCTTCAACGAAAGCTATTACGGTTTTCGCTCGTTCAACAAGCTGCTGGAAGAGGCCGCCGCGCGGCGACTGCTCACGCTCGAACGCGATGAGAAATCCGGCGGCTACCTCATCCACAGCGTGGCCGACGCGGGCTGATGGCCCTGAGCGTGCTGTTCTTCGCGGCGCTCTGGGCGGGAGTACAGAACGCGCTTGCGGGCGGCGGCTCCTTCGTCACCTTGCCGGCGCTGATGTTCACCGGAATGGATGCCCGCGCGGCCAATATCACCTCGACCATCGCGCTGTTCCCCGCCCAGATCGCCACGGCCCTCACGGGGCGACGCCTCGTCACTGGCGCCGCCGGCCTGTCATTTCGCGCACTGGTGATCATCAGCCTGGTTGGCGGCGCGCTCGGCGCCCTCCTGTTACTGGTCACCCCACCGCGTTTCTTCGCGCGCCTGATTCCGTGGCTGGTGCTGTTTGCCACCATCGTCTTTGCCTGGGGCAGCTTCGGGCCCAGGCGCACCTCCCGGACGCATCTATCGCGCCGCGGTGCTGCGGCCGCACAATTTGCCATTTCGATTTATGGCGGCTACTTCGGCGGCGGCATTGGCTTTCTGATGCTCGCGGCACTCACCGCCGCGGGCCTGCTGATGCGCAGCGCCGGCGCCACCAAGAACGCCCTGGCCGGCGTGATGAATGCCTCAGCGGTACTGATTTTCCTGTTTTCACCGGAAGTTCGCTGGTTGCAGGCGGGCATCGCCAGTGCCGGGGCCATCGCCGGTGGCGTCATGGGCGGCCTGTTGCTGCACAAGCTCAACGAACGCATCCTGCGCCTGACCATTGTGCTGATTGGCATCGCCCTGACCGTCGGACTCTTCTTTCGTTGACATCCGCCCCCGGACCACAATATCTTGTGGTCAGCAACGGCGCTTACCACAAGGGGTAGGCCTAAGAGGGAATCCGGTGCGGCTTGCGAGGGCCTATTCCGGAACTGCCCCGCAGCGGAAATCGGCCGAAGACCTGCCGTTGTAACCGCCCTTGCGCGGTATGGCTCGGGCTCTCGTGGGAGGAGCTGCGGGAATCGGGAAACGGACAATTTTTGGTCCGTTGCGCCCCTTCCCCGGCCCCTCGCAAGTGACCCGCAACAATGTCCGCGGGGTGACCTGCGGGCGCAGATCCGGGGGGATAGGCATGACTTTGGAAACTTCCGACGCGGTCGAAGCGACGGCCGCACGCACTCAATCAAGCTTTCGTCTGACTCCACCCAACGCGGCCCGTCACCCGATGGGCGTAACCAAGCGCAACGGCAGCCGCGAGCCGGTGGATGTCAACAAGATCGTCCGCGCCGTGACTCGCTGCTGCGAGGGTCTGCACGATGTCGATCCGATGCGCGTGGCGCTGAAGACCATCGCCGGATTGTACGATGGGGCGAGCACGCGCGAGCTGGACGAACTGTCGATTCGCACCGCGGCCTCGTTCATCTTCGAGGAACCCGAATACTCACGGCTGGCCGCACGCCTGCTGTCCGCGTTCATCGACAAGGAGGTGCAGGGCCCGGGCGTGCACTCCTTCTCGCAGTCGATCCGCCAAGGCTTTGATGTCGGCCTGATCAACGAACGCGTCCTGGCGTTCGTGGAGGCCAATGCCCGCAAGCTCAACGCAGCCATCGATGCCACGCGTACCCACAAACTCGAGTACTTTGGCTTACGGACCCTGTATGACCGGTACCTGCTGCGTCACCCGACCCGCCGCAGCGTGCTGGAGAATCCGCAGTACTTCTGGATGCGCATCGCGGTCGCGCTCACGGCGGGCGTGCACGAGGCCATCGAACTGTACGAGCTGTGCTCCGCCCTGGACTACATTCCCAGCTCACCGACACTGTTCAACGCGGGCACGCGCCACGAGCAGCTCTCGAGCTGCTTCCTGCTCGACTCGCCGGAGGACTGCCTGGAGTCGATCTATGACCGCTACAAGGACGTCGCATTGCTGTCGAAGTTCTCCGGTGGCATCGGCATTGCCTGGCATCGAGTGCGATCGGAGGGCTCCCTGATCCGCGCCACCAACGGGCTCTCGAATGGGATCGTGCCGTGGTTGAAGACTCTGGATTCCTCGGTGGCCGCCGTCAACCAGGGCGGCAAGCGCAAGGGGGCCGCGTGCGTGTACCTGGAACCCTGGCACGCCGACGTCGAGTCCTTCCTGGAACTGCGCGACAACACCGGTGATGACGGCCGACGCGCGCATCATCTGAACCTGGCCAACTGGATACCGGACCTGTTCATGCGCCGAGTCGAGGAGGACGCGCCGTGGTCGCTGTTCGACCCGAGCACCGTGCCGGATCTGCCCGACCTGTTCGGCGCGGCCTTTGATGCCGCCTATGCCCAGGCGGAGGCGCAGGGTCTGGCGAAGAAAACCGTGCGTGCGCGCGAACTGTATGGCCGGATGATGCGCACTCTGGCGCAGACCGGTAATGGTTGGATGACCTTCAAGGACAAATCCAACCGCGCCTGCAACCAAACCGGCCAACCCGGCCACACCGTGCACCTGTCGAACCTATGCACGGAAATCCTCGAAGTCACCAGTGGCGGCGAGACGGCCGTGTGCAATCTCGGGTCCATCAACCTCGCGCACCATCTGGGCGCGCAAGGCTTCGACTTCGAAAAGCTCGCGCACACCGTGGATGTCGCCGTGCGTCAGCTGGATCGGGTGATCGACCTGAACTTCTATCCCATCGGCACGACGCGGGCATCGAATATGCGCTGGCGCCCGGTGGGTCTGGGGATCATGGGCCTGCAGGACGTGTTCTTCAGGCTTCGGCTCGCCTTCGACAGCACGCCAGCGCGTGAACTTTCCACACGCATCTCGCGCACCATCTATTTTCACGCCCTGCATGCCTCCACGCAGCTCGCCCGCGAATCCGGGGCGCATGAGGCATTCGCGCTGACGCGCGCCGCGCGCGGTGAACTGCAGCCGCAGGCCTGGGATGTGGTGCCCGGCGCGGATCTGCCCTGGGAGAGCCTGCGGGCGGATATCGCTGCACATGGCCTGCGCAACAGTTTGCTGATCGCGATCGCACCCACCGCGACGATTGCCTCGATTGCCGGCTGCTACGAGTGCATCGAGCCGCAGATCTCCAACCTGTTCAAGCGCGAGACGCTGTCCGGAGATTTCCTGCAGGTCAACCGCTACCTGGTCGAGGAACTGAAGCAACTGGGCCTGTGGACCGAGGAGCTGCGCAATGCGCTCAAAATCGCCGACGGTTCCATCCAGGGCCTGGAGGGGCTGCCACGGGAGCTGCGGGACATCTACCGCACCGCCTGGGAAATACCCATGCGCTCCCTCATCGACCTGGCCGCAGAGCGCGGCGCCTACATAGACCAGAGCCAGTCGCTGAATCTGTTCATGGAAAATCCGGAAATCGGACGTCTGTCGTCCATGTACATGTACGCCTGGAAGCGCGGCCTGAAGACCACTTATTACCTGCGCTCGCGCCCGGCCACGCAGATCGCGAAGACCACGGTGCGTGCGAGTGCCCCCGTGACCGAAGTCCAAGCGGTTGCCTGTTCGCTTGAAAACCCGCAAAGCTGCGAGGCCTGCCAATGAGCACCTCGCCATGCCTGCTCGATGCCGGCTTTGACCTCACGCTGCGCCCCATGCGCTATCCGCGCTTCTACGAGATGTACCGCGCCGCCATCAAGAACACCTGGAGCGTCGAGGAGATCGATTTCCAGATCGACCTGGGACACCTGCGCACCCGCATGACGCCCGCTGAGCGGCATCTCATCGAGCGGCTCGTGGCCTTCTTTGCGACGGGCGATTCGATCGTTTCGAACAATCTGGTGATCAGCCTTTACCGGCATATCAATGCGCCCGAAGCGCGCATGTACCTGTCACGGCAGCTGTACGAGGAGGCACTGCACGTGCAGTTCTACCTGACGCTGCTGGACAACTATGTCAGCGATCCGCAGCGGCGCGCGCAGGCCTTCGCGGCCATCGCGAACATCCCCTCGATATGCCGCAAGGCGCAGTTCTGCCAGCGCTGGATCGATGAGGTCGCGCGCCTGCCGCGCATCAACGATGCCGAAGACAAGCGCCGCTTCTTGCTGAACCTGACCTGCTTTGCCGCCTGCATCGAAGGGCTGTTTTTCTTTGGCGCCTTCGCCTATGTGTACTTCCTGCGCTCGCGCGGGCTGCTGCCGGGACTGGCGGCCGGCACCGCCTGGGTATTCCGCGACGAGAGCGCCCATATGTCCTTCGCCTTCGACGTGATTCGAACGGTTCGCGCTGAGGAGCCGGGCCTGTTTGATGCCGAATGGGCGCGCCAGGTGCTGCAGATGATTGAAGAGGCGGTGGAGTGCGAAAGCGAGTTCGCCGAGGATGTACTGGCCGGTGGCGTGGTCGGCATGACCCGCGCCGAAATGCGTCAATACCTCGAGTATGTCGCCGACCAGCGCCTGGCCATGCTCGGTCTACCGGCCCGCTTCAATGCCCGCAATCCGTTTTCGTTCATGGAACTGCAGGACGTTCAGGAGCTCACCAACTTCTTTGAACGGCGAGTGTCTGCCTACCAGGTGGGTGTGAAGGGGGAGATCTGCTTTGATGCTGCATTCTAGGCCCCGCGCAAGACGCCGCCACATTTGCCGGTGTAGCATGGCGCCGCGCGAAAAAGGGGTGATGCATGGCAACAATTCTCTCCCGCTCCCGGACCATCGCCGCTCCCGGATACAACCGTTGGCTGGTGCCGCCTGCGGCGCTGTGCATCCACCTGTGCATTGGGCAGGCGTATGCGTTCAGCGTGTTCAATCTGCCGCTGACACGGTTACTGGGCATCAGCCAATCGGTGCCGGGTGACTGGAGACTGACCGATGTCGGCT
This sequence comes from Steroidobacteraceae bacterium, assembly GCA_036521075.1. Taxonomy (GTDB): domain Bacteria; phylum Pseudomonadota; class Gammaproteobacteria; order Steroidobacterales; family Steroidobacteraceae; genus DAIDKA01. The sequence continues at coordinate 4,512 of DATDIL010000210.1, read as the reverse complement.
GGATCTTCTCCATCGCCATCGTGTTCCTGGGCCTTTCCGCCGCGGTGTTCGGCCGCTGGGTCGAGGAAGGCGGACCGCGGCGCTCCATGTTCGCGGCGGCGGTGTGCTTTGGTGTGGGCTTCGTGGTCTCGGCAGTGGGTGTCAACCTGCACCAGCTGTGGCTCATCATCCTGGGCTATGGAGTGCTGGGCGGAACCGGTCTTGGCTTGGGCTATATTTCGCCCGTCTCGACGCTGATCAAATGGTTTCCGGACCGGCCCGGCATGGCCACGGGCATGGCCATCATGGGTTTCGGCGGCGGCGCCTTCATTGCCTCGCCACTGTCGGTTTGGCTGATGCATAAGTTTTCGACCCCGGTGCATGTGGGCATCGCGGAGTCCTTTCTGGTTCTTGGCGCCGGCTACTTCGTGTTCATGCTCATCGGCGCGGCCCTGGTGCGCGTGCCGGGGCCGGACTTCAAGCCTGCCGCTGCCATGCCGGCGCCCCGAGCGCTGGTCAGCACCCATGACGTGTACGTCTATGACGCGCTGAAGACCCCGCAGTTCTGGCTGCTGTGGGGGGTGCTGTGCATGAACGTGACCGCCGGAATCGGCGTACTGGGACAGGCTTCGGCGATGAGCCAGGAAATGTTTCCGGGACGGGTCACCGTCGTGGCGGCCGCCGGCTTCGTCGGTCTGCTCAGTCTGTTCAACATGCTCGGACGGTTTTTCTGGGCCTCGACCTCGGACCTGATCGGACGTCGGAACACCTACTTCTGCTTTTTCATTCTCGGCATCGTGCTGTATGCCCTGGTGCCACAGTCCGGCGCGCTAGGCAGCATCGCGCTGTTCGTGGCCTGCTTTGCCGTCATTCTCAGCATGTACGGCGGCGGTTTCTCCACCATACCGGCCTACCTGCGCGATTTGTTCGGTACCCGTTATGTGGGTGCGATACACGGCATGGTCATCACGGCCTGGTCGGTCGCCGGCGTATTGGGTCCGGTACTGGTCAATTACATCCGCCAATACCAGATCGATCACGGCGTCGCGAAGGCGCAGTCCTACAACATCACCATGTACATCATGGCCGTGTTGCTGCTGGGGGGACTGATCTGCAATCTGCTGGTCAGGCCCGTCGATGCGCGCTTCCACATGAAGCCCGAAGCGGGCGGTGCGCCGGGGCCGCAGGTCGCCGTGCAGGGCGTGGGCCAAACGGGCACCTACGCCCCGACGACCAGTCCAATGGTGGTGGCCCTGGCCTGGGTACTGGTGGGGATACCGCTGCTATGGGGCGTTTACGAGACCTTGCTCAACGCCATGAAACTGTTCGAGTAGGTTCTGGCACAACACCGGCACCCCTTACGGTGCCGGTGTCCCGGTCGGACCGGTTTACTGTGCGGGCGGGGCGGCCGGCGGACGCGCCGGCAACTTGGCAAGCGCGTCCTTGCAGTCCGCGCTCAGCTTGTCGGGATTGGCGCGCAGGCACTGGAACATTTCACGTCCCGTTTTGCCGCTGCAGGCCGGTTCGTTTGCGCAAGCCTTGTTCACCGCCGCGCGGGCAGCCTGCATTTCCGGTGACGGCGCCGGCGGCGCCTGGGCGTACAGAACCGGTGCGGCCATGGCGGCCCCCAGCAGAATCAGTGTTCGAAACTTCATGATCGTCCCCTCGTAAGTGACCCAAAAAATTTTGGGATCGCGCGCGGGGATTCTGGCATACCTGTGGCCAGGGTGACACGGGTTGTGGAACCCAAGGCGTTGCTTTCGCAACTGCACCGATGTGTTGAGCACTTGTGACTGATTGTCACGTTACTCGTAGCGCAGCGCGTCGATCGGATCCAGCAGCGAGGCACGTCGGGCCGGATAGAACCCGAAAAATACCCCGATCGAAAAGCTCACCGAGAAGGCGAGCACGATGGAGCCCAGGGTGACGATGGGCTTGAAGGTCGAGGCCGCCGCAATCAGCCGCGTCACCCCAATGCCGAGCAATACCCCGACCAGGCCGCCGAGCAGGCTCAGCGTAATGGCCTCGATCAGGAACTGGATGCGGATATCCCCGGGCTGGGCGCCCACGGAGATGCGAATGCCGATCTCGCGGGTCCGCTCGGTCACACTGACGAGCATGATATTCATGATGCCGATGCCCCCGACGACCAGGGACAGGCCGGCGATGGCGCCCAGCAGCAGTGTCAGTGTCGAGGTGACCGTGTTCACCGTATCGGCGATTTCCTGCTGATTGAAGATATTGAAATCATCCGCATTGCCGGAGAGCAGCCGGTGGCGCTGCCGCAGCAGCCGCGTGATCTGGTCCTGCGCGACCGGAATGCGCTCGGCCACGCCGATCTGCAGGTAGACCGAACGCAGATACTTGTCACCCGTGATCCGTTTCATCGCGGTCGTGTAGGGAATCACAATCCGATCGTCCTGGTTCTGGCCGCCGACACCTGCCCCCTTGCTGGCCAACACCCCGATAATCACGAAGGGCATGTTGCCGATGCGCACGGTCTGTCCCACCGGATCGAGCACCCCGAAGAGTTCATGCGCGGTCTTGTCGCCCAGCACGGCGACCTTGGCGGCGCTGCGCACCTCCCGATCGGTGAACATCGATCCTGCGGCCATGGCCCAGTCGCGGATGACCAGGTACTCGGGCGCCTCGCCGGCGATGGTGGTCGACCAGTTGCGCCCATTGGCAATGGCCTGGGCGGTCGTCGTGACCTCGGGGCTTGAGGCCACCACATCCGGGATCTCCCGGCGCAGGGCTTCGGCGTCCTCCAGGGTGATGGCGCTGGCGCTTCCCATGCCGCTGTTGACACCCCCGGAGCGGCGGCTGCCGGCGAACACCATCAGCATGTTCTGGCCAAGACCGGCAACCTGGGACTCGATGCTGGCGCGCGTGCCATTGCCCAGGGCGACCATCGCGACCACCGCGAAGACCCCGATGATGATGCCCAGCGCCGTGAGGCTGGAGCGCAGCTTGTTACGCCGCAGCGCCCGCAGCGCCGTCAGTGCGGTCAGCGCCGTACGCAGCAGTGTTCCGCGAAGCCACTCGACCATCACGGTGCCTCCTGCTTTTCCACGACCGGTCTTTCCCCTATCTGGGCCGCGCGCTCTTCCTGGTCCAGCCGTGCGCGCAACACTTCGGCGCGATTGGGGCTGGGATTGACGCGATCCTCGAGCACCCGGCCGTCGCGCATGATCACGATACGTCTGCAGTAGGCGGCGATATCCAGTTCATGGGTCACCATGACCACCGTGATTCCCGAATCATTCAGTGCCTGGAACAGTCCCATGATCTCGATGCTGGTGCGGGTATCAAGATTGCCCGTGGGCTCATCGGCCAGCAGCAGGTCCGGGCTGTTCACGAGTGCGCGGGCGATCGCGATACGCTGCTGCTGTCCGCCGGAGAGTTGATTGGGTCGATGATGCAGGCGCGAGCCAAGCCCGACTTTTTCCAGCGCTTCGCGGGCGCGACGATGACGGTCCTTGAGCGCAACCGCCGGTTCACTGTAGAACAATGGCAGCTCGACATTCTCCATGGCCGTGGTGCGCGCGAGCAGATTGAAGCTCTGGAAGACGAAGCCGATCTTGCGATTGCGCAGCTGCGCCAGCTCCTTGCGATTGAGCCCGGCGACATCCACATCATCGAGCAGGTAGCGTCCCGCGGTGGGACGGTCCAGGCAGCCGAGGATGTTCATCATGGTGGACTTGCCCGAGCCGCTCGCGCCCATGATGGCGACGAACTCACCCCGGACGATATCCAGACTCACCCCGGCGACGGCCTTGACTTCGACTTCACCGGTGGTATAGACCTTGGTAATGTCGCGCAGCGCGATGACGTGCTGATTCACTGCGCGCCTTACATCTGCGGCGGCGGGCCGCCATTGGGCGGACCAAACTGCACGCCGGCCGCCAGGCCCGATTTGAGCGTCGCGGTGACGACGCGCTCGCCCTGGACCAACCCATCGACTATTTCCGTGCTGACCCCGTCGGTCGCCCCGACGTGGAGGATTTTCGGCGCCAGTGTCTTATTGTCCGCCTGGAGTTGATACGCCAGCTGCTGCGTGCGCTGCAGCTGCTTGGGTGGCGCGGTGCTGAACTTGGCGTTATCCGGTGGCGAATAGCGCAGCGTCGCATTCGGCACCGTCAGCACATCGTCCCGCTCCAGCACCAGGATGGAGACATCGGCGGTCATGCCCGGGAACAATTTCTGCTCCGGATTGTTGACGGCGATGATGGTCTGATAGGTGACCACGTTCTGGGTGGTCGTCGGGGACTTGCGCACCTGCGAGACCGCGCCGTGGAACACCTCATTGGGGAAGGCGTCCACACCGAACTCGACGTTCTGCCCGGTTTTCACCTGCCCGATGTCCGCCTCGGAAATGTCGGCGGTGATATCCATCTTGGTGATGTCCTGGGCAACGGTGAACAGCACCGGCGTACTCATGGCGGCAATCACCGTCTGACCCTCATCCACCTTGCGCGAAATCACGATGCCGTCCACCGGCGCGGTGATCTTGCAGTAGCCCAGATTGGCCTG
>DATDIL010000209.1:0-28583 GCA_036521075.1 Steroidobacteraceae bacterium | reverse complement strand
CCAGGTGCGCAATATCGCCGAGGTCGCGACCGCCATCGCGCGCGGCGACCTCTCCCGCAAGATCACGGTGGACGTGCGCGGCGAGATCCTGCAGCTGAAGGAGACCGTGAACACCATGGTCGACCAGCTCAACAGCTTCGCGGCCGAAGTGACCCGCGTCGCCCGTGAGGTCGGCACCGAAGGCAAGCTCGGCGGCCAGGCCATCGTCCCCGGCGTTGCGGGCACCTGGAAGGATCTCACCGACAACGTGAACTCGATGGCGCGCAATCTCACCGGTCAGGTGCGTAATATCGCGGAAGTCTCGACCGCCATCGCGCGCGGCGATCTGTCCCGCAAGATCACCGTGGACGTCAAAGGCGAAATCCTGCAGCTGAAGGAAACCATCAATACGATGGTGGACCAGCTGAACGGATTCGCCGCCGAAGTCACCCGCCTGGCACGTGAGGTCGGCACCGAGGGTCGGCTGGGCGGCCAGGCATTGGTGCCCGGTGTCGCCGGCACCTGGAAGGACCTCACGGACAACGTGAACGTGATGGCCAACAACCTGACCAATCAGGTACGCGGCATCGTCAAGGTCGTCACCGCCGTCGCCAACGGTGACCTGCGCCAGCGGCTCACCGTGGAATCGAAGGGCGAGGTCAACGCCCTGGCGGACACCATCAACAGCATGACCGACACGCTGGCGATATTCGCCGACCAGGTGACGAGCGTGGCCCGCGAGGTCGGCGTCGAAGGCCGTCTGGGCGGTCAGGCACATGTCCCGGGCGCTGCGGGTACGTGGAAGGATCTCACCGCGAACGTCAATCTGCTGGCGGCCAATCTGACCAACCAGGTGCGCGCCATCGCGGAAGTGGCGACCGCCGTGACCAAGGGCGATCTGACCCGTTCGATCCAGGTCGAGGCGCGCGGCGAGGTGTCCGAGCTCAAGGACAACATCAACGCCATGATCGGCAATCTGCGCGCCACGACCGAGCGCAACAACGAGCAGGACTGGCTGAAGACGAATCTGGCCAAGTTCAGTCGCATGCTGCAGGGGCAGCGCGATCTGGTCACGGTCGGCAAGCTGCTGCTGTCGGAGCTTGCCCCACTGGTCAACGCGCAGCAGGGCATTGTGTATGTCATGGATGGCTCGACGGACGGCGCGCATTTGCGTGAGCTTGCAACCTACGCGGACGAGGCGGACGTGGCGGCTGGCCCGCGCCGCTACGCCATCGGCCAGGGGCTCGTGGGCCAGGCTGCAGCGGATCGGCAACGCGTGCTGATCACGGACGTGCCGGATGATTCCATTCGGGTAGCCAGCGGCCTGATGCAGACCCGACCGCGCAATGTCATCGTCCTGCCCGTCCTGTACGAAGGCCATGTGAAGGCCGTCATGGAGCTGGCTTCCTTGAGCGGCTTCACGGCCTCGCAGCTGGCGTTCCTCGAGCAGCTCACCGGCAGCCTCATCGGCGTCGTACTCAATACCATTGAGGCCACGATGCGTACCGAAGGCCTGCTGACGCAATCCCAGCAGCTCGCCGGCGAATTGCAGGCGCAGCAGACCGAATTGCAGCAGACCAACGAGGAGTTGGCCAACAAGGCCAAACTGCTGGCCGAACAGAATGCCGAAGTGGAGCGCAAGAATCAGGAAATCGAACTGGCGCGGCGCGCGCTGGAGGACAAGGCCGCGGAGCTGGCGCTGACCTCGCGCTACAAATCGGAGTTCCTGGCCAACATGTCCCACGAACTGCGCACGCCGCTGAACAGTATTCTCATTCTCGGACAGCAATTGTCCGAAAACGGCGATGGCAATCTCACCGCGCGCCAGGTCGAGTTCGCGACCACCATCCATGGCGCCGGAACTGATCTGCTGAACCTGATCAGCGACATTCTGGATTTGTCGAAGATCGAGTCGGGAACGGTCACGGTGGAATGCGAAGAGCTGCTGTTCACGCACCTGCGCGAGACCATCGAACGCAACTTCCGCCACGAAGCCGATGCACGCAAGCTCTCCTTCACGACCGACTTCGATCATCGCTTGGGACGAGCCATCACGACGGATTCGAAGCGACTGCTGCAGGTGCTGAAGAATCTGCTCTCCAATGCCTTCAAATTCACCGAGCATGGCGGGGTGCGGATTCACGTGGGTATCGCCAGCGGCGGCTGGGCGCCCGAGCACCCCACCCTGAGCCAGGTTCCGGCCGTCGTCGAATTCTCGGTCAGCGACACCGGCATCGGAATTCCGCCGGAGAAACAGCGAATCATCTTCGAGGCGTTCCAGCAGGCCGACGCCGGAACCTCCCGAAAATACGGCGGCACGGGACTCGGACTGGCCATCAGTCGTGAGCTGGCGCACTTGCTGGGCGGGGAAATCCGCCTCAGCAGTGTCGCCGGCAGTGGCAGCACTTTCACCCTCTATCTGCCGCTGCTATATGTCGGCGCCGCGTACGCCCGCGGCATATTGCAGGGCCCGGAGAGAACCGCGCTCGCACAACCGGCCTTCCAGCCGGTCGTGCTGCCGATCGTGACCCGGGAGGAAATCCCCGACGACCGGGAGAACCTGGGCAGCGGTGAGCCGATTCTGATGGTGGTCGAGGACGATCCGCACTACGCGCGCGTTCTGGTGAACCTGGCCAAGGAGCGCGGCTTCAAGGTGCTGCTGGCCCGCACCGGCGCGGATGCCTTGATCTTCGCGCGCAAATATCCGCTCGCGGCGGTGTCGCTGGATGTGTTCCTGCCCGACATGCTCGGCTGGACCGTGCTGAATCAGTTGAAGCGCAGCAGCGACACCCGCCACATACCGGTGCAGGTGCTCACCGTCGAGGATGAACGGCAGTATGGTCTGGAGCGCGGCGCATTCGCCTTCCTGACCAAGACCGGGACCACGCAGGAGCTTGAAACCGCCCTCGATCGGCTCATGAACTTCACCAGGACGAAAGTGCGGCGCCTGCTGGTGATCGAAGACGATCCGGCCGAACAGATGAGCGTGACGGAGCTATTGGGTCATTCGGATATCGAAATCCTGACCGCGACCACTGGCACCGCGGCGCTGGCGAGCATGCGCTCGCAGGCAATTGATTGCGTCGTGCTCGATCTGCGGTTGCCGGACATGTCCGGATTTGAGCTGCTGGAGCAGGTCCAGTCCGATGAGGCGCTGCGGCGGCTGCCGATCATCGTGTTCACCGGACGTGACATCTCGGATGCCGAGGAAAGCCAGTTGAAGAGGAGCGCCAAGAGCATCGTGCTCAAGGGCGTGCGCTCCCCCGAACGGCTGCTCGATGAGACGGCGCTGTTCCTGCATCGCGTGGTGGCCGATCTGCCGCCGGCGAAGCAGGCCATGCTGCAGGCGCTGCATGAAGGTGACGAACCGCTGACGGGCCGCAAGGTGCTGGTCGTGGACGATGACATCCGCAACATTTTTGCGCTGAACAGCCTGCTAGAGCGCCATCACATGAGCGTCATCACAGCCACCAACGGTCAGGAGGCCATCAAGCTGGTCGAAGGCACCGAGGATCTTTCGCTGGTGCTGATGGATGTGATGATGCCGGAAATGGATGGCTACGAAACCATGCGCCGGATCCGGCAGCAATCGAAGTTCCGGATGCTGCCCATCATCGCGTTGACGGCCAAGGCCATGAAGGGCGACCGCGAGAAGTGCCTCGAGGCCGGCGCTTCGGACTATGTGGCCAAACCGGTGAATACCGATCAGCTGCTCTCACTGGTGCGTCTGTGGCTGCACCGCTAGACCACACCCCGGGCTCGCGGCACGCTGCCAGTACCGCGGTCGCGGACAAGGTCAACATCCTGCTGGTCGATGATCAGCCGGCGCGGCTGCTGACCTACCAGACGGTTTTGGCCGAGTTGAACCAGAATCTGGTTCCGGTTTCCTCCGGCCTTGCGGCTCTTGACCAACTGATGCGCGATGAGTTCGCCGTAGTGCTGCTCGATGTGAGCATGCCGGACATGGATGGTTTCGAAGCCGCGCGGCTGATCCACGAGCATCCGCGCTTCGTGCGCACGCCGATCATCTTCGTCACCGGCGTGCACATGTCGGAGCTGGATCGCCTCAGAGGCTACAAGCTCGGCGCCGTCGATTACGTTTCGGTGCCGGTCGTGCCCGAAATCCTGCGCAGCAAGGTGGCCGTACTGGTCGAGCTGTACTGCAAGCGGCGCGAACTCGTTGACCTGAATCGCAATCTCGCCGAAGCCAACGAACAGCTCGCCCAGGCGAATACCGCGCTGCAGGCGGAAAAAACCCGCGAACTGCATTCCTTGAACGAAAGTCTGCAACAGGCCAATCGCGACCTGGAACGCACCAACATCATCCTGCAAGGCGAGGTCACTGAGCGGCGTCGGGCCGAGCAGGCGCTCAAGGAGGCCGATCGTCACAAGGACGAATTCCTGGCGATGCTGGCCCACGAGTTGCGCAATCCGCTCGCGCCCATTCGCAATGCCGTGCACCTGATGAAGATGAAGTCGCTGCAGGACCCCCAGCTGCTGCTGTCCCGGGACATCATCGACCGGCAGCTGATTCAGTTGTCGCGACTCGTCGATGACCTGCTGGATGTATCGCGGATCACCCGCGGGAAAATCAATCTGGCGCGCCAGCGAGTCGAGCTGCATGAACTGGTGGAGCGGGCGGTGGAGACCATCACCCCGGCCATCGAGTCGCGCGGCCACACCCTGGAGGTTGAGGTCCCGGAGCGGCCGCTCGCCATCTACGGCGACCCGATGCGCCTGACGCAGGCCCTGGGCAACGTGCTCGGCAATGCCGCCAAGTACACCGACGCCGGTGGCCACATCACGGTACGGGCGCGCCGCCGGCGGCGGGACGTGGAGATCTCGGTCCGCGACACCGGCATTGGCATCGTGCCGGAGGTGCTGCCATGTATTTTCGACCTGTTCACCCAGATTGACCAACCCAGTGGGCGGCCCCAGGGCGGACTGGGGATTGGACTGGCGCTGGTACGGCAGTTGGTCGAAATGCACGGCGGAAGCGTGACGGCCTCGAGCGAGGGCCCCGGCAAGGGCAGCGAGTTTGTCATCCGGCTGCCGTTGTCGATTGAGCGCGTGGACGGTGAGGCCGATGGCGATGGCGAGGCCGTCACGCCGGTGCAACCGCTCGCGGGCGCCGGGCCGCCGCGTGCCAAGACGCGTCATCGGATTCTGGTCGCCGACGACAACCCGGATGCGCGTGAAAGTCTTGCAACCCTGCTTTCCCTGAGCGGGCACGAAGTATTTCGCGCGCAGGACGGCAGCGAGGCACTGCAGGAGGCCGAACGCTGTCGGCCCAACGTCGCCCTGCTCGACATCGGCATGCCGCATGCGAACGGATACGAGGTCGCACGCCGGATTCGCGGTGAGCCGTGGGGGCGCGACATGGTCCTGGTGGCCCTCACCGGCTGGGGCCAGGACTCCGACCGGCGCCGGTCACAAGAGGCAGGCTTTAACAGTCATCTCACCAAGCCGGTGGACCCGCAGGTCCTGGATGAGCTCCTGGAGCGGGTCTCCTGAGAGCTATCGGCCTGCTCCTACGTTGATTGAGCCGATATGCGCAAGCGGCCCGCGGATCGCACGCGGTACCTTCAGCGCTGCCTAACGGTTGAGGAGCAGCGCGGCTGCGAGTGGATAACACATGTTCAGGTTCTTAAGATCAATCCCGTACCTGGCGCTGCTGCTGATGGCGTGGCTCCCGCACGCCTCGTTTGCCCAGAGTCAGTCGCCGCTGCAGGAATGGCAGTACTCCGGCGGCGTCATTCTCGCGCGCCTCTTCGAGCCCAATCTGCCGCCGTGGCGAATCATCGCGGGCGCAGCGGCCGAGGTCCAGCCGGTCTATGACGGGGCGCGCGCCTATCAGGTCAGTGGCGGCCCCGTCGTGAACGTGTATTACCGGGACATCTGGTACTTCTCGACCGGCGAGGGTCTGGGCTACAACTTCCTGCGTGGCGATCACTACCAGGTTGGTGTCGGCCTGAGCTATGACTTGGGGCGGGAAATGCATGTGGATGGGCGAAACCTCAACGGCATGGGGGACATTCATGCCGCACCCGTCGCGAAAATGTACGGTTCGGTGGTCCTGTCGAAGAAATTCCCGATGATTCTGCGCGTCTCGGCCCGGCAATACCTGGGCGGTGCCCAGGGGGCGGTCGGCAATGCATCGGTGTATGTGCCGTTGCCCGGCAGTTCCAAGACGTTCGTGATGTTCGCCGGCCCCTCGATCACCATGGGCACTCGACACTATTTGCAAACCCTGTATGGCGTAAGCGCGCAGCAGTCCATCGAGTCCGGCCACCCCGAATACCTGATCAACAGCGCCGGCACCAGCGATGCCGGTGTCGGCTTCAGCGCCACGAAGTTCTTCGGCAAGCATCTGCTCATCAATCTCGATACCGCCATCAGCCAGGTTCGGGGCGCGCCAGCGGCAAGCCCCATCGTGGAGACACGGACCCAGCGGGTACTCGCCCTATCGTTTGAGTATCAGTGGGAATGAGCGCCCGCGCGGCCGGTCAGTGACAGCAGCTGAGTGCAGTCCTGGTCTTTGGCCAGACCCGGATCGATGAAGGCGACGATGGCTGCGACCGGCGTAAGCAGCGTGCCGAGGGCAGCCGCCACCCCGCCCTGCTTCAGCAGTTGCCCCTTGTCGGGCTGGAAGGAAGGCTTGGTCAGCAGGCCTTTGATATCGATCGGTGCGCGCACGCGCACCAGGTGAAATTTCTTCGGCTGACCTTTGATCGTAAGGTCGAGCCGCTCCGTGCCCAGATTGATATTGCCGGTGCCGGTAATCAGGACATTCTGGGTGTCCAGCACAATGCTCTGGGCCTGCGCGGTCCCCTGCGCGACATCGAACCTGGCGAGACCACAGCGGATGGACGCCATCTTCTCGTTCTTGGTGAGCAGCAGCCCCAGGCCCGAGAGGTCGATACCCGTCAGTTCCGCAAAGGCCGAGCGAATGTCACCGTGAGGAATGACGGCCGCGAAACTGCCGTCGGCATCCGCCATCACATTGTGGACAGAGTCCCCGCGGCCTTTGATCACGGCGCGGGCCTGCAGTATTCCGGTGAGGGGCGCGGCACTGGCACGACCCGAACCCTTCAGCTGGGCAAGGTTGATGTCGCTCGCACGCACATCCATGTGAACCTGCGGAATGTCCTGCCGCGCATCGATGTTCACGATGCCGCTCACACGGCCTTCGGGCATGACGAATTGCAGCGGATCGAGCACCAGCACGCCATCCTTCAGCTTTGCGTGCAGGCTTACCTGCGTGAAGGGCACCTTGCCGGCCTCGATGGAGGTGGCCTTGAACTGCACATCGGCGTCCATGGCCCGAATGCGGTTGGTCGCCAAATGCGCATCCGGAAACAGCATCGTCGGTTTGCGCTTTGATGTTGCAACCGGCGCGGCAGGCTGCGCGGGATTGGAGCGATCCAATGCCCCGCCGGCGCCGGCACGAGTGCCCGTCAGCGCGCCCAGATCCGATAGATACAGATGGCGGGAGTCCAGATTGGCGGTGAGCGTCGGGCGATTATGCGAGGCATCAATCGCGATATTGCCGCCGATGTCACTGCGCCCCAGCGTCCCCTTGATATCGCGCACGACGAAGTGCTGCCCGTCCCGATCGATCTGCGCCTGCAGTTGATACGGAGGGGTGTTCGGCAAGGCGAGCTGGGTCAGGTAGTACAATTCGGCCAGATCCGGACCGTGCGCGGCGACCTGCAGGTCGAGTTGCCCGAGGTCGAAGGGCTTGAGAATGCGCCCCCGCGCATCGATTTGGTTGTCGGCGGCCCGGATGCTGAGTTTGAACGGATAAGGGTGTTCAGGATTGACGGCGAGCAGCGCACCGCCCGTCACCTCCAGCGTGAAGGGCCGGGTATTGATGGTGCCCTGCGCGAAGATGTGCAGGGCTTTGGGGTCTTCGACCGCCGAGTGTTCATGCGCCTCAATGGTCCCCCTGATCCGCAGCTTGCGCGCATCATCGAGCAGAACGAGCGCTCCGGACTGGATGACCAGTTCGTGAATCGCCGGCAGATTGAACGGTTTGGCAGCCCTCTTGGTGGCACTCATCGGCGCGGTGTTGTCGTTGGTCCAGTTCGCGCGGCCCGAACTTTCCTGGTGCAGATACAGGTCCGGCTGGTCAACTTCGACCCGCCGCAGGACCAAATGCCCGGTCAACAGCGGCCGCAGTTCAATCTGCACCTGCAACCGCTTCAGCTGAAGTAACGGACGCGTCACTTCCCAGGGCGGATTGGCGACTTGCACGCCCTCGACGCTCAGGGTCGGTGTGGTGGACCACAGGTGGGCGTGCAGGTGCCCGGTAATCGCGACATGGCGCCCGGTCCTGGTGCTGACGACCCGCGCGATGGGTCCCTTGAACAGGTCCCAGTCCATGAGCAGCACGAGGGCCACCAGTATCGCAAAGAGGCCGGCGATTCCAGTCACCACATAGATAAGAACCGATCGCCGCCGGGGCATCATGGCCGACCACTTGGCTTGAATATCGGCCCTACCTTGTGCTGGTGCGCGGCGCATTCCCGTCGGCAATTGCCGCCACGCAAAGTCAGACAAGCGCGGGAGGAATTACCGTCCGTCAAACATAAGCTCGACCGCGTAGGACTGGGCTTACGGCATCATTTGCTTTGCGCCGAATCTGAGGCGTGCAGTTGCCTGCGATCATCGTCACGTCTTAGGTTTCTGATCGGGAGACTTCGATGACTTACCGGAACGCGCTGATTGAGCGCACGCGGCAATTCGAGTCGCAGAGCGATGAGCCTGCGGTGCTGGATTATTTGCAGCTGCGCAATCGCCAATGCCTGTATGCCTGGCAGCTGCGACGGGCGGAGTTCGAGATGTCCTCGCGTCGCGCGCGCGCGAACGAGCACTACAGCCGTAGCATCGGCTAGGCTCGCGGGGACGGCCGGGATGTGATGCGGCGCATCATGCACGCGCACGCTGCCTGCGGCGCACCGCGGCGGGGATGCCCCGATCGTGCCTAGAGCGGATTACGTCCGCGAATAATCCGAATGATGATCACGACCACGGCGATGACCAAGAGGATGTGGATGAAGCCGCCGAGGGTATACGAGGACACCATCCCCAGCAGCCACAGAATAATCAGCAGAACTGCAATCGTCTCCAACATGAGCCTCTCCCCCTGGCGGCCGAACGGTCATTGCAGTGTGTGGAGCGGTACAACCCTTGCGTAGCCGCGGCGGGGCCTGTTGGGACGTCAGTCGGCTCCCACAGGTCTTCTTAGAATTGAATTTCAATCCTGCGCAACGCGCCGAATCATCGCAATCAGTTCATCGGGGTCGCCCCCCTTGGGAATCACGGCGGCTGCGCCCCCGTTGAGCGCATGGGTGGCGAGCGGATCAATGTCATAGCCACTGTGAATCACGATGCGCGTCCGCAGGCTTGCGGCACGCAACTGCGGCACCAGCGGCAAGGTACTCACGCCGCCGAACAGCAAATCAAGCACGAGCACATCGGGCTGACTGGCGCTCACCGCCGTGATCAGGTCGCGTTGCGCGGTGATCGTGGCCACGCAAAGCAACCCGGGGCTGGCATTCACGAGCTCCGCCAGCATCAGGCACAGGTCATCACTATCGTCGGCGATGGCCACCCGCACCGGCTGCGGGTCAGTTTTTGAATCGGCCGTCACGGGATCTCCGGGGGAAACCCGCTAATGTTACCCGAGCCGGCCGATCAGTGGTGCCTTACCCTCACCGACGCGAAAGAAGGAATCCGGCAATCACGGCTGCCAGGGCCGTCAGCCCGATCACCGGCCAGGGGCGGTTGTGGACGAACTCATCGGCGGCCGCGACGGCGTCGCGTCCATGATCCGTTATGGACTCCAAGTCGTCCGCCAGGTGATCGCGGGCCTGCGCCAGGGATTTCTGCAGCCTCGAGCGCGCCTCCGCGGCCTGCTCGCCCACCACATCGAGGGTGCTCTTCAGCAACGCCTCGGCGTCGGAAACGAGTGAGTGAAAGTCCTGGGCTGATTCCACCGCAGCCTGTCGCGTGGCCCGCGCCGCCCTTGCCCCTGCGTTTCGACGATTCACGCTATTGTGGCCTGCGCGGCCTGCTGTCGCTGATGTCATTGCCAAATCTCCAATGGGTTGCCTCAATAGGGGAGATTGGCCCGCTTTAGTCACCGGCCTTGCCAGGGAAACAGGGCCTTACAGCGTCAGAGACGGCTTACCTTAAGTCCCTCGCCACTCCCAACCCACTGACGCCGATTGACCGTGTCGGACGAATCCCACAAGCCCGGGCGGCGGGCGGCTGACGGTGTCCGGTCGCAACGGTGTGCAGGCTACGCTTGCGATAAAGGGGCGGTGGGACCAACGGCGAGGCGGTCCTGACCGGATGCTCTGCTACAATTTGGAATATCGAACGATCTGGAGAAGCGCTTATGGTACGCGTACTCATTGCAGATGATCATGCGTTGATCCGATCCGGCTTGATGCAGCTGCTGCAGGAGGATCGCTCGATACGCGAAATGGGTGAAGCCGCCACCGGCGAACAGACCCTCGATAAATTGCGTGAAAGCCGCTGGGACCTGTTGCTGTTGGATATCAACATGCCGGATCGCAGCGGCCTGGATATTCTCAAACATGTGCGTTCCGGATTCCCCGACACGCGCGTGCTGGTACTCAGCGGTTACCCCGAGCGGCAATACGCACGCAATGTCCTGCGCGCAGGGGCCAGCGGCTACCTGGCCAAGGACGCCGCCAGTGAGGAGCTGGTCCGGGCCGTGAAGATGGTGATTCAGGGGCGCCGTTATGTCAGCGCATCGCTCGCCGAGCTACTGGTAAATGATCTGGACGTCGATTCCGAGCAGCCGATTCATTCCCAGCTATCGGAGCGTGAGTTTCAGATCTTCTGCAAGATTGCAGTGGGCAAATCGGTCTCGGATATTGCGGAGGAACTGTGTCTGTCGGTCAAGACCGTCAGTACCTATCGCAGCCGCGTCCTCGAAAAAATGAGTTTCACCAGCAATGCCGACATTACGTCATATGCTTTGCGCAATGGCCTGATGCAATAATCGGCAATGTAGGACGACGCCGGATAGCTTTGTCTTGCCCGTTGGCTATGCTCCTTGAGTGATAAATCCCAGCATCAAGCCTTCGCCGAAGGGGCGCACCGGGGCGCTGCGCATCCTGCTGGTCGAGGACTCGGAGCTGCTGGCCGAACGGCTGCGCGAAGTGCTGGGGCAGATCGGCGGAGTCGAGGTAGTCGGCACGGTGGTGGATGAACGGGCGGCCGTGGACATGGCCCGCGACCGAAATATCCACGTGCTGATACTTGACCTGCAGCTCAAGCAGGGCACGGGATTTGGCGTACTGCGCTCGCTGGGGCCAAACCGGCCCGCGATTATCGTATTCACCAACTATGCGCTACCGGAGTATCGGCGCCGTGCCGAACAGCTCGGGGTCGAGTATTTTCTGAACAAGTCGCTGGATTTTGAGCGCCTGCCCGAGGTCATCCGGACCTTGGCCGACGCGCCCCGTTCCTAGCGTTTTCGTCTAGAGGACCTCCAGGATGGGGGCCACTACGGCAATTTCGGTACCCTGCCCCGCATCCGAGTGCACCCGGAACTGCCCCCCGATGGCACTCATGCGATGGCGCATGCTGCCCAAGCCGTGGCTGCCCAGGGTGCGGAGTCGGTCCGGACTGATCCCCACGCCATTATCCGCGACGAATAGCGACACCGCCCCAGCGCGCTGGTCCGCCCGCACCTTGATCGTGACATGGCTCGCGCGGGCGTGGCGCGCGACGTTCTGCAGCGACTCCTGCAGAATCCGGAACAGCGCGATGCCCACCTCCTTGGTCAGCAGCGGCTCCGGCAGCGGCAGGTCCAGCGCGCACTCCAGGCCCGCTTCGGTGCAGGTCTCCTCGACCAACCAACGCGCGGCCGCGTAAAACCCGAGATTGTCCAACAGCGTCGGTCGCAGCTGTTCGACCATGCGCCGCTTGAAGGCAATACCGGTCTCAAGAGCACGCTCCAGGCGGTCCCAGCGGGCGACCACTTCAGGATCGGTGCTGCCAATGCGCCTGCGCAACCAGGAAAGATCCATTTTGGCGCCGACCAGTGCGCCGCCAAGTTCATCATGCAGTTGCCGCGCGAGCAGGATCTTCTCGGACTCAGCGATGGTCTGCAGGTTCGCGGCGAGCTCCGAGAGCTGCGCTGCGCGTTCATCCAGGCTCTCCGGCACACCGGCAGCTGGATTATTCTGCTCCATATTCAGGCACTCCCCTGCGCGCTGATCCCGCAGTGCAGCGTCCAATATACCCCTTGCAGGACGCGACGCGGGCTGGTGGACGCGCACGCGCGCGTAGGCCAAATCTTACCGCGCAGCCACCCCTCGCGTTGCGCCGGAAGGGGCAGAATCTGCAAAACTGGGGCGTGGCACTTTCGGAGGCTTGCCTTGCGTTCACGACTCCCGGCCCGCCTGAGCGCACCCCTTTGCGCAGCGCTTGTGCTGCTGACGGGGTGTGCAACCGTACAGCCCGGTCGGGACTATCCCCGCGCAGCCTCCACGGCGCTGGCTCACCCGGAACAGACGACCTTCGGCGCCCGCTTTGATTCCCTGGCGATGGCCCATTCGGGTGCCTCCGCGTTCCATATCCTGACAGCCGGTGTCGATGGTTTGCTCGCGCGCGTGCAGATGATCGATGCGGCGCAGAAGAGCCTCGACCTGCAGTACTTCATCTTCCGCGGCGATTCGACCGGGCAGCTGGTCCTCGAGGCACTGAGGCGCGCGGCGGCCCGTGGCGTGGCGATTCGGCTGCTGGTCGATGACGGGGATACGACCTGGGGCGACGAGCAAGTCCTGGCACTGCGCAATCAGCCCGGCACACAGGTTCGCGTGTTCAATCCGTTTCGCTACCGCGGTCACAATCGCCTGCTGCGCGCTTTGGAGTTCGCCGGCAACTCGGCGCGACTTGACTATCGCATGCACAACAAGCTGCTCGTGGTCGACAATACGCTGGCACTGATCGGCGGCCGCAATATCGGCAATGAGTACTTCCAGATCGATCCGCAGTTCCAGGTCGCGGATGATGATGTCTTTGTCGCAGGTCCGCTGGTCCACACCCTGTCGGCTACTTTCGATCAGTATTGGAACAGTGAGCTCGCAGTTCCCGCGGCAGCGCTGTCAGCCGCGCACGGCGGGCGGCACCGCCAGCACCAATCCCCGGCGCGCGTCGGTGGAGTCGACTACTCCGAGCGCATCGCCAGCGGCGAGCCCTTCGCCAGTTTGCTGGATGGGAAACTGCCCTTGGTGTGGGCCACCGCCCAGGTGCTGTGTGACAGTCCGGACAAGAAGCGCGCCGATGCGGGCGGACCCGGACAGCTCATGGTCCGCGGCGTGCTGGCCGCCGCGCGCCAGGTCCACAACGAATTCCTCATGATCAACCCCTACATCATCCCGACCATGGGCGAGTCGGCGATGCTCGAGGAGCTGCGTCAACGCAATGTAAGAATCGGCATTGTCACCAATTCCATGCAATCAACTCGCGACCTGCTCGCCTACGCGGGCTATGTCGATTCACGCCGGCAGCTGCTGGCGGAGGGGATTCAGCTCTATGAGGTGCGTGCGCAACTTGGCAGCACGCGCGGCAGCGGCCAAACCGCCCGCATATCCCGTTACGGCACCTACGGCCTGCATGGCAAACTCATGGTGTTCGACCGCCAGCGCATATTCATCGGCTCGATGAATTTCGACGAACGCTCACGGCATCTGAATACCGAAATCGGACTGATCATCGACAGCCCCGATCTGGCCGCGGTGACCGCGGCACGGTTCAACGGCATGGCGCAGCTGCAGAATGCCTACCGGCCCGCCATCGTGACCGCAGCGCCGGGACGCGCCGCGGATCTGCAATGGACCACGCAGGAGAATGGTGCAACAGTCATCTACCACAAAGAACCCGCCCCGAATCCGTGGCGTCGGCTGCTCGTCACACTGCTGGCCTGGTTGCCCGTGCGCCACGAACTGTAGACAAAAAAATGCCCGCCGGTCCGAGGGAGGAGTTGGCGGGCATTGGTTCCGCGTGTCGCGAAACCTCAGGGGGGACTAGTCTTCCTGGTGCACGGTCAGGTCGCTGTGCACATCACGGACATGTTCGGTATCACGCGCCAGACGGATCGCGGTGTCGATCGCATCCTGGGATTGGGCCGTCCCGCTCAGGTAGACGACGCCGTTCGCGTCCGTGTCGACATGAATGCGGGCAAGGCTGGTGAGATGTTCGGCGGCCAGGCGCGCCTTGACCTTGCTCGTGATCACCGAATCACGCACATAAAGGCTGGTGCCTTGGGCCACATCCTTCGCATCCGCGTCGCGCTCATCCGCCAGGGTGACCAGGGGGCCGAGAAGCACTGCTGCTGCGAGCGCCGCCTTGATGATGACTCCTGACTTCACACGCAACTCCTGCCGATCCGGCCTGTTAGTGACTAATGTAGTAACGCACGTCGCGCCGGTCTGCCGACACGAGTGCTGCAGGCACCGTAGTCGCCCTCCTACGTCGCCTTGCCGGTACTTTACAGGGTTCCGGGCCACGCTACGGTATGCTGTGGCGTCGCGCCGGAGGCAGCCGTGTCGGAGGGGTCAAATCGCATCATCGTCACGGTCGTCGGTCACGACCGCACCGGCATCATCGCCGAGACCTCACGCGTACTGGCCGATGCCGGCGTCAACATCGTGGATATTTCCCAAACCCTGCTCGGGGAGTTCTTCGTGATGATCCTGCTGGCCGATATGAGCGAGGCGAGCATCGGCCTGGATGCTCTGAAGGCGCAGCTGCAGGGCCAAGCGGCGCAGTCGGGCCTGAAGATCGACGCGCAGCACGAGGATGTCTTCAAATTCATGCACCGCGTCTAAGCCATGCGCCACGTCCACTTTGACCCCGAGGAGATCCTGGAGACCGTGAAGATGGTCCAGATGGAGAATCTGGATATCCGCACCATCACCCTGGGGATCAGCCTGCGGGACTGCGCGCACCCCGAGCTGGCGCAGTCGGCACAGCGCGCCTACGACAAGATCTGCCGGCATGCCCACAGGCTGGTGAGTGTCGGCGATCAGCTCGAGCGCGAATACGGCATTCCCATCATCAACCGGCGCATTTCGGTCACCCCTATCGCTTTGGTCGCGGAAAGTTCGGCGGCCGATGACTACGTCGCCATGGCGCAGGCCCTGGACCGCGCGGCGGCCACGGTGGGCGTGAACTTCATCGGCGGATTCTCCGCGCTGGTCCACAAGGGGCTCACGCCCGGGGACCGCAAACTGATCGATTCGCTCCCGCAGGCGCTGGCCGTCACCGAGCGGGTTTGCGCCTCGATCAACGTGGCGAGCACCCGGGCCGGCATCAACATGAGCGCCGTTGGCCGGATGGGGGAAGTCATTCGCGAATGCGCCGCCGCGACGGCACACCGCGATGGCCTGGGGTGCGCAAAACTGGTGGTGTTCTGCAATGCAGTGGAGGACAACCCCTTCATGGCCGGCGCCTTCCATGGCATCGGCGAGCCGGAGTGCGTCATCAACGTCGGGGTCAGTGGCCCGGGCGCCGTGCTTTCCGCGGTGCGCCGTGCCCCGGGGGCGGATCTGGGGGAGCTCGCCACCATCATCAAGCGCACGGCCTTCAAGATCACGCGGATGGGCGAGCTCATCGGGCGCCGGGCCTCCGAACGGCTCGGCATCCCCTTCGGGATCGTCGATCTGTCGCTGGCGCCCACGCCGACGCGGGGGGACAGCGTGGCCCAGATCCTGGAGGCGATGGGCCTAGAGCGGGTCGGTACCCATGGCTCCACGGCCGCCCTGGCAATGCTCAATGACGCGGTCAAGAAGGGGGGTGCGATGGCGTCCTCTCACGTCGGAGGGCTCTCCGGGGCCTTCATTCCGGTCAGCGAGGACATCGGCATGATCGAGGCGGCCCAGGCTGGCACATTGACCCTGGACAAGCTCGAGGCCATGACCTGCGTGTGCTCGGTGGGACTGGACATGATCGCGGTGCCGGGGGATACCCCCGCGACAACGCTGGCGGCAATCATTGCCGATGAGGCCGCCATCGGCATGATCAACCGCAAAACCACTGCCGTGCGCCTGATCCCGGCCCCCGGCAAGACGGTGGGGGACTTTGTGGAATTCGGCGGGTTGCTGGGTCGGGCCCCCGTCATGGCGGTGCACCAACAGTCCAGCCAGGAGTTTGTGCGCCGTGGCGGCCGCATCCCCGCCCCCATCCAGGCCCTGAACAATTAAGCACTTACCCAGGCACTCGTGTATGCTGCGCCCCGGCTCGTGATCTTTCAGCCTTGTTTGCAATGACCCTTGTCCACACCGACCTTCAGTCAAATCGACAATCGGCTGCGCCCAGGCGGGCGCTGCTTCCCGTCAAGAAGCTGCACCTCAAACAAAGTATCCGCGAACCAGGAGGCAGGCCTTCCTGCCGGATGTTCTATTTTCATTTCGTGAGTAACTGTTAGTGACCAAATTATTTGTTGGAAATCTTCCCTTCTCTGCAACTGAAGAGGCGGTCCGCGCCCTGTTCGAGAAGCATGGCACGGTCGAGAAAATCGCGCTGATCACCGATCGTGAGACCGGTCGTCCCCGCGGCTTCGGCTTCGTGGAAATGGCCAATGCCGATGCCTCCCGCGCCATGTCGGCGCTGAACGGCACCGACTTTGAAGGTCGCAGCCTTAAGATCGACGAGGCCCAGGCGCGTGAGCGCAGCGGTGGTGGCGGTGGCGGCGGCGGCGGTGGTGGCAACCGCGGCTATGGCGGCGGCGGTGGTGGTGGTGGCGGTGGTGGTGGTGGCGGCGGTCGCCGCTACTAAGCATCGCGCCTCAATTCCGAGGCACTAGGCTGGCGGGCTTCCGGAATCCCTTCACAGGGCACCTCCGGAAGCCCGTGATCATTTCCTTCTTCCCTATGGATCGTCGTGATGAAGACGAAGAGTTACCTTGTCCAGGACGATTGCCGCCGCATCATGGATGCCGCAGTCGCACATGCCCGTGCCAAGAACTGGGCGGTCAGCATTTGCATCTGCGACGACGGCGGTCACATCCTGCGCCTCGAGCGCCTGGATGGCGCGCCACCCTTCACAGCCCAGATGGCCATGGCCAAGGCGACCACGGCCGCTCTCGGGCGCCGGGAGTCGAAAAGCTTTGAAGATGTCATCAACCAGGGCCGCACGGCACTGGTGACGGCGCCGCTGCAGGGCCTCCTGGAAGGGGGCGTCCCCATCAGCGTCGATGGTCAGGTCATCGCGGCGGTCGGGGTCTCTGGCGTCAAGTCGGTCGAAGACGCCGAAATCGCGCGCGCGGGCATCACCGCACTGTAATTCACACCGCCGGTTCGATCAGCGGCAGTGCCTTTCCCTGCCAGCGGAATCGCCAGGTTGGCCCCTTGCGCAGGTGTGTCACCAGCGCCGGCCGGAAAATCCCCACACAGGTTCCGCCGCGGCGCCTGACGCTCGGGTAAATCACGCCCATGGAACCCACCGCCAGCAGGCGCTCGGCCAACAGCTGCGAGGCCACATAACTGTCAGGTGCCAGACACGGGGCGAATGCGGCTGCGCCACGCAGGTCGTGTAATGGTGCGCTCACATCAGCCTGGTAATCATCGTAAGTGACCTCATCTTCCAGGCGGCCGATCTCCGCCAGCTGCACCGACTTGTGAAAGGCGACTTCCGCCTGCGCCGTGCGCAACTCGAAGGCGGCATACCAGGCGCCGCGGTCCGGGCCGTTGAAGCGGCTGCCGAACGGATGGGCATGGGTGAAGGCCGCATTGACCGTGCGGTAGTAGGGCACGCCAAAGAGCAGCTCATGCACGCCGATACCGCTCTGGCGCTGGTTTTCGGCGAGCAGACGATCGTTGGTCGCGTGATCCAGATCGAACAGATCGGCCAGCTGCGCCTCGTCTTCGGCGATCAGTCCCAATACGCTGCCGGGGTCGCGGTATTGGGAGGGAATGAGCCGATGCGTATCGTAGCGGCGAACCAAGCTGAGCGGCGGCAGCGCGATGGCGCCACGGCTCACACGCCGCCCCGTCGCGCATCCAGCAGACGCCGCACGGTCTGCAGCGCGGGCACCCCGCCGCGCACCATGTAGGCCAGCGGCATATCACCGGCGAACAGACGGTTCGCATTCGGCAGTTGCACCCACTGATCCGCCAGGGTGCGCGAGTGCAGAATATGCAGCGCCTTGAAGATGCCGATCAGGTACGACACACGCAGCAGCCGGTCGGCCTCCAGCACCTTGCCCGCCGCGGCACGCTTGAGCTCGTAGTACGGGCCGTTGCTGACGCCGCCGAGCAGTGCCCGCGCATCCTCGTCACGGACCTGCCACCGTTCCATGATGTTGAAGAACGCCTTCAGGCCGGCGCCGCTCAGGCGCTCGCGCTCGGCGCGCGAATTCAGATCCACCAGCGGTGAGGGTTCGTAACGCGATTCCGGATAGGTCAGTGCTGGCATCGGATTCTCCTGTATGGGACATACTACGCTCCGGATCAGTAGTACTCAAATTCGCCCTCACGAAGGCGACAGTTCCCCGTCGCAGAAGTTCCGGGAGCCAAATTGGGCTTGCCGGCAACCATCAGTGCTGCGAGCATTGCCGCCCACCGTGCAAGTCAACCACCAACAGGCCGCCGCGTTGGGCTTCGCACTGCCCGACGCAGGAGTTTCCATGTCCAGATTTTCCGCTCGCCGCCCCACCTACCGCTTGCTGCTCCTCCTGCCGCTGCTGGCGCTGGGCAGCTGCGGTAACGACAACCTGGGTGCGGTGATTACCGTGCCCAATGCGGTCGTGGTCTCGGATCTGAATGGGGATGGCCTGCTTGATGTGGCGGTCGTTGCCGCCCAGATCGATCAAACCGGCCTCACCCAGCCGCCCGGCCTGCTCGGGACCATGGTGAATATCCACGCGACGCCGGGTCAGTTTCAGCCGGCCGTCCAGTACGAGACCTCCGGCGCCCCGCCCTCGGGGCTGGCTGTCGGGGACCTGACCGGCAACGGTAGCCATGACCTGGTGTCGGCAAACTTCAATGCAGGCACGCTCTCTTTGTTCACGGAAACCTCACCGACCTCTGCGGTGTACAACAAGGCGATCAACATCAACGTGGGCGGTCACCCCAACGATGTGCAGGTGGCCGACATCAACGGCGATGGACTGCCGGATCTGATCATCGCGGATGACACGGGTAAGGTGACCTACCTGATCCAGAATTCGGCCAGTCCGGGCACTTTCCTGGCGCCAGTGAGCCTGCCGATCACGAATCGTGCGATTTCGGTGGCGGTGGGGGATCTGAACGGCGACGGACTGCCGGATCTGGCAGTCACCAGCTTCGATGTGAACGGTGACTTCGGCCTGGTGAGCGTTTACTTCCAGAATCCGAGCGCGCCGGGAACCTTCCTGAGCACGCCGACCACGATTGTCGCCCTGGGCGAGCCCTCCCAGATCCGGATTGCGGATGTGAACCAGGATGGCTCCAATGATCTCGTCATTGCCTGCCAGGGGCTGGGCCTCGCCGCCGATCCGACTGCCGATCCGAGCAGTTCGGCCTACCAGGAAAGCCTCTATGGGGCAATGGTCATCCTGCAAAACGCCGCCGGCCCCGGCACCTTTGGCACGCCCGTGACCTATACCGGGGTGCAAGGGAACATCAGTCTGGCCGTTGCCGATTTCAACATGGACGGGTTGCCGGACATCGCGATGGTGAGCTTGTATCCACAAGGCCAGGGCTACGTCATCACCATGCAGCAGGACCCGAGCAATCCCGGGGCATTCCTCGGCACCGGCACCTACGCGGGCTCCGGCCAGCCGGTATCCCTGGTCATCGGCGACATGGACAACGACGGCCTGCCGGACCTGGTCGTCGCGGATACGACGGGAGCGGTGTGGTACAAGAACCAGGCCTCCACCCCGGGCACCTTCGCCCTGCAGTCGCAGATCGGACAGCTCGGAACCCAATAGGCACTAAGAACGGGTGACCCGCTGCAGGTTTGAGTGGGTCGCGCCGTACAGGGCATACACGATCACGCCGCTCACCAGCCAGAAAATAAATCCGACCCAAGCCAGACGCGGCAGCGTGGCCATCAAGCCCGCGCAGCACAGCGCGCCCGCAAGGGGCACCCAGATGCCGCCAGGGGCTTTGAACGGCCGGCGCAGATCCGGGCGCGTCCGGCGCAGCACCAGCACTCCGGCACAGACGATACCGAAGGCCAGCAGGGTGCCCATCGAAATGATGTCGCCCAGCAGGCCCAGCGGCAAAAGCCCCGCCGCGACACACGACACGATGCCCGTCACGATGGTGCCGACATGCGGCGTGCGCGTTGTCGGGTGTACGCGCGCGAAGGCCTGCGGCAAAAGCCCGTCACGTCCCATCGCGTAGAAGATGCGCACTTGGCCCATGAGGGTCACCAGCAACACCGATACCAGGCCGAACACGGCGACAAAGCCCACCAGATACTTGGCCCACAGCACCGACGGTCCGGCGCGATCCAGTGCCAGGTACATCGGATCCGGCACACCCAGGTCCTTGTACCCGACCAGCCCTGTGACCACAAAACTCACCGCCAGATACAGCACGGCGCAGACGCCCAAGCCGAGCAGCAGACTCAAGGGGATCGTGCGCTGCGGCGCGCGTGCCTCCTGACCCATCGTGGAGACGGCATCGAAGCCGATATACGCAAAGAACAGGATGGCCGTGCCCTGGAATACACCCGACCAGCCGTAGACACCGAACTGACCCGTATTCGCCGGAATGTAGGGGTGCCACAGTGCACTATGAACGTAGCCGGCGCCGACAAAGACCACCACCAGGATGGCGATCACTTTTGCCACGACCATGACGGTGTTGATTCGCGCCGAAGTCTTCAGGCCCCCCAGCAGGACCAGCGTGCACGCAATCGTGATGAGCACGGCCGGCAGATTCACATAGGTGGCGGTGCGGAAAATATGCCACCTATCCCTTACGTCAAAGGGCGCCGCCAGCCATACCGCGGGCAGGTCAAATCCCATCTGGTGCAGCGTGGATTGCGCGTAGCCGGCCCAGCTGATCGCGACCAGGGATGCCGAGAACAGGTATTCGAGCATCAGGCACCACCCGACGGTCCAGGCGATGCCCTCCCCCAGGGTGGCATAGGTGTAGGAATAGGCGCTGCCAGCCACCGGAATCATGGCGGCAAGCTCGGCGTAACACAGCCCGGCCAGCAGGCACACGATGCTTGCCAGCGCAAAGGAGATGCCAACCGCAGGCCCGGAATGCTCGGCCGCGACACTGCCGGTGAGCACGAAGATGCCGGCGCCCACCGTCGCACCGATGCCGATGCAGGTCAGCGCGAACACCCCGATGCTGCGGGGCAGGGCTGTGACCTCCCCCTCCACGCCGGCTTCCGAGCACAGCTCCTCGACCGGTTTGCGGGCCCAGATATTCAAGCCCCGTTCAACCGCGGATCAGCCTCAACAATTCGGCGGTCTTCTCCTGCATCAGCGCCGTGCTGCCGCGGGATTCGACGTTCAGTCGCACCAGCGGCTCGGTGTTCGAACCGCGCAGATTGAATCGCCATTGGGGAAACTCCACGGACAGACCGTCCGTGAAGTCCACGCTCAACGCCCCGCCCGCATAGACTTGCTGAGCGCGGGCAATGACCTCGCTCGCGGGCCCTTCAAGGTGCGTGTTGATCTCGCCGCTGGCCGGGAAGCGCCGCATGCGATCGCCCACCAGCTGTGAGAGGGTTTTCCCGGATTCGCTCATCACCTGCAGCACGAGCAGCCAGGGAATCATGCCGCTGTCGCAATACGCGAAAGTTCGAAAATAGTGATGCGCGCTCATCTCCCCGCCATAGGCGCCATCGACTTCGCGCATCTTCTGCTTGATGAACGCATGCCCGGATTTCGACAGCACCGGGACGCCCCCCGCGCGGGTCACCACATCGATCGTGTTCCAGGTCAGACGCGGGTCGTGCACGATGCGGGCGCCGGCCTCGCGCTTCAGGAACACCTCGGCAAGCAGGCCGACGAGATAGTAGCCCTCGATGAAGGTGCCCTCCTCGTCGAAGAAGAAGCACCGATCATAGTCACCGTCCCAGGCCACACCCACATCGGCGCCCGCCTCGAGTACCGCCTTGCGGGTGACCTGTCGATTCTCCTGCAGCATGGGATTGGGTACGCCATGCGGGAAGCTGCCATCCGGCTCATGGTTCAACTTGATGAACCGGAACGGCAGGTGCGGCGCCAGCAGGTCCACGATCAGACCCGCTCCGCCGTTGCCGGCGTTCACGACCACCTGCAACGGCTTGAGCCGCTGCGGCGCGAGGTAGCCGAGCAGGTGCTGCACGTAGCGTGCGCGGATGTCCAGTGGCTGCTGCGTGCCGGCCTTGAGGCAGTGCGCGGGATATTGTCCGGCGCCGATGGCGGCCTGGATGTCCTTCAATCCGGTATCGGCGCTGATGGGTCGTGCGTCCGCGCGCACGAACTTCATGCCGTTGTAGTCCGGTGGATTGTGACTGGCCGTAACCATGATGCCGCCATCGAGTTGCCACTGCCAGGTGGCGAAGTAGCTGCCCTCGGTCCCGCACAGTCCGATGTCCAGGACATTGACGCCGGAGTCGGTGAGCCCGCGTATCAGCGCGCGCGCGAGGCCGGGACTGGTGTGCCGAATGTCATAACCGACCGCCACGGTGCGCGGCTGCACGAAGCCGGCATAGGCACGACCGATGTCATAGGCCAGCGGCTCGTTGATTTCATCTGGAATGCGACCCCGGACATCGTAAGCCTTGAACGCGGTCAGCTTCCGCATCAAGGTTTCTCGCGGTCCTGGCGCCCGTACTGGTCCTGCAGGCGCACGATGTCGTCCTCTCCCAGGTAGGAGCCGGACTGCACTTCAATCATATGCACGGGAATCTTGCCCGGGTTCTCGATGCGGTGGGTCACTCCGATCGGGATGAAGGCGGATTGGTTCTCTTCCAGCAAGAACACCTCCTCGCCACGGGTGATGCGCGCCGTGCCGGATACGACCACCCAGTGTTCGGCGCGATGGTGATGCAGCTGCAGGGACTGGCTCGCACCGGGACTGATGCGCAAGCGGTTCACCACGAACCGCGCACCGCTTTCGATGCGATCGTAGCTGCCCCAGGGACGAAATACCTCACGGTGCAGGGAGTGCTCGTAACGTCCCTGTTCCTTCAGCCGGTTCACCAGTTTCTTCACGTCCTGCACACGATTGCGCGGCGCGACGAGCACCGCATCCTTGGTCTCCACCACCACGTGATCGTTGAGCCCGACGGTTGCCACCAGGCGGCTCTCGGCATACAGGTAACAGCCCGAGGAATCCTCGAGCAACACATCACCATGGGTGACATTGCCGTCCGCGTCCGCGGCGCTCGCTGCGTGCAACGCCGACCAGGATCCGACATCGCTCCAACCCGCATCGAGCGGCACCACGATGGCTCCGGCGGTCTTCTCCATGACGGCATAGTCGATGGAATCACTTGGACAGCGCTCAAAGGCCGGCGCCGCCACGCGGGTGAAATCCAGATCCGCATGTCCGCCCTCAAAAGCGGCGCGGCAGGCCGCGGCGATTTCCGGTGCCAGCTGCGCCAGCTGCGACAGGTAGCGGCCCGCGCGAAACAGGAACATGCCGCTGTTCCAGTAGTAGTCCCCGGCATCCACGAACTGCCGGGCATGGGCCAGGTCCGGCTTTTCGACAAAGCGGGCAATGCGAAATACCTCCCCTTTGGGTTCCCCGCGCTGAATGTAGCCGTACCCGGTTTCGGGGGTTGCCGGCACGATACCGAAGGTCACCAGCTGCCCCTGCTCCGCCGCCGGCAGCGCGGTGCGGACCGCCTGCTGAAACATCGTCGTGTCGCGGATCACATGATCGGCAGGCAGCACCAGCAACAGGGGATCGATCTGCCCCGCATCCCGCAGCGCCGCCAGGGCGGCCAGCGCGATCGCCGGTGCCGTGTTGCGGCCAAAGGGCTCCAGGACGATGGCCCGCGGGGTGACATTGAGCGCCCGCAGCTGCTCGGCCACCAAAAAGCGGTGTGCCTCGTTGCACACCACGAGCGGCGCGGCACAGTCCAGACCATCCACCCGCAACGCGGTCTGCTGCAGCATGGTGCGCGGGCCCAGCAACGCCAGCAGCTGCTTCGGATACAGCTCCCGCGACAGAGGCCATAGCCGGGTGCCGGCGCCGCCGGAAAGGATGACGGGTATCAGCATGGTGGGATAGTAGCAGCCCTTGCCACGGTCGCCAGGACCCGCCGCAGGCCCACGCGCCAATGGTCCGGCTCCAGCGCCAGCGCGCTCAGCAGCGCCCGGTTATCGAGCACGCTGTAGCCGGGCCGGCGCGCCGCGGTGGGATAGTCTGCCGTCGCAATGGCCGAGACACGCACGCCCGGCGCCAAGAGCCCCAGTACAGTCGCCTCCTCGGCAATGGCCACCGCAAAGTCATACCAGCTGGCCACGCCGGCATCCGTGAAGTGCTGTACGCCCGTGATGTCGGGACGCCGGGCCAGCGCCCACAGCACACCCGCGAGTGAATCCGCCGCCGTCGGAGTGCCGACCTGGTCGGCGACGACGCGTACCTGGCGCTTCTCACTCATCAGTCGCAGCATGGTGCGCACGAAATTGGCCCCCTGCGCGGCATACACCCAGGCCGTGCGCAGCACCACGGAGCTGTCAGGCGCCAGCTCGCTCACTGCCTGCTCACCTTCGAGCTTGGTCAGCCCATACGCCCCCAGCGGTGCCGTGGGGGCATCCGGGGGATAGGGCACACCGCCACGGCCATCGAATACAAAATCCGTGGAAATATGCACCAGGCGTGCGCCGCCGGCCCGTGCGGCACGGGCCAGGTGGCGTGGCCCCAGTCCATTGACGCGGCGGGCGGCAGCCAGGTCCGTCTCGGCCCGATCCACGGCGGTGTAGGCCGCGGCATTGATGATGACGGCCGGTCGCTGCGCCTGAACGGCGTGTGTCACGGCAGCGCCGTCACCGACATCCAATTGCGCTCGCGTCAGGCCTATTGCCGTCACACCCGGCGGCGCGCTGGCCAACAAACAGCGGCCCACCTGGCCGTGTGCGCCGGTAATGAGCACCCTCAAGGGTAGTATTCCGCGTCACGAAATGCGCGGGCCGCCGCATCGCGAGCGGAGATCACGGGTGCGAGGCCCGCCGTCAGGGGCCACTTGACCCCCAGCTCGGCATCGTCCCAGCGAATCGCCCGCTCATCCTGCGGGTGGTAGAACTGCGTGCATTTGTACAGGAAGTGCACGGACTCACTCAGAACCATGAATCCATGTGCAAACCCCGGCGGCACCCACAGCATGTGGTGGTTGTCCGCGGTGAGTTGCGCGCCGACCCAGCGACCGAACGTGGGCGAACGGCGCCGCAGGTCCACCGCCACATCGAATACGGCGCCGGTCACGACGCGCACCAGTTTTCCCTGCGGCTTGGTGAGCTGGTAGTGCAGACCGCGCAGGACATGCTGTTCGGAGCGGTTCTGGTTGTCCTGAACGAATTTCAGGTCCAGCCCCGCCGCGGCAAACCTGCGTTCGTTCCAGGACTCGAAGAAGTGGCCACGGGCATCCTTGAATACCTGCGGCTTGATCAGAAGAACCTCCGGAATCGCGGTCGGTTCAAATTCCATCCCGCACGCCCTCCTGCAGAACCTCGAGCAGATAGCTGCCATAGCCGGACTTCGCCAGTGCCGCGGCATGTTTGCGCATTTGCGCAGCATCGATGAACCCGACCCGATAGGCGATCTCCTCCGGGCAGCACACCTTCAGTCCCTGGCGCTTCTCAATGGCCTGGATGAACATCGCCGCTTCCAGCAGCGACTCATGCGTACCGGTATCCAACCACGCGGTCCCGCGGCCCAGCAGCTCCACGTGCAGATCGCCGCGGGCCAGGTAGGCACGGTTCACATCCGTGATTTCAAGCTCCCCGCGGGGTGAGGGCTGCAGCGCGGCGGCAATATCGAGCACGTCGTTGTCATAGAAGTACAAGCCCGTGACCGCATGGTGCGACTTCGGATGGGCAGGCTTCTCCTCGATATCCAGGGCCCGCCCCGCGGCATCGAAGCTGACCACCCCGTAGCGCTCCGGATCGCGAACGCGGTACGCGAACACCGTGGCACCCGCGCTGCGGGCCGCTGCCGCGCGCATCTGTTCGGGCAGTCCGTGGCCGTAGAAGATGTTGTCGCCGAGCACCAGCACGCTGGGGTCGCGCCCCACGAAGTGCCGCCCGATGGTGAACGCCTGCGCCAGCCCGTCGGGCCGCGGCTGTTCGGCGTAGCTCAGACTGACGCCCCATTGGCTGCCGTCCCCCAGCAGCTGTTGATACAGCGGCAAGTCGGCCGGCGTCGAAATCACCAGAATGTCACGCACCCCCGCCAGCATCAGCGTGGACAGGGGGTAATAGACCATGGGCTTGTCGTAGACCGGCAGCAACTGCTTGCTCACCCCCAGCGTGACCGGATGCAGCCGCGTCCCGGCGCCGCCGGCCAGCACAATGCCCTTCAGTCCTGCCATAGCGGTCGTAAATCCCTTGCCGTGGAGCTTGTGGCGCGGTTGTACAGGATGGTGCGCGCCACTGCCAGCACCTCAGGTGGCTGTGCTGAACCATCCTCATCCGGATGCGTACCTACGGCCATGACCTCGAATAAGCGGTCTTCGACCCCCCCGAATCCTCTCAGTCGTGCCGCGCGCCTGTGCTTTTTGATCACGGCAGAAGATCGCGACACTGGTTCATAAACAATTGAATTTTATAGATTTATGGACCACCATCCGTCAGTCGGATGCGGTCGCCGATGGCGCGGGACTCCTATGACAGAATTGACCCACACTCTGATGCTTCCAATACCCTATGGGCTTTGCGTTGCCGAACCCCACAATTCGGGGTTTCGCAAGGCATGGCACTGCACCGTGGAGAATTGTGGAATGTGTCGTACCGGAAGCTTTGCCGCTTGTGGATACTGTTAACTCAAGCTACGTGGACATTGTTGTGCATTATCAGGACGCTGCAATCGAAACCTTCGATGCTGAAGCGAACGAGCCGCAAACCGGCTCGCATGTGCCCGTGCGCCCGTCGCATCGCCACGCACCCGCGCACCCTCCGCGGGCCGCGTCGGCGGTGCCCCTGATCCATCATGCTGCGCGCCAGGTTGAATCCCATGCCGCCTCGGGAACCGAGTGGCCCGCGCGCATGCGCCAACCCGGTGAGGCCGCAAAGCGCCTGCTCGATATCGTTGGCGCGCTAACCCTGGCGGTGCTGCTCTCGCCGTTGCTGCTGGTGGTGGGCCTGGTGTTGGCGCGCGACCGCGGTCCGATCATCTACAGTCACTCGCGAACGGGGCGCCACGGGCGCAGTTTCGATTGCCTGAAGTTTCGCACCATGGTTCCAAATGCCGAACAGGTACTGCGAGAACTCCTGCACAACGATCCTGATATGCAACGGGAGTGGATGCGCAACCAAAAGCTGCGCAACGATCCACGCATAACTGCGATCGGCCGCTTCCTGCGCCGTACCAGCCTCGATGAACTGCCACAGTTGTGGAACGTGCTCAAGGGTGAAATGAGCCTGGTCGGGCCGCGGCCAGTCGTGCGCGAAGAATGGGCACGCTACGGACATCGCCTCGATCACTATCTGACGGCGAAGCCCGGCGTCACCGGTCTGTGGCAGGTCATGGGCCGCAGTGACTGCTGCTATCGACGCCGAGTCGCCCTCGACACTTACTACGTTAGAAAACGCAATCTGTTTCTAGATATGTTCATTCTTCTACAAACTGTAAGAGTCGTGTTCCGCGGCCGGGGCGCTTGCTGAATCAAAGTAATTGATTCAAACATTTCTCGCACTTCGCAGCTGCAATTTGCAACGATTCTGCATCAATGCGGCATATTAGCGAACGTTAATTGCATCCCACCTCGCACTGCCTTAAAAGATCGAACTGCATCCGATTGCAGTTGAAAAAATACACACAGCATTGCGAGACCAGGGCTCGCCCATCCGAGTCAATCGGGCGGGCGCGGGGAAAACTTCGGTGCGACACAGATCAATACTCCGGGCCCTGCGCGGGCTCCTGCGCGCGGCGAGTGCCGCCGCGATATTGGCATTGGCGGCCTGCGGCGGGAGTGGCGCGAGCTCCGGTAGCGCGATGTCGAATGACGCCTCGCAAGCGCAGGATTCATTTCCGCGCAACGAAGCCCAAAACAGCGGCCTGCAGATAAACGGCATCGATCCGGGCGTATCGCCCTTCATCGCCCGGGTCTCCATTTATGGAATCCATCTGGGCGTGTTATCGACCGTCGCGTACACGGTGCAACCCAAAGCCGGATCGGTCTCGAAGGCCGTCAACGTCAGCTATTCCAATAGTGCATTGGCAGCAAGAGGCTACCTGACGCCTGAAGGCAACATGCTGACCCTGCCCGTCATCGGCCTGTACGCCGGGTACACGAACCAAGTCGCGTTGCAGTTTTCCTTTCAGGACGGCTCGGCACTGACTCTGCCCGTCAGCATTACAACCGCAGCCTACAACGACCCGACGGGAATCTATCAGCACCCGACCATCCTAACGAAGCGCGCCGCCGGCTCCGCCCTCGGATTTGATTTCTTCTAC
>DATDIL010000208.1:0-26280 GCA_036521075.1 Steroidobacteraceae bacterium | reverse complement strand
ATCGCCATCGAGTGCTGCCAGCACCTGGCCTGGAGTCCGCAGATCCTGCACTGCCATGACTGGCATGCCGGATTCGGACCGCTGTTGCTGCGCACCCTGTACAGCTGGGATCGGCTGTTCGCCAACACCCGCACGGTTTTGACGATCCACAACATCGGTTACCAGGGTGAGTTCCCCTCCGCCGCGCTTGCCGATCTGGCCCTGGGCGACAACGCCTACCTGTTGCACCAGGATGATCTGCGCGCCGGTCGAATCAATCCGCTCAAGCACGGCTGCATGTACGCGGACGCCATCACCACTGTCAGCCCCACCTACGCCAGCGAGATCCGCACGCCCGAATACGGCATGGGACTGGACGAGGTATTGCGCGGTCGGGCCGCGGCGCTGGTCGGAATTCTCAACGGCGTCGACTACGATGAATGGGACCCGCGCAACGATCGGCACATCGGGACCCCTTACGACGCCACACAGCTGTCCGTGAAGGCCGCATTGAAAGAGCAGTTTCTGACCCGCATGGGCCTGCAGACCGGGCCCGCTACGGCGTTGGCCGGTGCGGTCACAAGGCTCGCAGCCCAGAAAGGCATCGAGCTGATCGTCGCCGCTTTGCCGCGGCTGCTTGCCGCTCGTGACCTGGTGTTTGTCGCACTGGGCGCGGGCGAGCCACGGTATGAGGAAGCATTGCGCGCATTGGCCCAGGAGTGGCCCGGACGCGTCGTGTTCCACGAGGGTTACAGCGAGGAGCTCGCGCACTGGATCGAAGCGGCC
Organism: Steroidobacteraceae bacterium; assembly: GCA_036521075.1. GTDB lineage: Bacteria > Pseudomonadota > Gammaproteobacteria > Steroidobacterales > Steroidobacteraceae > DAIDKA01. The sequence goes on along the minus strand of DATDIL010000208.1, from coordinate 25,515 downwards.
AGCGATATGTTCCTCATGCCCAGCCAGTACGAGCCGTGCGGCCTCAATCAGATGTACAGCCTGCGCTACGGTACCGTGCCCGTCGTGCGCCGTACCGGTGGGCTCGCCGATTCCGTGCAGCGTTACAACCCCGCCACCGGCACCGGCACCGGGGTCGTGTTCGATCCGTTCACCGCGGCCGCCCTGACCTCGGCCGTGGATGCCGCGCTCGATCTGTACGTGCAACCGAGCCATTGGAACCGCATGGTGCAAAATGGCATGGCGCAGGACTTCTCCTGGGAACGCCAGGGAGGTCACTACGTGGCGCTGTTCGAGCGCATGCTGCAAGCGGACTAATGCAGCTGCAGCTGCCCGTGCTGGTCGAACGGCACCGAGCGCAGCAGGCCCGAGGACAGCTCGACCTTACCCCTGATCCGGTATTCGACCGGTGCGGCATTGCCGTGGAGGAACATGCGCAGCAGGGCCGCCGCCGCGTTGGCCGTGACATTCATGTCGAACTCGGCATCGCCGCGCGCCGGCACCACGAAGCTCGCACCCGATTCTCCATGTGCGCACTCCTCCCCGTTCACATCCAGGGCGTAGGTCAGGCCCTGCACCGGAAGCTCCCGATCGTTCGGATTGTGCACACTCATGCGCACCTGCAGGTGCTGCTGCCACAGATCGCTGTGACCCATCTGGATATTCACCACCGCGAGCGTCGGGGCCTGCCAATGCGTCCCCAGCACCGAGCAGCCGGCCGCGCTACCGGCAAGCGTCAGCGCGAGCGCCGGAGCCAGACTCCTAAACACGAGCGAATACCCGGTTCAGCAATGCGAAACGCTGCGCCAGTTCCGCGGTGAGGGAATGCTCGGGCAGACGCCAGGACCAGTTGCCGATGGCCGTTCCGGGTGTGTTCAGGCGCCCCTCCGAGCCCAGGCACAGCAGGTCCTGCATGGGCAGGACGGCCAATTGCGCCACGCTCGCCATGACCGCATGAATCATGGCGTTCGGCATCTGCCCCGGACCGGCGCGCAGAAAGTAGTCGACCCGGCGCTGCGTTTCCGCGTCGAGGCTGGTGTACCAGCCCAGTGTGGTGTCGTTGTCATGGGTTCCGGTGTACACCACACTGGCCTGCTCGTACATGTGGGGCAGGTGCAGGTTGTCGCCGGCGCCGTCGAAACCAAATTGCATGACGCGCATGCCGGCCAGGCCGAAGTCGCGGCGCAACGCCTCCACATCAGGGGTGATCACACCCAGGTCTTCGGCCACCACCGGCAATGTGCCAAGCTCACCCTTGAGCAATTGCAGCAGCTCACGCCCCGGCGAGGGCTGCCAGCTGCCGCTGCGCGCATCCGGCGCGCCGGCGGGAACCGCCCAGTGCGCTGCCAGTGCCCTGAAGTGATCGATTCGCAGCAGGTCCACGCGCTGCAATTGGCGATGCACGCGTGAGCGCCAGAACCTGAAGCCATCGCGGCGCATCTGGTCCCAGGCATACAGTGGGTTGCCCCACAGCTGCCCGAGCTGCGAAAAGTAATCCGGCGGCACGCCGGCCACGGCCGTCGGCTTACCCGTCGCATCCAGCTGGAACTGATCGCGGTTCGCCCACGCTTCGGCGGAGTCCGGGGCTACGTAAAATGGCACATCGCCGAACAACGCGATGCCGCGCGAGCGGGCGTACTCATGCAGTCGCCGCCATTGCCACGCAAACGCGAACTGCTGTTCGCGGATCGTGCACAGGCCTTGCGCCTGCTCGCGGCGCAGCCCTTCCATCGCCTGCGGCTGGCGGTCCCGATACTGCGAGGGCCAGTACCACCACGGCGTGCCGTGATGGATGCCGCTCAGGACTTCGAACGCCGCGTAGTCCTCAAGCCATTCGCGCGAGTCGTCCACGAAGGCGTGAAATTCGCTCGAACTTACCGGCGCCGACTCCTGCGGATCGATGAGCGCGGCGTTACCCGCCGAGTCCGACCGCACCCAATAGGGCGAGCCGTCCGCGCCGGTCGGACCCAGCGGCAGGATCTGCCACACGCCGAAACCCGCGCTGGCCAGCCAGTCGATGAAGGCCCGCCCGCCACGACCCAATCCGGCGTGCAGCGAACCCACGTGCAGCAGCACGCCGGCGCGGCGCCGTGCCAGCACCGCATTGGAGGAGGAATTCATGGGCTACCGATACCGGATGCTCGGGTTCGAGTCCAGCAGCTGGCGCACACGTTGCCAATCGTACGGCACCAAATTCAGTGCCTCCGGCCGGCGCTGGGCAATGGATGAATAATCCAGCGCCATGCCCTCCGCAATGAGCTGCGGCAGGCGGCGGCGCAGCACCGTGGAGCTCGGATCCAGGCGCGTCATCAGTCCCAGGCCCGTGGGCGGCGTACCGATGGTATGGATCAGGAGGTCCGGACGATGCTTCTTCAACAGCACGATGAGGCGCCAGATGTCCCCGCTCCAGAATGCCGTGGTCTGGTCGCGCTGCGCGCTGCGCGCGTCGATGGGGTAGCAGTCGTGGACGAAGATCAGGGAGCCGGGCCGGCACAGGGGTTCGATATTCACGAAGTCACGCAGCGCGTACTCGAAGTGATGCATACCGTCGATGAATGCCATGTCGAGCGGCTGGCCACCCAGCAGCGCCGGGACGTCCTGCTGCGCGAAGAAATCATCGCTGGTCTGGGCGAAAACCTTCTGGTTGGGCGCCAGCGTAAAGCCGACGCGCGGCTGCGGGTCGATTCCCAGCGCCAGCGTTGGCGGCCGCACCAGTTGCAGGGACTTGCCCCGCGAGACGCCGACTTCCAGGTAGGTCGCCGGCCGCACCCGTTCGTGCACCCGCGCCAGCACCTTGAAGTAGTGCTCGCCCGGCAGCTCCAGTTCCGAAAGCAGCCGGTAGGCCTTCGTGTAATCGCAGAAACTGAGCGCACGCCGGCACATGCGTTGCGCTTCGGCCCTGCGCCCCAGCCAGCGGTTGATGCGCGCGCCAAAATAGCTGTAGCGAGCCGCGCGGCGCAGGCCCGCCGGCTGTGCCGTTCCGTCGATCTGCGATTGAATCACTGGTCTTAAGCGCGGCGCATGACGCCGCCATTCTCCATGTCGCCCGAACCCGTCGAAATCGCACGTGAGAGCGCATCCGGCGCGGCACGGCCCAGCAGCTGGTAGAGATTCAGCAACTGCCGGCGGTACAACTGGTCGAACTGGCTCACGGCCTCGGCCGGATTATAGTCGCCAGGCCACCAGAACCAGTCCGAACTCTCACACAGCGCCAGCTGGCGCGTCGCCGTCGCGCATGCCGCCGCATCCAGGGCGCCGCTCGCCAGTGTCTCATCGAAGGCGCGCTTCGCCTCGCACAGCAGATCCCACGCGAAGTTCTTGGCGGCATCGCCGATCCAGGTCGCCAGCGTCCCGTGGACCCAACTGCCCGCCTGCACGCGCTGCAGGGGCACGGGCTGGATGCCGCGCTCCAGACACTGTGTCAGCGTCATCAGTTCGAGTTGCGGATGCCCCACGAGGCCCGCGTACATGGCCTTCAGGAACCAGTAGCCATTGAACGGGTAGTACTCCCACGCGTTCTCGCCATCGAGTGCAATCAACACCGCGTGGGTCGGCCCGGCCGTGTTCTTCCCCTGCGCCATTTCAACCAGGTCATGCACCAGGTTGTTCGCCGCATCATCACCGCGCCAGGTCGAATACCTGAAGCCGATCAGATCCGACAGGCCTTGTTCGCGAAAGAAGCAGTTCAGGGCCGTGCCCGGCAGCTGGTAGGGCCGGTTGTATGCGTCCGTTGCATCCGGGTCCAGATGGCTCGCGCGTAAGGATCCGCGCAGCACCGTCGCGCCCGAGGCTGCCCACTTGAATCCCTGCGCATCGAGCAGCCGCAACGTCGGTTCATTGATCGCGCCCTCCGCCGGCCAGCAACCCCGCGGCCGAACCCCAAAATGCCGCTCATACGAACGGATCGATTCGGCCACCTGCCATTGCGCGCGGGCCGCGCCGCCCGGATAGCCCCGATGCTGCGGCAGCAACGCATCGGGCACAGCGTCGTGGGCCGCGTTGAAGTCGAACAGCAGCGGCAGAATCGGGTGCGAGAAAGGGGTCACGGACAACTCACACTGTCCCGATTCCTGCAGGCGTCGATAGCGCGGAATGATGCCAGCCAGCAGCTCACCGATGAGTTCCAGCAGCTCGCGGCGCTGGCTTGGGGTGAAGCCGCACGACTGGCTCGACAGTGTCGCGACCCGTGAATCGGTGCGGCGCACCGTCTCACCCATCCACGCGAGGTGGAACCACACGGCCAGATCGTGGATCAGCGCATCCGATGCCCAGCTGATGCGCTCGAGCGAAGCGCATTGCTCGGCAAAGTTCACCAGCGCCAGGTACGCGGGAAAGCGTTCGATGAGGTTTTTGCGATGGGCGCGCAGGCAGGCCTGGAGCAGGACCAGCCGTGCCGCCGGTGCAATCGGCACCGGATCCGGTCCCAGCAGGCCGAGCACCGGATCCGGCAGCGGCGCGGCTGCCACCAGGTGCTGTTGGACGCGACGGGACAGCTCATCCAGCTGGTCGAGCAACACGGGCGTGAAGTTCACCACGGCATGCGCGGCCGGGTTCTCCTCCAGGTGCGCCGCCATGTCCGTGTAGTCCTTGATGGCGTGCAGATACGTCCACGGCAGCACATCCTGGCCGGTCAGCGCATCGCGATACTGTGGCTGGTGCATGTGCCACAGCAGGACGACGGGCAGACGGGCAGGAGAGTCCATGCAGCGCGCCGGCTACGCGTAGCTTAAGGGTTGCTCAGACGTCGCAGCATGTCGGCCGTGACCAGCACCACGCCGTTCTCGGTGACATGAAAGCGCTGGGCATCCAGCGCCAGGTCCGTGCCGATGTTCATGCCGTCGGGAATCTGGCAGCCTTCATCGATGATGGAGCGCTTGATCGTGCAGCCGCGGCCCACATCCACGTGCGGCAGTATGACCGCCGCTTCGACGTACGAGCGCTCATCGATGCGCACGTCGGAGAACAGCAGCGAATTGCGCACACGTGAACCGGAGATGATCACGCCGCCCGACACCATCGAATTGACCGCCATGCCGCGCCGCGTGTCTTCATCGAGGATGAACTTGGCCGGCGGCTGATGCTCCTGGTAGGTCCAGATCGGCCACTCGCGGTCATAGATATTGAGCTCCGGCTTAACATGCACGAGCTCGATGTTCGCATCGTAGTACGCATCCACCGTTCCGACGTCGCGCCAGTAGCTTTGCGCGCGCGTCTTCACGTCCTGGAACGGATAGGCGAACACCTGCCGGTTGCCGATGGCCTGCGGAACGATGTTCTTGCCGAAGTCGTGCGCGGAAGTTTGATCCTGCGCATCCTCCGTCAGCAGCTTCTCCAGCAGGCTCGTGTTGAAAACGTAGATGCCCATCGAGGCGATAATCGAATCCGGCCGTCCGGGCAGCGTGTCGGGCTGCGCCGGTTTCTCCGAGAACTTCGTCACGCGGTTCCACTCGGTCGCGGTGAGCACGCCGAAACTCTTCGACTCACCGGCCGGCAGCTGCACCACACCCACCGTGATGTCCGCGCCCTTTTCGACGTGGTAGGCGATCATCGGACCATAGTCCATTTTGTAGATATGGTCGCCCGCGAGCACCAATACGTGCTTGGGTCGGTGCGCGCGGATCAGGTCGAGGTTCTGATACAGCGCATCGGCCGTACCGCGATACCATATTTCGCCAATCTGCTGCTGCGCCGGTATGATCTCGACAAATTCGCCGAATTCGCCGCGCAGGTAGCTCCAGCCCTGCTGCACGTGCTGGATCAGCGGCTGCTGCTTGTACTGCGTGAGGATCGAGATCTGGCGGATGCCCGAGTTGACGCAGTTGGACAGCACGAAATCGATGATGCGGAATTTACCGCCGAAGGGCGTCGCGGGTTTGCAGCGATTGATCGTCAGACCCTTGAGTCGTTCGCCGCGGCCACCGGCCATTACGATCGCGAGCGTACCGCTGGTGAGGCGGCTGACAAATCTTCCGTAGGAGGCGCGCGCAGGCTGTCTCTGCATGATAGGCCGCTCGATAAAGCTGTTGTAATTGCGGTACCACCTTACTTTCCGTGTTCAAGTGGCCGTTGTCTATAGGCGAAGTCGCAGGATTCGTGCCGGCACGAAGCCATCATCCTGTCGAGCGCGTCACAGTGCGGCGGCCACGGTAGACTGCGCGGGATGAAACCGATTCCGGCACTCGCAACCCTGCTGTGGTTCGCTGCGTCACTGCTCGCAACGACTGCCCCGGCAGGAGCACCACAACCGATCATCCAGTTGCCGCGACACCCGGCTGCCGGCAGCGCGAACTCCGCACCCGACGTGACCGAGAGCCTGGACCCCGACCTCGGACGGAAATTGGCCGCAAGCGGCGCCTGCCTGGGCGATGGCACCGGGTATGTGCGCGCCCGGATCCGCGGCGCGTTGAACATGGACGTGAACTGGAAAGACGCACCGCTGACGTGCGCGGGCGAGGCGCGCCCCGACGGCAGCGGCCTGCGCATGAGCTTTGCCGGGCCCGGGCCCGGCGGTAGGATCATGCGCCTGGTCTTCGGCGTGCAGTCGGCACGCGAAGGCAGTCCCGGACGCGAACTGCCGACCAATCTGACGGTCCTGCTCGATGGCGGGCGCATATTCGCCACCCGCGGCGACGACAAGTGCACGACCGACGCACTCGCGCAGCGTCGCTTGCCGGGGACGAGCCTGGTGCGGGCCTGGCGTATCGAGGCCCGCGGCTTCTGTGTCCAGCCGGCCAACGATCTCACCGGCACGGGGCGCATCCTCGTCACCCGCTTTGATTTCGCGGGGCGCGCGGAGTTTTCCGGTCGCAGGTAAGCTTCTCGACAATTGCCATGGAGTCCTCTCGCACCATGAACCCGCATTCGACCTCGATACGCCGGTGGCTGGTGGCGCTGTGCGCGCTCGGCAGCCTGCTGGCGTTGTACGCTGTCACCGGCCGCGCGCAGACCCCCAGTGCGAAGCTCGAGGACCTGTCGGCGTTTGCGCAGACCACACTCACCATCAGCAGCGGCGGCGCCAGCCACGCCTTCACGATCTGGGTCGCGAACACCCAGGCGCGCGAGGAGCAGGGACTGATGTTCGTGCGCGAGCTGCCGGCCGACCGGGGCATGGTGTTCGTGGGCGACGCACCCAAGGTGTGGACCATGTGGATGCGCAACACCTACATCCCGCTCGACATGTTGTTCGTGGCCGTCGATGGTCAGGTGGTCAAGATCGCCCATGCCCTGCCGCATGACGAGACCACCATCAGTTCCGATGTCCCCGTGAACGCCGTGATCGAACTGCAGGCCGGGATCTGCGACAAGCTGCATATCAAGGTCGGTGACTTCGCGAAGTGGCGGCCCGCCCCCTAGCTCGTTTCACCCCTCTTGTTGCCGGACATCTCCTACACGCCTGTAGCATTAAAGATACATCCATGGCGATTTGATGCCGAATAGCCGCACTCTGCGGCCGCGTATGGGTCCTAAGGCCGCGAATCCGCACTGTTCTTAGGGGTGCGGCACTGCCAATGTGCGCCGCATCACACTGTTGCCCGACGACAACATATTATTGTATTGCGCCACTATTACGGATTATGCTGATCCCACAGAAGGGAGCAGCGCCGGTCGGCTGCTTGGGTATCAACTTTAAGGATCGTACGCATGGCGCCGCACTCAACGAATGAAATGACTACCGATGGTTGCTCCGTTGAGTGTCGGGAGAATGCGTACTGGAGAATTCTGCCATGTCAGAACCAGCGAACCGTCCCAACCACAGGACGCATCATTCGTATCACTTAATTCGCAATTCGGTACATGCGGCCGTACTGGCCGCACTCACCGCAGCCAGCTTCGCAGTACAGGCACAGGAAGCGCCCGCCAACGCCGCCGACACGAATGCACCGCTTCAAGAGGTCATCGTCACCGGCACCATGATCAAGAGGACGGAAGCGGAAACTTCCGAGGCCATCACGGTCCTCAAATACGACGCCCTCAAGCAACAGGGCATCACGAACGTGGAGCAGGCGCTGAACACCCTTAGCGCCAACACCCCGGCGATAAACATGGCTTCAGCCATCGGGTCATATTCCGGAGGCGGTAGTTACGCCGCCCTGCGCGACCTGGGATCTGGCCGCACCCTGATCCTCCTTGATGGCCAACGACTGGCCGCCAATGCCTTCAGCGGCAATGCCGTTGACCTGAGCGGTATTCCGTTCTCCGCCATCGACCAGGTCGAAGTGCTGCGGGAAGGCGCCTCGGCGCTGTACGGCTCGGATGCGATCGCGGGCGTGATCAATTTCATCACCAAGAAGAATTACCAGGGGGCCCAAATCGAGGGTAACTTCGACCGTCCGCAGGAGAATGGCGGTGGCTCGGGCCAGCTGGATTTCAGCCTGGGACACGGGGATCTGTCGAACGACGGTTATAACGTCATGATCACGGGCAGTTACCAGAAGCAACAGGAACTGCGCGCGACGCAGCGGGATTTCAGCGCCGAGGGATTTTACCCCGCGCAGGGCGTCACCGCGACGAACTTCCCGGGACCGTGGCCCGGGGCTGTAACGGATCCCAACGGTAACACTTGGCAGTCGGGCTATCCGGCCTGCGCGGGTAATCCCCAGCTGACCGAGTATTTCGGCGACTGCTCATACCGGTATTCCGCAGCGACGGATCTGCTGCCGAAGACCGACGAGATCTCCGGGATGGTGTCCATCACCAAGGCGCTGCCGGTCAACAACCAGGTGCAGCTGCAGTACTTGTATACCCAATCCCAGCAGAACGGCTATTTCGGACCCATGTTCTATCAATTCAAGATAACCCCGGCGAGCCCCTACTACCCGACGCCAGCTCAGCTGATTTGCGACCGGGGCCCGGCGAACTGCACCACCGCGACGCCGGATCTCGGCGGTCCGCTCACTGTGGATTGGACCGATCCCGACAACAACCGCTTCGAGGGCAATCTCAATGTTGAGCAGCGGGTGCTGCTGACGTTCTCCGGCAGCAACGCCGGTTGGGACTACGCTACCGACATCAATTACAGCAAGAACACCAGCGACAATAGCTGGACCGGGGGCCTACCCAATGAGGCCTTGCTGGCGCCCGGCGGCGTCTTGAGCAATCTGATCAACCCCTTCGGTCCCCAAAGCGCGGCAGGACAGGCCTTGATCAACTCCTCGTATGTCAATGGTGTCTACGAACTCGGCGAGGACACACGCTGGAGCATTGACGGCCACGCCAGCCACGAGCTGGGCGATGCCTTCAATGCGGGAACTCCGGCGACCGTGGCGCTCGGCTTCACCGTGAACGGTGAGCGCTTCGCGAACGCGACCACGCCTGATAACAACCTGGTGGCGGCGGCAAGCGGACTTACTGACTTCTCAGTGAAGGGCAGCCGTGACGTACAGGCGGCTTTCGTCGAGCTGGACGTGCCGATCCTGAAGAGCCTCGATCTCGACATATCGGATCGCCAGGACCGCTACAGCGATTTCGGCACCACCAACAACCCGAAGTTGTCGTTGCGCTATCAGCCGACCAGTTTCCTGACCTTCCGGGGGAGCGCCTCCACCGGTTTCCGGGCGCCCACGCTCTTTAATCTGTACCAGTCGCCTTCCCTGTCAGCCGCGAACAGCGGCACCATGGGACAAGGCAATCCGTTCTGCCAGCCGGGCAGCTACAATACGGAGTGGACTCCACTTGCCTGCAGCTCGCAGGGAATCGGGCTCTATGGCGGCAACAAAAACCTGACGCCCGAAACATCGCAGAACTTCGATCTCGGCGTGATCATTTCCCCGGTCCAGGACCTGGGTATTACGCTGGACTACTACAGAATCCTGCTCAAGAACACCATCAGTACCGTTCCGGCCTCGGCCATTTACGGCAATCCCACCGCGTTCGCGAACTATATCGTACCGAACTCCAGTGGAACGCTCCCGGCGACGATCGCAGAGGCCACGGATTGCACCCCTTACACGGCACCGACCTGTGGATACATCACGGAGACCTTTGAGAATACGGGCAGAATCACCACTGACGGTATCGACTTGAGCATCCAATACCAGCAGCGCACCCCGATTGGAACATTCCACGAGGATCTGGAAGGCACCGCGGTCACGCAGTATCGGCTGCAGCAGTACACGGGCGGCCCGGAGCAGAACATCGTGGGCTGGTTCAATAATATTCCCACCAGCGGGGACGTCCTGCAGGTGGCGTACCGGTGGCAGCATAACCTGAGAGTCGATTGGACGAGCCCGAATCACATGTGGGGTGCCGGACTCAATAACCGCTTCTACTCAAGGTACGTCGACGAACTCCCCAATGCGGCCGGCGTTGTGCCCAATGTAGGCAGCTATTCGCTCGTTGATGCCTACGTGAGTGTCAAGCCGGTCGACAAGCTGACCGTGTTGTTTGGAATCAAGAACATCTTCGACAGAAATCCGCCGTTCACCAATGCACCGCAAGACACCTTTGCGGCGGGGTATAACTCGCTCGAGGCGGATCCCCTGCTGCGGAACTTCTATATCAATGTGAAATACGTCATCTTCTAAATTCCTTTAGGAGACGTTGATTTGAAGCCCCGCCTCATGCGGGGCTTTTTTTATAGCGCCGACAAGGCCATCGACGCCCCACCCTGATCCACGGTATGCAGGGTCACCGGCCGGCGCCAGACGCGCCGGATGTACTCGAGCACCTTGCGCGCCCGGTCCACGTCAATGCCACGGCCGTCGGTCACGTGATCGTGTTCGAGTTCCAGGGAGCCGTCATTGTCCAGCCGTGACACCGCAATGTTCGGCGCGCCAAAGTTATACTTGGGCGCAAGCAGTGCCTCGTGCAGGCCATGCAGGTCCCGATCCAGCACCTTGATCTGACCATCACTGCGCGCCGCGAACCGGAACAGCTCCATCTCATCGGCGATTTCCCGGGTCAGATGATTGCGTAGGAAGCCGAAGTCATCATCCTCCGTCATGATGCGGCGCGCCGTTTCCATGCCCTCCTTTTCAATGATCTTCTCCCACAGCGAAAATCCCAGGTGATAGGGATTTACGGCCAGGGCGACCTGCTGATCCGCGGCCATCGGCCGCACCACATCCGAGTGGCACTTGATGGCCTCCACGTAGGCCCCCGGTGGCATGAAGTCCGCTTCGCGCAGCAGCCGCGCATGCCAGTACGAGGCCCAGCCCTCATTCATGATCTGCGTCGCAAAGACCGGGTAGAAGTAAAACGACTCCTCGCGTACCGCCAGGAAGATATCGCGCTCCCAGCTTTCCATGTCCGGCGCGTAATTCGCGATGAACCACAGCAGGTCCCGCTCCGGATGCGGCGGCACCGGTGCGCGCTTGCGCGTTTCAAAGACGCCCTGCGCCGCCACCGGATCGAGCGAGGCGAAGCGGCGTCGGAAATCATCATCCACCAGTGTCTTCGCGTCCGGGAGAAACTGCGGATAACGGTCGCGGCGCAGGCGCCGATCTATGTCGATGTGCTGCTCCAGCGCCAGGGCCGCATCCAGGGCCGCCTCGACCCGCTGCGGCCCGTGGGTCTCGATCGCTTGGCTGATCTGCCGCGCGTGGCTGGCCGCATGTTCGACGATATGTTCGCTGACCTGCTCCTGGCAGCGCCTGAACAGCAGGTTGTTGCGCGAGAAATCCGCGTGCCCCAGCACATGGGCGGTCACCAGCACGTTCTCCGCCAGGCCGTTGCCATTGGACAGGTAGGCGTGGCCCGGATTGCCCGGGAATACCACCTCGAACAGGCGTGAATTTCCCATATGGCGCTGGATCAGCTGGTAGATGTAGCGCACGCCAAAGGACCAGTGCGGCATGCGCACGGGCAGGCCGTAGACGGCGATCTCCATCATGAAGGCGTCCGGCACCGCTTCGAATTCCACCGGATCGAATTTCATGCCCGAACGGGCCGCGAGTTGCTCCAGCCGCTGCACGTAGCTGCGCCAGTCGCCGCCGGCTTGCGTCACCCGCTCCTTCATCCGGCCGCCTCGGCTTCCGCGCCGAAGAAATGCCGCACCGCCGCCCACACGCCCTCAAAGTCGTCGATGACGAAACTTGCCACCGGCAGGCCATTGGTCGCCGCGTCGGCGAACAGCCGCCCGGTTTCGGTCGCCAGCTGTCGCGACAATCCCGATGCAACCTCCACGTAGCCTGCGAAGCAGGCCTTCGTCGCGATATCGCCCAGCGCCTCCGCGGCCGGCGCATGATCGCCGATGCTGTTGTCGCCGTCCGAGGCGTAGAACAGATAGATATTGTGGCGCGCCGGATTGAAGCGCGTGGCGATGATTTCGCGGACCTTGTTCAGGCCGGTCGAGGCCACCGTCCCCCCCGTGCCCGCGACCTGGAAGAAATCGGCTTCCGCGAATTCCCACGCTTCGGTGGTGTGGGCCACGAACACCGTGTCAAGCGAGCGGTATTCGCGTCGCAGGCCCTGCACGACCCAGAAGAAAAACGTCTTGGCGAGCTTGCGGTCGCGGTCGGACATGCTGCCCGATACATCCAGCATGAAGAATACGACCGCGTGGATGGCCGGCTGGCGGCGGCGCGCGAGCTGCCGGAAGCGCAGATCCTCGTCGATGAAGGTCGGCGATCCGCCTAACGCCTGGCGTTTCACCAGTTCCTTCACCGAGCGGCGACGGTCCAGTCGCGATCGTGCACCGCGACGGTCCCAGCCCTCGCGCACCCAGTCACTGTCGTCCGAGGGGCCCACGCGGGCCTTCAGATTCGGCAGCTGCATCTCCTCCCACAGCCAATCGACGATGTCGTCGATCTTGATCTCCAGCATCAGCTGGATGCCGCCATCCTCCTGGCCACCGGCGCCTTTCTCCGCACCTCGATCCGGGCGGCCATCCACCAGCACATCGCCGGGTTTGGTCCCGCCCTGGCCCACGCCCTGTGAGTCACCGGGATTGCGCAACCTGAAGTGGTAGTGCTCCAGCATTTTCACCGGCACGCGCACCGAGCGCGCCGTGTCATTGATCACATCGCCGTTGGCGATGATCTTGGGCAGGTGTTCGCGGACGGCCTCGCGCACCTTCTCATCATGACGCAACCAGTCGCGGGCGCCGCGCGAGAACAGGTCGTACCATCTCGCGAGCCCAAGGGAACTGGCATCGTCGCTATTCTCGGTCATGTTACTCCTGTGCCAGAAGAGTCGTGACATAGCTCAGCGCTTCCTTCGCGCTGTGCTCATCGTAACCATACTCCTTGATGAGTCTTTCCTGAACTACCGAAATCTTCTGCCGCGCATCCTCATCCGGCCGTGCCGTCGAGGTCACCAGGCGCAGCACGTCGCGGCGTTCCTCGAACAGGTACTGTTCGATGGCCTCGCGCATGCGCGCGTGGCTCGCCAGGTTGAATTTCTCGCCGGTCTTGAAGGCGACCATGGCCTTGCGCACGACCTCCTGGCGGAACGACTGCTTGCCGGAGTCCGAAACCTTGATCTTCTCCTCCACCTGGCGCAGGAAGCGTTCGTCCGCGGGGCGCGTTTCGCCCGTGATCGGGTCGGTGACCTGCCGGTGATCCAGCGAGGCCTCGACCTCATCGAGATACTTCTCCAGCAGCTGCTGCGCCTCGGCTTCGAACGAGGCGAACATGGCCCGATGTACGTCTTCCTTCACCCAGCGGTTGTAGAACTCCTTGCGGGCCGTCACCAGGTGATCGATCCACAGCTTCTTGTGCTTCGCTTCCATGCGCGCATCGCTGTCGATCGAGTCCTTCAGCGCCAGCAGCAGCTCCATGCTCGTCAGGCTGTGGGTGTTGCCGCGCGTGATCGCGTTCGACAGGGAGTTGATCACGAAGCGCGGACTGACGCCGGTCAGGCCCTCATCGTTGCTTTCGGCCCTCAGGCGCGCGCCTTCGGACTCCGGCACGCCTTCGACCGACTCACCCGAGTACAGCCGCAGTTTCTTGGCCAGGTCCAGGCCTTCCCGTTCCGGCTTCGTCAGCCGCGTCAGGATCGCGAACACGGCTGCCAGGTCCAGCACGTGCGGGTCCAGGTGCACGTCGCGGAACGCCGGCGCGCCCACCACCAGCTTCTTGTAGATGCGCGCCTCGTCCTGATACGAGAGCGAGTATGGCACCTTGATGATGACCATGCGGTCGAGCAGTGCCTCGTTCTCCTTCTCCTGCAGGAACTTGTGGAATTCCGCGAGATTCGTGTGCGCCAGGATCGTCTCATCCAGATGGATGAGCGGGAAGCGCGACACCTTGACGTTCTTCTCCTGGGTCATCGTCAGCAGCAGGTAGAGAAACTCCCGTTTCACCTTGAGGATCTCGATCATCTCCAGCATGCCGCGACTGGCCGAGTAGACCGCGCCCGACCAGGACCACGCGCGCGGGTCGCCTTCATCGCCGATCTGCGCCACCTTCGCCAGGTCCACCGAGCCCACCAGATCCGCGATGTCCGCCGTCGTCGGGTCATGCGGGGCGTAGGTGCCGATGCCGATGCGCAAGGCTTCCGAGATGAAAATGCGCTCCACCGGGACGCGTCCAAAGTCACCTTCGAACTCCCGCTCGACCAGCTCACGCGCCCAGGGCGACAGCTCCCCCTGGATCTCCACACCGTAGCGCTCGCGAAACTCCGCACGCAGGCTCGCCGGCACCAGGTTCAGCGGGTTCTCGCGCAGCGGTGAACCCTTGATGCCGTAGAGCGCGCCCGCATCCGTGCGGCTGTACTCCTCCAGGCCGCGTTTCATCAGAATTGCCAGGGTCGACTTGCCCCCCGATGGGGGCCCGAGCAGCAACAGCAGCCGTCTGCCCACATCCGATCCGGCGGCCGCAGCCTTGAAGTAATCGACGACGCGCGACAACGGTTCGTCGATGCCGAACAGTTCACGGCTGAACAGCGCGGGCGCCTTGTTGCCGTCGCCGCCACTTTCGTCCTGCCCATGACCATGCCAGCGCAGCATGTCCCAGATGTATTGATGGCTGCTGCGGGCCGTCGCGACAGGATTTGCGGTCAGCACCGTGGTGAGGAATTCCGCGAATGTGCCTTCCCACTTCTGCGAGCGGTGCAGTTTGCTGAAGGAACTCAAGGACTCCAGAAAGTCCTTGCCGCGGACCGGATCCTCTTGCGTACTCATCAGCTTTACCTCCGTTTAATGACCTTAACGGGTATGCAGCATTCGGGCCTACATTAGGCTTACCTTTGCGATCGCGGAATGACGGCCCTCACGCTTCGCTCTCGCGCTCCACCATGCGCCGTTTCATCATCAGACCGCCAGCAGGCGTGAAAATTCTGCATCGTGACCCGGCGGTGCTCGCCGAGTGCGCTAGAATCAGCGGTAAAGAACACACCCGCGATGCCAAGCCCTTGAAACTTTTGCGTCGATTGGCACTCTGAACTGCGATGATTCACACACCCTGGCCCCGTCTGACTCTGTTTTGCGGTGGCCTGATCCTGGCCAGCCTCGCCGGTTGCCTCGCGCCGCGCGTGCATGAGCTGCCGCCTCCGAATTACAGCATCGCCGGCGTTTGGGAGCTCAACGTGGGTTTAAGTTCCGACACGGACAAGGTTCTTGCTGCGGTGCAGCCCAAGCCCAAGTTCGGCAATGCCAACGGGCGGCGCGGGTCCGGCTCCGCGCCCGGTGACGCACCCGCTCCGGAGGTCATCAATGATCCGACGACCGATCTGCCGCCCATCGATACGTCCAACATCGGGGCAAATACGCGGATGGTCGGCAACGGCGGCCGGGACGAACGCAGTCAGTATCGGCCACCGATCGACTTTCAGACCAATGCCCTGCTGGGTGGCCAGTGGCTGAAAATCCAGCAGTCCGATACCGAGGTGCGCATCGTCAACGCGGCCCGCTCGCGCAGCTATACCCCCGGGGAAAAGAGCGTGGTGTCGGTGCCCAGCGGCGTCGCCGACCAGGTCTCCGGCTGGTCCGGGCGCAGCTATCTCGTTTTCCTCGATCCGCAGATCGGACCGAGGGTCAAGGAGCGCTACACCCTGTCCGCGGACGGCCGGCAGCTTATAGTCAAGATCGAGGTTGCAAGTGAAGGCCGCAATAAGGCCATGGATGTCACCCGCACCTACGATCGCAGCAGCAAGGATCCCGCCTCGTTCCAGCAGACCCTGCAGGAAGCCCTGCCCCCGACGGACTGACTGCCACTGATCCTGCCTTGCCGGCCATTCATGGGCCGGCCGGTGCGGCTCAAGACGCGGGCTTTTCGCACGTCGCGCAAGGGCCTATTCTTGGCGGATGAATGCCAGCACCCTCAGCTTCAACCCGCCGGTCGCCCTGCCCCAGGTCAACCTGGGTTCCGAGCCGGAAATCCTGGCTCCCGGGCGCACCGACGCGACGGAATACCGTTCCCTGAGCCGCACCGAACTGTTGCTCATCCTCGGGTTCTGGTCATTGATCGGGATCCTCACTTCCGCGAATTACCTGATCGAGCCGCGGGCGCATGGCCCGTTTCTGCCCCTCGTGCCCTTCGCGGCCGCCATGGTGACTTTCTCGAATTCCCTGATGTGGTGCGCGGTGACCCCCGCGATCATCTGGTTCGCCAGCCGTCTGGCGAACGAACGCACCGGCTGGCACACGCGCCTGCTGTTCGTGGTGGTCGGCCTGGTGCTCGCCATCGTGATCGACCTGGCGACCAGTTTCGTGCGCACGCACCTGTTCTACTATGGCGGCCCCACGCCCATCTCGCCGGATATGGCGGCCATCGCGCGGCTGCGTTCGCACTGGTTCGTGAATGACTTCATCGTTTTCGTCGCCGTGCTCGCCGCCGGGTTCGCGCGCAACTATTTCTGGCGCTACCAGGTCCGCCGCGAGGAATCCGTACGCCTGCAGGCGCAGGCCGCGCAGCTGCAGGCCCAACTGGCCGATGCCCGGCTGTCGGCGCTGCGCATGCAGCTGAACCCGCACTTCCTGTTCAACACCCTGCATGCCGTATCCGCGCTGGTCGAACGCGACCCGCGCGGCGTGCGGCGCATGATCGCGCGGTTGAGCGAGTTGCTGCGCACGTCGCTTGATGAGGCCGACGAACCCGAGGTGCCGCTGCAGCGGGAGTTCACCTTCACCGAACGCTACCTCGATGTCATCCAGATCCGGTTCCAGGGACACCTGCAGGTGGACATGCACGCCGACGACAATGTGCGCGATGCGCTGGTACCGAATCTGATCCTGCAACCACTGGTCGAGAACGCCATCAAGCACGGGATCAGCAAGCTCAGCGACGGCGGCTACGTCGAAGTGACCGCCAAGCGTGCGGGTGAGCGTGTGATCATCAGCGTGCGCGACAACGGCCCCGAAGTCAGCCTGGATCAGCCGCCCTCGCCCAACAGCCTGGGATTGCGCAATACCCGGGCGCGGCTGGCGGCACTCTACGGCCCGGTCCAAAGCCTCATCCTGCGCCACGCCGATGGCGGTGGCCTGATCGCCGAAGTATCGCTCCCCTATCACACCCAGAATGACCTGCGCACCTCCGCAGTAGCCGCTACCGCTTAAGAAGCCTGCGCGATGACGGGGCCAAACCTGCGCGTCCTCATCGTCGACGATGAAGCATTGGGACGTCAGCGTGTCGAGGATCTGCTGCGCCACGAGGAAGGCGTGGAGATCGTCGGCTTCGCCGACAACGGCGATGCGGCCATCGAAGCCATCCGCACGCTCAAGCCCGATCTGGTGTTTCTTGATGTACAGATGCCGCGGCGCACCGGCCTCGAGGTCGTGAGCGACATCGGCCCCGAAAACATGCCGCCCACGATATTCGTGACGGCCTATGACCGCTACGCCCTCGAGGCCTTCGATGTCGCGGCCGTCGACTACCTCGTGAAGCCCTTCGATGATGAGCGCTTCGAGCAGGCTTTCCGGCGCGCACGCAAGATGATCGGGCTCACCGAATTGGGCAAGCTGTCCGACCAGCTGCGCACGGTGCTGAACGCGAGTGCCGGTGCGGCGGCGTCCGTCGCGTTGACCAACTCCGTCGCCACGGGGTACCTGGAGCGGATCGCCGTCGAAATGCGCGGCCAGGTGCGGGTCGTGCCCGTCGTGACCATCGAGTACATCGCGGCCAGTGGTCCGTACGCCGAAATTCATGTGGGCGAGCGCACTTACATCATCCGCGAGCGCATGCAAACCCTCGAGGAGCGTCTCGACCCGACGCACTTCTTTCGCATCCATCGTTCCGTGATCGTGCGGCTCGATCAGATCGAGACTTTGCTGCGCGAAGCCGGGGGCGACTATGCCGTGCAGCTGCGCTGTGGCGCGCGCCTGTCGGTGAGCCGCAACCGGGTCGAACCGCTCGAAAAGTGGATGGGGCTCGCCAAGGCGCGCTGAGGGCGTTCTAAAGGCGGATTTTCTGCCACGTGCCCAGCCGCCAGCGGCCGAACAACACCGAGCCCAGCATCAGGATGTACAGCACCACCGCGACCCATCCGCCGCGGGCACCGTAACCCAGCTGCGGCAGGAAGTGCAGGAAGCCACCCCCCGGCGCAAACGTGAGGATGTGCGCAAGCGGCACGAACACGAACCACGACATCACCAGCACCAGCGCGCCCGGGACCAGCGTGTCGCCCGCGCCGCGCAGGCAGAAGCTGCTGCCGATGTTGAGGCCATCAAAGAACTGGTAGGCCGCGGCGAACCACAGCAGCACCGCGCCTTCGCGCAACACCGCCGTGGCGGCCGCATCCCCCGAGGTCAGCAGCAGCGGCAACGCCCACGGGCCCGCGAGCGCCAGCAACACGCCAATGCCCCCCATGAGAATCGCGGCCATCAAGACCACGTGGGTGCCGACCCGCATCGCCCAGGCCCGATTGCCCGCCCCGATGGACTGCCCCACCAGGGTCGTGCCGGCCTGCGCGACACCAACGCCCGGCATGTACGCGATGGCGGTGGAGGCCATGACTAACTGGGTCGCCGCCCCATCGATGCTGCCTAGGCGCACCTGCATGAGCTGGAACAGCGAAATGCCGATCAGGTCCGAGGCCCCCGTCAGTCCCATCGGGAACCCCAGGCGAAACTGGCTCCACAGCACGGACGCGCGCGGGCGCCACAGCAGATGCGTGCGGTATTCGCGCCGGTAGCGGGCCGATAGAAACACCAGCAAAGCGCTGATCAGCCCGACTGCCTGTGCGCAGGTCGATGCCCAGGCCGATCCGGCAACGCCCAGTCCTAAATCAAAGATGAAGAAGTGGTTCAGGATGACGTTCGTGCAGGTGATGATGAGGGTGATGACCACCGTGGCGCGCGGACGACCGATGCCGTTGAAGAAGCCGAGCGCGCCCCACACCGCCACCCCCAGCGGCGCGCCCGCAACACGCGGCATCCAGAAGCGCGTGGCCGTCGCCTCGATGTCGTGGCCGATGCCGAAGGGCGCCAGGATGTAGTGGCTCGTGAACGCCACGGCGACGAACAGCGGCGCGACGCACAGGATGCCCCACAGCCCCGACCAGGTCGCCTGGGCCGCGCGCGCGTAGCGCCCCGCGCCGTAGCATTGGGCGACGCAGGTCTGCACGGCCATGCCGCTGCCGGCCAGCAGCAACACCACGGCCACCACCAGCCAGTTCACGGCCCCGACTGATGCCAGTGCCATCGTGGAGATATGGCCGATGAACCACAGGTCCGTGAGATTGAGGAGGGTCTGCACCGCGCTGTTCGCGACCAGCGGTAATGCCAGTGCCAGCACCGCGCGCATGTCAACGTGCGACTGTCCGGCCGCATCGCGCCGCTGGGCCGGCAGAAGGCTGTGCGACAGCTGTGATGGAGTCGGGGTATTCATGACCGGCCGCCAAGTATGCTTGGATCAGGTGCAAAACCTGCATACTATCTTTGCGGATAAACGCTCAAGAGTACCCATGACGATGAACGCACCCGGCTTGCCCGTTCGCACCGAATACCGTCCCGTCGACGCCACCTCGCCCCTGGATGGCGTTCCCTTGAGCACCGAAGCGATAAAACACGCCTTCTACACCAACCTGTTCTACGTGCAGGGCAAGATTCCGACCCTTGCCACCCGCCATGATTCCTACCTGGCCCTTGCGCTCACGGTTCGCGACCAGATGCTGCATCGCTGGATCAGCACCGCCGAGGCCTACACCAAGCATGGCTCGCGCACCGTGGCGTACTTCTCCGCCGAGTTCCTGATGGGCCCGCACCTGGGCAACAACATCCTCAATCTCGGGCTCGAACTGGTCGTGCGCCAGGCGATGACCGAATTGAGTCTCGACTACGACGAACTGCTCGAGTGCGAAGATGAGCCGGGCCTGGGCAACGGGGGCCTCGGGCGCCTCGCCGCCTGCTTCCTCGACTCACTCGCGACGCTCGAGATTCCCTCGATCGGCTATGGCATCCGCTACGAGTTCGGGATCTTCCAGCAGGAGATCGTCGATGGCTGGCAGGTCGAGAAAACCGACAAGTGGCTGCGCTTCGGCAATGCCTGGGAAGTCGCCCGCCCCGAATGGGCCTGCGACGTGAAGCTCGGTGGCTACACCGAACACTACAGCGACGAGCACGAGCGGGTCCGCACCCGCTGGGTGCCGCAGCGCACGGTCGTCGGGGTCCCTTACGACACGCCCATCCTCGGCTACCACGTGAACACCGCCAACACGCTGCGGCTGTGGCGTGCCGAGGCCACCGAGTCCTTTGATTTCTCGACCTTCAATCGTGGCGACTATTACGGCGCCGTCAACCAGAAGGTCTCCTCGGAGAACCTCACCAAGGTCCTCTACCCGAACGACGAGGCCGTGCAGGGCAAGGAACTGCGCCTCGAGCAGCAGTTCTTCTTCGTGTGCTGCTCGCTGCAGGACATGCTGCGAATCCTGAAGACCCAGAGCATTCCGCGCGAGCGGCTGCACGAGAAGTTCACCGCACAGTTGAACGACACCCATCCGGCGATCGCCGTTGCCGAGCTGATGCGCTTGCTGATCGACGAGAACGCGATGGATTGGGATACGGCCTGGGTAATCACGCGCAAGACCTTTGCTTACACCAACCACACGTTGTTGCCCGAGGCGCTCGAGCGCTGGCCGCTGACGCTGTTCCGCCGCGTGCTGCCACGGCACATGGAAATCGTCTTCGAGCTCAACGCGCGCTTCCTGGACGAGGTGCGCATCCGCTTCTTCGGCGATGACCACCGTGTCACCAGCATGTCGCTGATCGACGAGAGCGGTGAACGCTTCGTACGCATGGCGCACCTGGCCTGCGTCGGCAGCCACGCCATCAACGGCGTAGCCGCGCTGCATTCCGAATTGCTGAAGTCCGATGTCCTGCGCGACTTTTACGCAATGTGGCCCGAGAAGTTCTCCAACAAGACCAATGGCGTCACGCCGCGGCGCTGGATCGCGTTGTCAAACCCCAGCCTGACCCAGCTGATCAGCGAAGTCATCGGTGATGACTGGGTGCGCGACCTGTCGAACCTGCGCCGGCTCGAGGCATTCGCCACGGACCCGGTGTTCCTGGAGCGCTGGCAGAAGATCAAGCACGCCAACAAGGCGGCGCTCGCCAAGGCCATCCGCAGCCGCACCGGCGTATCCGTGGATCCGAATTCGCTGTTTGACGTGCAGGTCAAGCGCATCCACGAGTACAAACGCCAACACCTGAACATCCTGCACGTGATCGCGCTGTACCACCGGCTGCGCTCCGACCCGCATCACGACATGCAGCCGCGCACTTTCATTTTTGGCGGCAAGGCCGCGCCCGGTTATTACATCGCCAAACTGATCATCAAGCTCATCACTTCCGTCGGCGACATCATCAACAAGGATCCGGCCGTGAAAGGTCGCATCAAGGTCGTGTACTGGCCGAACTTCAGCGTCAAGACCGGCCAGCACATCTACCCCGCCGCGGATCTGTCCGAGCAGATCTCCACCGCCGGCAAGGAAGCCTCCGGCACCGGCAACATGAAGTTCTGCATGAACGGCGCGCTGACCATCGGCACTCAGGACGGCGCGAATATCGAGATCTCCCAGCAGGTCGGCGCGGAGAATTTCTTCAGCTTCGGACTGTCCGCCCCGGAGGTCTACGCCATCAAGGCCCAGGGCTATCGCCCCGGCCAGTACTACGACACCAACGCGGAGTTGCGCCAGGTCATCGACCTGGTCAAGGACGGATTCTTCTCGCGCGGCGACACGCAGATATTCAAGCCACTGATCGATGGACTGCTGGGGTGGGATCCGTACCTGGTGCTGGCCGACTATCAGTCCTACGCCGACTGCCAGCGACTGGTCGACCAGGCCTACGCCGACAGCCGGCACTGGTCGCAGATGTCCGTGTTCAACGTGGCCCGTTCCGACAGCTTCTCCTCGGACCGGACCATTCGCGAATATGCCGATGAGACCTGGAAGGTGGCGCGCGTCCCCATCCGCCTGTTGTCCGAGAAGGACTTGAGTTTCGGCGCCGCAATGCACGGCTGAACCGGCTCGCTTGACGCCTCCGCCGACGGAGCATAGCTTGGCCGCGCCCCGCAGCGTTCGGGGCTGGAGGAGAGCATGCGCGCTGCGGTTTATCACGGACGCCAGGACCTACGATTGGAGGATGTCCCCGAGCCCGTCACCCGCCCGGGGCAGGTCAAGCTGCGGGTGCTGTACAATGGTATCTGCGGCAGCGACCTGCACGAATACTACGACGGCCCGATAACGACCCGCGTCAGCGAGCCGCATCCGCTCACGGGCATGGTCAATCCCGTCATCATGGGTCACGAATTGTGCGGCGATGTGGTCGAAGTCGGCGCTGGGATCGAGGATCTGAAGATCGGCGACCGCGTCGCCGTCGAACCCGTGGAGACCTGCGGGCACTGCCTGTACTGCGAAAGTGGTCAATACAATCACTGTGGCCTGCTGGCCTTTCACGGCTACAACCGCGACAGCGGCGGGCTGGCCCAGTTCTCCGTCGTCAAGCGCTCGATGGCACACAAGTTGCCCCCCGGCATGACCGGCATGCAGGGCGCGCTGGTCGAACCGATGGCCATCGCCTGGCGCACCGCCGAGCGTTGCCAGCTCGAGGGCGGCCAGACCGCCGTCATCCACGGCGGTGGCCCGATCGGGATCGGGGTGTACTTCACGCTGCGGCGCCGCGGTGTCAACGTGATCTTCTCCGATCCCTCGCCCGCCCGGCGCGCCGTGCTGCGTGGCCTGGGCGTCAAACAGGTGCTCGACCCTCGCGAGGGTGACGTGGTATCGGCCGTCAAGGATTTCACGGGCGGACGCGGCGCGCATGCCTCCGTCGATGCTGCCGGTGTGCCGGCCGCCTTCGACGCCGCGTTCCGCGGCACCCGCGTGGACGGGAACGTCGTGGTCGTCGCCATCCACACCCGACCCCTGACCCTCGGCGCCATGGACATTCTGATGGCCGAAACCCGCGTCACGGGCGTCGCGCTGTCCTGCAACGCCTTCCCGGCCGTCATTGCCGAGATGGCCGCCGGCGCCTACCCCCAGCACGGGTGGGTCGAGACCATTCCCTTCACGGGCATCATCGAGCAGGGTTTCGAGCGCTTGCATCGCCAGGAAGGCACCAAGATTCTCGTGGAGGTGGCTTGATCATGGCAGTGACGTTTGGCAAAAATCCGCTGTTCGGTGGCTTCGCGGCCCCCTTCCGCGGCGAAGTCGATATCCGCGACTGCGAAGTCGAAGGCGAGCTTCCCAGCGCCATCAATGGTGCGTTCTATCGCGTCGGACCGGATTTCCAATACCCGCCGAAGTTCGCCAACAACATTCCCTTTGATGGCGAAGGCAACGTCGCAATGTTTCGCATTGCCGACGGCCATGTGGATCTGAAGACGCGCTATGTGCGCACCCAGCGCTTCAAGGCGCAGGAGGCCGCGCGCAAGGCATTGTTCGGCATGTACCGCAACCCGTACACCGATGATGCCGCCGTCACGGGTTTGAGCCGCGGCACCGCCAACACTCATGTGGTGTTCCATGCCGGCAAGCTGCTCGCGCTGAAAGAAGACAGCCCGCCGGTGCTCATGGATCCGGTGTCGCTCGCGACGCTCGATGACTACCACACCTTCGGGGGCAAGCTCACCAGCAGGACCTTCACGGCGCATCCGAAGTTCGATCCGCAAACCGGCGAAATGATCGCGTACGGCTACGAAGCGCGCGGTGAGGCCACCGATGATGTCGCCGTGTACGGCATTGACCGCACCGGGCAGGTGACTTGGGAGGCCTGGATCAAGGTGCCCTACGTCGGCATGCTGCACGACTTCGCGGTCACGCAGACGCACATCGCGTTCCTCGTCATCCCCATGGCCACCGATGTCCAACAGATGAAGCGCGGCGGCGTGCACTTCGCGTGGAACCCGAATCTTCCGACGTGGCTGGGCGTGATGCGCCGCGGCGGTGACGGCACGGACCTGCGCTGGTTCAAGGGACCCGAACGCTGCGCCACGCATGTGATGGGCGCCTTTTCCGACGGCGAGCGCATCTTCATCGACATGGACATGGGGCTGAAGAATCAGTTTCCTTTCTTCCCGAACACCAACGGCGCACCGTGGGATCGCCAGGCAGCCGCAGGCCGTGTGACACGGCTGTCGGTGGATCTGTCGAAAAAGCACATCGACTCCTACGAGATGGAAATCCTGTTTCCGCGTGAAGTCGGCATCCTGCCCCGGCAAGATGACCGCTATCACACGCTGCCGTATCGCTACGGCTTCATGCCGACCATCGATTTCACCAAGCCGGTCGACGAGCGGCTCGCCAACGCACCCACCCGCCCCGTGAACTGCTATACCAAATTCGACGTGCAGACCCGCCAAACTTCCACGTTTTATGTGGGCAATGCCTCGAGCCTGCAGGAATGCTGCTTCGTGCCGCGCTCGGCGCGCGCGCCCGAAGGGGATGGCTATCTGCTCGGCATCGCCAACGTACTGCTCGAGGGGCGCTCCAACCTGGTCGTGGTGGACACGCAGCACATGGAGGACGGTGCGATCGCAACCGTCAAACTGCCATTCCGGTTAAATCAGGGCATTCATGGCTGGTGGGTGCCCGACAATAATACCAACGATGCGAGGGGGACAATCCGATGACACCCAAGGCCGCCTACGAGATCCGGATGATCGGCGTACTGACGCTGATGTTCGGCTTCGTGTTCTTTGACCGCAACGCCATGGGGAACCTCGCGCCGTTCATCACCACGTCGCTGCACCTCACCAACGGGCAGATCGGCGCCCTCTCCTCCGGGCTGTCCATCTGCTGGGCCATTTCCGGCTTCGCGATCGGCACCCTGTCGGATGCGCTGGGGCGTCGCAAATCCATCCTGCTGATCACGGTCGTGATCTTCTCGGTGTGCTCCGTGATCTCCGGGCTGGCGCCCTCCTTCGGGGTGCTGCTGGCCTCGCGCATGCTGATGGGCCTGGCCGAAGGCCCCATCCTGCCCATTGCCCAGTCGCTGGTGGTGCTCGAATCCTCCGAATCACGCCGTGGCTTCAACATGGGTGTGATGCAGAACCTCGGCAGCAATCTCATCGGATCCTTCGCCGGTCCCGTGATCCTCACGGCGCTCGCGCAATTATTCAGCTGGCGCGGCGCCTTTTTCGTCGCCGCCGTGCCCGGACTGATCTGCGCCGCCTTGATCTGGCT
>DATDIL010000207.1:0-25147 GCA_036521075.1 Steroidobacteraceae bacterium | reverse complement strand
CAGCCCATGGGCTGGGATGCCTTCGGACTGCCGGCCGAGAACGCGGCCATGCAGAACGGCGTGTCGCCGGCCCAGTGGACCCGGGACAACATCGCCTACATGAAGCGGCAGCTGCAGTCGCTGGGACTGGCGATCGACTGGCGGCGCGAGGTCGCGACCTGCGATCCTGCTTACTATCGCTGGAACCAGTGGCTGTTCCTGCGCATGTTGGAAAAGGGCATCGCGTATCGGCGCACCGGTGTCGTCAACTGGGATCCGGTGGATCAGACCGTGCTCGCCAACGAACAGGTGATCGATGGTCGGGGCTGGCGTACGGGCGCGCTCATCGAGAAGCGCGAGATCCCGATGTATTACCTGAACATCACGCGCTACGCCCAGGAGCTGCTTGATTCGCTCGCGGGCCTGAGCGGCTGGCCGGAGCGGGTGCGGCTGATGCAGACCAACTGGATCGGACGCAGCGAAGGCACCGAGATCAGTTTCCGCTACGCCCCCGAGCTCGAGCAGCTGATGGGGCGCGCCGGCGCACTAAAAGTGTTCACGACACGCGCCGACACGCTGTTCGGCGCGACCTTCATGGCCATTGCGGCGGAGCATCCCATTGCCACGGCGGCGGCGGCCGGCAATGCCGTGATTGCGCAGTTTGTCGCCGAGTGCAAGCGCGGCAGTGTCATGGAAGCCGACGTCGCGCTGCAGGAGAAGAAGGGTATTCGCACCGGCCTGCACGTGCTGCACCCCTTTACGGCCAAGCCCATCGAAGTGTGGATCGCCAATTACGTGCTCATGGGGTACGGCGAAGGCGCCGTGATGGGCGTGCCCGCGCATGATGCGCGCGATTTTGAGTTCGCGAGCCGCTCCGGCATCGCCATTCACACGGTGGTGAAGTCCGCTACCGGCGCCTACGAGACCGTGACCGCGCCATGGCAGGACGCGTACGGTGAATATGGCATCACCGTCAATTCCGGAGAGTTCTCCGGGCTCGATTTCAAGGCGGCGGTGCAGGCCATCGGCGCAGCGCTCGCCGCGCGCGGCAGCGGCGCGAAACGCGTGCAGTTCAGACTGCGTGACTGGGGTATTTCGCGCCAGCGTTACTGGGGCTGCCCGATTCCGCTGATTCATTGCGCGACCTGCGGGGACGTGCCGGTGCCGGATGCGCAGCTGCCGGTGCTGTTGCCGGAGAACCTGGTACCCGACGGCAGTGGCAATCCTTTGGGCAAGACGCCATCGTTCTATGAGTGCAGCTGTCCGAAGTGCGGCGCCGCGGCGCGCCGCGAAACCGACACCATGGATACGTTCGTCGATTCCTCGTGGTACTTCCTGCGCTTCGCGAGCTTCGACAATACGCAGGCCATGGTCGATGCACGGGCCCGCTACTGGATGCCGGTGGACCAGTACGTCGGCGGCATCGAGCACGCCATCCTGCACCTGCTGTATGCGCGGTTCTGGACCAAGGTCATGCGCGATCTTGAGCTGTCGAGCGTCGGCGAGCCGTTCAGCAAGCTGCTGACCCAGGGCATGGTGCTGAACCACATCTACTCACGACATCCAGCCGCCGGGCGGCGACAGTTCTTTGATCCGGCGCAGGTCACGATCAGCGCAGAGTCAGGAGCGAAGCGCTACAGCGCGCCATTGCCCAGCGGCGAGCGGGTCGAGGTGCAGTACGACGGCCTCGGCACGATGTCGAAATCGCGCAACAACGGCGTCGATCCGCAAAAACTGGTGGAGCGCTTCGGCGCCGACACCGTGCGCTTGTTCGTCATGTTCACGGCGCCCCCCGAGCAGACTCTGGAGTGGTCGGACGAGGGCGTGCTGGGTGCCGCGCGTTTCATCCGACGCCTGTGGAGTGCCGTGCATGAGCATGTTCAGGCAGGTTCCCCACCGGGGTTGGATGTCGCCGTTCTGGATGCCGGCCAGAAGGCACTGCGCCGTGCCGCACACCACACGCTCGCCAAGGTGACCGACGATATCGGCCGGCGCCACACGTTCAACACGGCCATTGCGGCCGTGATGGAGCTGTTGAATGCGCTGGGCCGATTTGCGGACGGATCACCGCAGGGCCGCGCCGTGCGGCACGAGGCGTTCGGTATCGTCACCGTGTGCCTATCGCCCATCGTGCCGCACATATGTCATGCGCTGTGGCAGGCGCTTGGCGCCTCCGGGGCGCTGATCGATCTGCCCTGGCCGGCGGCCGATCCGCAAGCCCTGGTACAGGATGAGATCGAAATCAGCGTGCAGGTGAATGGCAAGATGCGTGCGCGCGTTGGCGTTGCCGCGAGCGCCGATGAAGCCACCGTACGCCGCATCGTCCTCGCGGACGAGCGTGTGCAGAGGTTCGTCGGCACGGCTACGCCGCGCAAGCTGATCTACGTGCCGGGCAAGCTGGTGAACATCGTTGTTTGAAAGGCGCACGCCGGCGCGCGCGCGGACCTTGGGTGCGGGGCTGGCCGTGGCAGTGGCGTTGGGCGTGGCCGGCTGCGGCTTTCGCCTGCAGGGTCACTCGCCGCTGCCTTCACAGTTCAAAGTCTCCTACGTGGACGCGCACGACCGGCAGAGTGACTTCGTGCAGGGTCTGCGCAATGCGCTGCTGGTATCCGGCGTAGTCCTCACCGAGGATGCGACTGCCGCGACCGCGACGGTACACGTGCTGGATGACCAGCACGTCCTGCGCACCCTGTCGGTGTCGCCCGACAATCTGCCACGTGAGTATGAACTTACCTATTCGGTGCGCTTTTCCGTCACCGCCGGTGACAAGGAATTGCTCGAATCACAGCAAGTGTCGACGACGCGCGAGTACAGCTTTGCGGTGAGCGAGCTTCTAGCGAAGCAGAACGAGGAAGCGATCCTGCAGGAGGCGCTCGCACACGATCTGGTCGATGTCGTCATGCGGCGCCTCTCGAGTCTGCAGGTCAAGTGAGGCCGCCGAAAATTGCTGCGGCTGGCCACCATGAATCGAGTCGAGCTGGCACTGCTGCTGCATCGTTATGGTCTGGCGCTGACACTGATCGCACCGCACGAGGGTATTCCGGGCTCCTTCTGGGGTGACAGCGAGGCCGGCCTGAAGGGCGACACGCTTTACGCGCGGCTCGATACCCCGGTGCACTCGGTGTTGCACGAAGCCAGTCACTACGTCTGCATGACGCCGGAGCGCCGCGCGGACCTCGAGCGCGATGCCGGCGGTGATGACCCGGAAGAGTCCGCCGTGTGTTATCTGCAGATCCTGCTGGCCGATGCACTCCCGGGTGTGGGGCGCGAACGGTTGATGCTGGACATGGATGCGTGGGGATACAGCTTCCGTCTGGGCAGCACGCGCGCCTGGTTCGAGGCTGATGCCGAGGATGCGCGCGCGTGGCTGCGCACGCATGGCGTTATCCGGGCTGACGGCTCCCTGACGGGGGAGCTGCGGTATTAGTGGACCGTTGGACGCCGGCCAGGAGTTTCTCGGCGGTAGCGGGGTCACCGGCGGCACGTGCCAGTTCTGCAAGTCGTAACAATTGTGCACTGGCCGATGGTCGGAAGTGCGTTGCGAATGCAAACAGTCGCATGCCAATGCCACGCTTCAACGATGGCGGCTCAACCCGACGAGGATCGGCACCAGCACGAAGGGGATGAATGTCAGGAGCGCAAGACTCACAAGACCCCAGCTTAACGCCCATCGATAGCCGAACGGCACACGCAGCTGCCACACCACGGCGAGGCCAAGGACTGTCACCGCCAGGAAACCAACCGCCAGCGGCTTAAGCCTGCGCAGCGCTGTCGCGCGACGGAACTGCGGCAGCAGGTACAGGGTGATACCGGTCAGCACGAGTACTGGAATCGTGGCCTCCACGCGCGCGGATTGCAGCCACTGCAGCGCGGAATCGCGAGCTTCATAAGCCCGGCGCGCCAGCATCAGCAGCAGCACAAACAGCGTCACTGCGCCCACGGATATCTTCCAGCCTTGCTTTTTTCGGTCCACAGCCTCGTAGAAAAGCTGCAATGACATACAGAAGGTTCCTGCGGCCCAGGAAGCCGCCGTGCTTGCGCCAAGCAGCAGCGACAGGCCCAGGCAGGTCCCCGTGTTGCCAAGCTGGGCCACCAATCGCGACCGGAGCGCGACAAGGGCAACGTTATTGCGGCTGGTCAGGATGATGATGGCTATCACTGCGAACACGATCGCCATGCCCAACGAATAACTCCTGATGAGCAGTCGCAATTTGGTAAATGCGAATTCCAGGTCGGACAGCGGGCGGGTGGCGGCAAATGACCCCATCTGAACCCGGCGCGTCATGTCTTTCGAAATATATGCGGCGCCCATCATCGGGGCCACAAGCACGTAAAACACCACCAGCAACAGCATCGACAACGCAATCGAAGGCGCCTGGCGCACGCCGCCGATAGCAATGCCTGCCAGTGGAAATGCGCCGATAATCATCATGAACGCGGGCAGAATCCGGCCGTAGACCCGCCATTCAAACCAGTCCTGGGCAGCCACTGCATTGGATAAAGCCGGCGGTGGGAGCTGATGTATGGATCGTCCCGAGCGCGTGAAAAGGCGCGTGAGCGCGGCGCCTGGATCCAACGTGTCGCTGCGGCGAGTTCGAATCACGGCCAGATAGGCGAGTCCATAGCCACCCGCGGTCGTAATGACCAGCGCGATGACCGCGGGCTTTCTGCCGAACAGGAAAATCGGTTCCTTCGCGAGCGCTGGTATGGCCGATAGAAGGGTGGTGATGACCACCGCGATTAGCGCCACGAGCCGCAATGATCGCGGCAGCAGCTCCCAGCTCATGGCCTGTATCCAGCACATCACCGATGTAACGGCAATAGTGAGGGTCAGTTGTTGCGCCCAGTCGAACTGGACGCCGGACAGAAAACGCAGCCACAACAGCACAAAACAGGATATGAACAGCGAACCGGCAATTATCGGGACCAGGGCGAGCAACCAGGTGGGAGCAGGCAACAGCAGAATATGCCGCGGAAAACCCGTACTTCTACCGCCGGCGGAGAGATCCACGTAGGAAAAAACAGACCCGAGCTGCATCGTGACTATCACCAGCAGTACAAAGCCAAAGGGCGTGCCAAAATTGGGTCCCAGCCCTGGAACATTGCGCATGTAAGCCGTTGCGACCATCCACGCTGCGGGAACGACGCCGACCGATCCCAGAATTGCGGCTTTGTTCTTGCCGAGAATCTCGCCGGCCAGTGCTCTGATGGCGCGCGTATACATCACGCGATTTCGCTCGCAATGTGCCGCTGCGCGCTTCTTGCAATAAATGCCTCGTTGAGAGACAGGCGTCGTTTGTCCAGTATTTGGGCGTCTTGTTGTTTCAAATGAGCGGTCAAGTCGTCGAGGTCGGCGAAACAGAACAATTGCCACTCGCCATTGTCTTCGACAGCGTTGAAGACGCCGGGAAGCGATCGCCACTCGAGCCGCCCCGGCAGCCGCAGCGTGACTTGGTGGTGCTTTGTCAGCACTGCCTCCATTGAATCGGACAGCAATACCCGGCCTTCGCTGAAGAATAGAAGGTGATCGCAGACACGCTCGACTTCTTCCAGCAGGTGGGACGACAGCAACACGCTGTGACCTTCGAGGACCACGGTGCGGATCACGGCCGCGAGAATCTCACCGCGCGCCACTGGGTCCAACCCCGAGGAGGGTTCGTCCAGCACCAGCAACTCCGGCCGATGCGCCTGCGCTGCGCACAGGCCCACTCTTGCCTGCTGGCCTTTCGATAATTCGCGGATCTTCTTGCGCGAGTCGAGGCTTGCCATTTCCAGGAGCTTGGTGGCGTACTGGCGGTCCCAGTTCGGATAGAAGGCCGCCATGTAGTTCATGAACTGCGCGATCGTCATCCACTCCGGAAAGTCCGGCTGTTCCGACAGATACCCGATGCGGGACAACACCTCCTTGGGGTGTTTCACCGGATCCATGCCGAAAACGGCCACGGATCCTTGCTGTGCCCGATACAGCCCGAGGATGTGTTTGATGAGCGTCGTTTTGCCGGCGCCGTTTTCGCCAACGATGCCGAATACCTGGCCGCGCGGTATCTGAACGGTCACGTCTTGAAGCGCCGCCTTGTCGTTGAAGCGACGGGTTAGATGGTGGATGTCGACAACGTTGCTTGCAGTGCTGTTCATGGCTCTTTGTCACCCTTGCCCAGGTCGTTGCCCATTTCGCGAATCAGCTTGATCAATTCCGTGACCGAAATATTCATATGCTCGGCTTCAGCGAGCAGCGCGCGCACTCGCTCCCTGATCTGCTTCTGGCAGCTTTCGGCGGAGAAGGCGGTTGTGCCCGCTGCCACGAAGGTTCCAGCACCCCGTTTCGTGTACAACCAGCCCGCCGTCTCCAGTTCGCGATAGGCGCGCGCCACCGTATTGGGATTGATCAACAGCTTCTCAGCCAGGACGCGGATCGGTAACAACTCCTGGTCGATGTTCAGGCGTCCCGATGCAATGAGCTGTTTTATCTGGCTGATGATCTGCAGATACGGGGGCACCCCGCTGTGTTGCGTCAAATGTAGATTCACATGCCGCGATATCGCGTAGTGTATTAAGTACTTAATACAATAATACGGTAGGGAAATGGCGTCAAGAACGCTGACCCAGGGGAGTTACCCATGGTCGCGAGCGTGAAATGCCTGGCCTGCTAGCGGCGTTTACGGATTTGCGGCGCGAAGCCGTCGGTAGCGGCCACCAGTTCGCGCGTCGTACCGACCTCAAATGCCGAGTGACCGGCGTCTGCGACGATGCGCAGCTGAGCTTCGGGCCACGCACGGTGCAGGTCCCAGGCGCTACGCATGGGACAGACCACATCGTAGCGTCCCTGCACGATCACGGCCGGAATGTGCCGGATGCGATCGACATCGGCCAGGAGCTGATCATCCTGCCGCAGAAAGCCCCCGTTGATGAAGTAGTGACACTCGATGCGCGCGAATGCCGCGGCATACTTGGCGTCGGAGGAGAGCTTGGCGAGATAGTCGGGATTGCGGCGCAGGTGACTCGTCGCGCCTTCCCACACGGACCACGCTGCGGCCGCTGCATTGAGTACCTTCGGGTCCGAGCTGGTGAGGCGTCGGTAGTACGCGCGGATCATGTCGTGCCGTTCGTCTTGCGGGATCGGTGCGCTGTAGTGCTCCCACAGGTCCGGAAACAGCGCGGCCGCACCGCCCGGGTCCTGGTAGAACCACTCGAGCTCCCAGCGGCGCAGCATGAAGATGCCGCGCAGCA
Source organism: Steroidobacteraceae bacterium (assembly GCA_036521075.1). GTDB lineage: Bacteria > Pseudomonadota > Gammaproteobacteria > Steroidobacterales > Steroidobacteraceae > DAIDKA01. The sequence goes on along the minus strand of DATDIL010000207.1, from coordinate 17,941 downwards.
CCAGTTCGCTCACGCGTTGCGGATGGGCCTGCGCGTAGGCCAGTGCCAGGGTCGAGCCCCATGAGCCGCCGAACACCAGCCACCGTTCGATCCCCAACAGTTCGCGCACGCTCTCTACGTCGAGCACCAGGTGCCAGGTGGTGTTGTCCACCAGGCTGGCATGCGGACGGCTGTGGCCGCAGCCGCGCTGGTCCAAGAGCACGATGCGGTAGCGTTTCGGGTCGAAGAACTGGCGCATGGAAGGATCGGTCGCGCCTCCCGGACCGCCATGCAGGAACACGGCGGGTTTGCCCCGCGGATTGCCGCTTTCCTCGTAATAGATCTCGTGAATGGCCGACACCCGCAACATGCCGCTGTTATAGGGCTTGATGGGGGGGTACAGGCCCCGGGGCGCCTTGGAGAGTCGGGTGGACGCGCGGGCGGGCTTGCGGGCGGCGGCGGCCGATCGCTTCGCAGGCCCCCGGACCGCCCGCCCGGCCCCCTTCCGGGCCGGTTTCCTGACAGAGCGGCTGGCGCGAGCCGCTTTGCGGCCTTTAACAGTAACCATGGCGACGGCTCGTTGTGCTGGATACCCCAATATACCGCAGGTAGCATAAAGGCCATGTTCCAGCCCGTGTGCTGCCGCCGCCTTTGAAGATCAAACCCGAGTCGCTCGCGGCGCACCTGCGAGAGCGGCTGCTTCCCGTGTACCTGATATCCGGCGATGACCCCCTGCTGACGGGGGAGGCGGTCGACGCCGTGCGCCTGCGCGCGCGTACGCTGGGATTTACCGAACGCGATGTGCATTTCATGGATCGGGGCGGCGACTGGGAGGCCGTGCAGGCCTCGGTCGCCTCCCTGTCGCTGTTCGCGCAGCGGCGCATCGTGGAAGTGCGGCTGCCGACGGGCCGCCCGGGTGTGAGCGGTGCCAAGGTGCTCAAGCGCGTCATCGACACCGCCGGTGACGACACTTTGCTGCTGATCCTGACCGGCCGTCTCGATCGGGAAGCGGGCAACAGCGAATGGGCGCGCGCTGTCGAAGCACGGGGTGCGTCGCTGGCATTTTGGCCGCTTGCGCGCGCCGCGTTCCCGGCATGGTTGCAGGAGCGTGCCCGCAAGCTGAGCCTGGATCTTGCACCCGATGCGCTGGGGCTGCTCGTGGAGCGCACCGAGGGCAATCTTCTGGCCGCCGCGCAGGAACTGGCGAAACTGGCGTTGCTGGCGGTCGACGGCCGGGTGGATGCGGCCGCGGTGCTCGCCAGTGCGACGGACAGTTCGCACTTTGATGTCGCCGAGCTCGATCGTGCCCTGACACAGGCCGATGGTTCGCGGGCACTGCGGGTGCTGGCGGGATTGCGCGCCGAGGAGGTCGAGCTGCCATTGGTGTTGTGGGCGGCGGTGAAGGCGCTGCATGCGGTGCTCGCGGCCGAGGCGGGCTCGCCGCCACCGCGCGGTGGTTACGGATTCAACAGTGTGCCACCGCGGCGGCGGCGCATCGGCGCAGCGCCCGCGGCCCTGGTCGCACGCGCCGCGCGTGCCGATGCCATGGCCAAGGGACGCATGCGCGGCGATGCCTGGGATGAGCTGGCGCTGCTGTCGGCCGAACTGTGCGGCAATCGCGCCCTGGCGGCCCCCTCGTGCGCGCTCGGCTGACAATCAGGACATCATGGAACCCATTGGCATTTTTGGCGGTACCTTCGATCCCATCCACGTCGGGCATCTGCGCACCGCCTTCGAGCTGTGGCAGGAGCTGCGTCTCACCGAGGTGCGCTTCCTGCCCACGGGCAACCCACCGCACCGCGCGGAGACGCGCGCCAACGCCGAGCTGCGGCTGGCGATGGTGCGCGCGGCCGTGGAGGGTCAGCCCGGATTCGTGGTCGAAGACCGCGAGGTACGCCGCACCGGCCTCTCCTATTCGGTGGATACGCTGACCGAGCTGCGGCGCGAGAATCCGGATCGATCCTTGTGTGTGCTGATGGGCATGGATGCTTTCCTCGGCCTGCCGAACTGGCACCGCTGGCGCGAGGTTCTGGATCTGGCGCATATCGTGGTCGTGCACCGTCCCGGGTGGCGGGCGCCGGCGCAAGGGCCGCTGGGCGAGGTCATGGTGGACCGCGGCACTGGCAGCGTGCGCGATCTGCACACGCGCCTGGCCGGGAATGTCTACGTGCATGTTCCGACCCAGCTTGAGATTTCCTCCACGGAACTGCGCCAACTCATCGAGGCCGGGCGCGATCCGCGGTATCTGGTTCCCGACCCGGTGCGCACGATAATCCTGGAAACCGGGTGTTATGCTCAACGTGAGCGCTGAACCTCATTCATCAAGGAGACTGCAACCTTTGCCAATGGCTACGATCCGAACCCGCGCTCATCGCGCGAGCGAGTCGCGTTCCACGACACCCTCATCACCGGTGCACGGCCTGGTCCAGGCGGCGCTGGAGGATATGAAGGCCGTCAACATCAAGGTCATGGACGTCCGCGGCCTGACCGACATCACCGATACCATGATCATCGCTTCGGGTAATTCCGACCGCCATGTACGCGGCATTGCCGAGCGCGTGGTGCAGATCGCCAAGGCCGCGGGCTTTCCGCCTTTCGGCGTCGAAGGCGCGCGCGATGGGGAGTGGGCTTTGGTGGATCTGCACGATGTGGTCGTGCACGTGATGCTGCCACGCGTGCGTGAGTTCTATGGCCTGGAGCGGCTGTGGGATACGCCGGTAGCACCGGTTGGCGCATCCGCAACGGCGCACGTGAGGGCGCCGAAGGCCGTGCTCACGCGCAAGCGCAAGAGCGCCGCGCCGCGCAAACGCGCGTTGCGGACTCCGAAAGCCTGACCGGCGGCTGCGGCGCGATGCGCACTCGCCTCATCGCGGTTGGCAAGCGCATGCCACGGTGGGTGGATGAGGTCGTTGCCGACTATACCCAGCGGCTGGCCGGCAGTGTGAAGCTTGCACTGCTCGAAGTGCCGGCGGGTCAGCGCAGCAGCCGCGGCGATGCGGCCCAGGCCATGCAAAGCGAAGCCCAGCGCATCCTGGCCCTCATCAAACCGCAGGAATTCGTGGTCGCCCTGGATGAACACGGGGCGCAGAGCACGACGCGCGAGCTGGCCACCTGGCTTTCCGGGCGCATGAACGACGGCCGCGACCTGGTGTTCGTGATCGGCGGACCGGATGGCCTGGGCGCCGCGGTGCTGGCGCGCAGCGATCACAAACTGTCGCTGTCCAAGCTGACATTGCCACATCCGCTGGTGCGGGTCGTGCTGGCCGAGCAGTTGTATCGTGCGCACACCGTTCTTAGTGGACATCCGTACCATCGCGACCGAGACTGATCTGATGTCACCGAATCCCGTGCTGCGACTGGCTTCCGCATCCCCCCGGCGACGTGAACTTCTGGCGCAGATCGGCGTCGTGCACGCGGTCGAGGTCGCGGATGTGGACGAAAGTGCCCGTCACGGTGAAGCCATCACGAGCTATGTCGAACGGGTGGCACGTGCCAAGGCCCAAGCCGTCTGGCAGCGCCTGCCGGACCTGCCGGTGCTCGGCGCGGACACGACCGTGGTGCTCGACGGCATCAGCCTCGGCAAGCCACGGGATCGGGCACACGGTCTGGCAATGCTCGCAGCGCTCGCGGGCCGCGAGCACCAGGTGCTCACCTCGGTGGCGCTCGTGAGCGCGGCGGGTACCCACTGTGTCACCAGCGCGAGCACCGTGCGCATGCGTGCCTCCACGCCCGCGGAGCGCGCCCGCTACTGGGAAAGCGGGGAGCCGCGCGACAAGGCGGGCGGATACGCCATTCAGGGGCGCGGTGCGATATTCATTGAGTCCCTGCGGGGCAGCTATTCGGGTGTGATGGGACTGCCGCTATTTGAAACCGCGCAGCTGCTGGCGGCGGCCCGCGTGCCGGGCTGGAGCACGACTTGAGCAGCGAACTGCTGGTCAATCTGGGTCCGCGCGAGACCCGCGCGGCGCTGGTGGAGAATGGCGCGCTCACCGAAATTCATATCGAGCGCGCCAGCAAACGCGGCCTGGTCGGCAACATCTACAAGGGCAAGGTCTCGCGGGTGCTGCCCGGCATGCAGGCTGCGTTCATCGAAGTCGGCCTCGAGCGTACCGCTTTCCTGCATGTCGCCGACATCGCGCTGGTGCGGCCGGATGACACGGTCGTGAATCTGCCTCCCATCGATGACATCCGGCGGCTCGTGACCCAGGGCGATGAGCTTCTGGTTCAGGTGGTCAAGGACCCGATGGGCACGAAGGGTGCGCGGCTCACGACCTTTGTCGCGCTGCCCTCACGCTACCTGGTGTTCATGCCGCGCGGGGAGGGCATCGGAGTGTCCGCGCGCATCGAGGATGATGCGATCCGGCAACGCCTCAAGGCGGCCATATCCGCGGTGCTGCCGCCCCAGGCCGTCGGCGGCTACATCGTGCGCACCGCCGCGCAAAGCGCCGATGCGGCAGGTCTGCGCGAGGATGTGGCCTACCTGGACAAGTTGTGGCGTCATGTGCGAGAGGTGTCCGCACGCGTCGAGGCCGGCAACATCGTGCATGCCGATCTGCCGTTGCCGTTGCGCGTGCTGCGCGATGAGTTGCTGCCCGACGTGTCGCGGGTGCTGGTGGATTCCGCGGTGGAACTGGCAGCCATGCACGATTTTGCACGCAGCTATCTGCCCGACAGCCCGGTGCAGATCGAACTGTATTCCGGGCCGCGACCCTTGTTTGACCTGCACGGCGTGGAAGAGGAGCTCGCGCGCGCCCTGGATCGCAAGGTGCCCTTGAAGTCCGGTGGCCATCTGATCATCGACCAGACCGAGGCCATGACCACCATCGACGTGAACACCGGCGGGTACGTCGGTCATCGCAACCTCGAGGAGACGATTTTCCGCACCAACCTCGAGGCCGCCGTGGCGATAGCGCGCCAGCTGCGGCTGCGCAATCTCGGGGGCATCATCATCATCGATTTCATCGACATGGGGGATGTCGCGCATCGCCGGCAGGTGCTGCAGGCGCTGGAGCGTGCACTGGTCTCGGATCGTGCGCAGACGCACATCGTGAGTCTCTCGCCACTGGGGCTGGTGGAGATGACCCGCAAACGCACCCGTGAGAGCCTTGAGCACCTGCTGTGCAAGGCCTGTCCGGCCTGTGAGGGACGCGGGTTCGTGAAGACCCCGGAGACTGTCGCCCACGATATCTACCGCGAAATCATGCGCCAGAGCCGTCAGTTCGCCAGCCGCGAGCTGTTGATCCTGGCGCACCAGGATGTCGTGGACCATCTGCTTGAGAATGAGTCGGCGAGCCTCGCCGAGCTTGAACATCAGGTTGGGCGCCCCATACGCATGCAGGTGGAGGCACTCTATAGCGTGGACCAGTTCGACGTGGTGCTGATATGAAGGTCGCAACCATCCAGATGAACTCCGGACCCGACGTGACCCACAACATCGGGGTGGCCGGCACCCTGCTTGCCGAGGCCGCGGCGGCGGGTGCGGTCCTGGCGGTGTTGCCCGAGAACTTCGCGATCATGGGGGCCAGGGAAGCCGACCGCTTGGCGGCGGCCGAAACCGCCGGCGCCGGTCCCATCCAGGATGCGATCGCCGAACTCGCCCGGCGGCTGTCGCTGTGGATTGTCGCCGGAACGCTGCCCCTCCGGGGCCGCAGCGCCGACCGGGTCGCACCCGCCTGCGTGGTCTTCGACGCCGACGGCAACGCGGTGGCGCGTTATGACAAGATCCATCTGTTTGACGTTGAAGTTCCGGAGAAGCGCGAGATCTACCGCGAATCGGCCACGTTTGAGCCCGGAAAGGAGCCGATCCTCGTCGAAACTCCCGCGGGGCTGCTGGGCCTGTCCGTCTGCTACGACATGCGCTTTCCGGAGCTGTACCGCCAGTTGTCCGCACGCGGGGCAACGCTGCTGGCGATGCCGGCCGCGTTTACGGTTCCCACGGGCCACGCTCATTGGGAAGTGCTGCTGCGCGCCCGGGCGATCGAGAACCTGTGCTATGTACTGGCGGCGGCGCAGTGGGGCATGCACGCCAACAGTCGCGAGACCTTTGGCGACGCCATGATCGTGGATTACTGGGGCCGGGTACTCAACCGCCGGGCCGCCGGAGCAGGGGTCGTCCTGGCCGAGGTCGACCGGGCGGCGCAGGCAGCAGTGCGCGCCGGCTTTCCCGCACTGAAGCATCGCGTGCTGTAATGTCGGATCAAGCTTTTCAAGGATAGACGATGGCAACGTCCCTGCAACGCGTCGATGCGCTGGCCATTGCGCGCGAAACCATTCTCGCCCCGAGCGGGTTGGATGAGTCGCAGCTGGACCGCGTGTTCGGGCAGGTGATGTCCCATTCGGTCGACTACGCGGACCTGTATTTCCAGCTGGCGCACGAGGAGTCCTGGGCGCTCGAGGACAGCATCGTCAAGGAAGGCAGTGCCGCCATCGAACAGGGTGTTGGCGTACGGGCGCTGTCCGGTGAGAAGACCGGCTTTGCCTACTCCGATGAAATCATGCTGCCGGCACTCGAGGATGCCTCGCGCGCCGCGCGGGCCATTGCCGCCCAGGGCAGCGACCGTTCGCTGGCCGTATGGCAGGCACGTACGGGACATCAGCTGTACCTGCCCGATGATCCGGTCGCAACGCTCAGTGACGCGGACAAGGTCGCCTGGCTGATGCGCGTGGACCGCGAAACACGCGCGCTCGATCCGCGCGTCAAGCAGGTGATGGCCAGCGTCACGGCGGTCCATGAAGTCGTGCTCGTCGCCAACAGCGATGGCGAACTTGCCGCGGACGTGCGGCCGCTGGTGCGGTTCAACGTTTCCGTGATAGTCGAACAGAACGGCCGGCGCGAGCAGGGCTACTGCGGATGCGGGGGCCGCTACACGCTCAGTGATCTGGTCGCCGAGGATCGGCCGCTGCAGCTGGGCCGGGAAGCGGTGCGCCAGGCGCTGGTGAATCTCGAGGCGATCGCGGCCCCGGCCGGTCCCATGACGGTGGTCCTCGGACCGGGGTGGCCGGGCGTGCTGCTGCATGAGGCGATTGGCCACGGGCTGGAGGGGGATTTCAATCGCAAGGGCACCTCGGCTTTTGCCAATCGCATTGGTGAGCGGGTCGCCACCGAGGCTTGCACGGTGGTTGATGACGGCACGCTTTCGCGGCGCCGCGGCTCGCTGAACATCGATGATGAAGGCACGCCGACCGGCTGCACTACGCTCATCGAGAACGGCATTCTGCGCGGCTACATGCAGGACAAGCTCAATGCGCGCCTGATGGGCGGGCGGTCCACCGGCAACGGCCGGCGCGAATCGTTCGCGCATGTCACGCTGCCGCGCATGACCAATACCTACATGCGTCCGGGCCCGCACGCGCCGCAGGACATCATCGGCTCGGTGCAGCGCGGCATCTATGCCGTGAATTTCGGCGGTGGCCAGGTCGATATCACCTCGGGCAAGTTTGTGTTCTCCGCCAGTGAGGCGTATGCAATCGAAAACGGCAGGCTCGGCGCGCCGCTGAAAGGCGCCACGCTGATCGGCAATGGTCCGGATGTACTCACGCGCGTCAGCATGGTGGGCAATGACCTGAAGCTCGACGAGGGCGTGGGCACCTGTGGCAAGGAAGGGCAGAATGTTCCCGTCGGCGTCGGCCAGCCCACCCTGCGGGTGGATGGACTCACGGTCGGTGGTACCGGCTAGAACATAACTTGGGCGGGGCGCCAACCACCGCTGAAATTTTAGGGGTCGTCGTCCTACAGTCTGAAAAGCGTGATGTAACGCACACTTTGCCGGGGGGCATTCCCCGTACGGTGACGCGACCCGCGCAAAGGAAGCAAATCATGGCCCCCGAGTCCAGGAAAGAGTCCGAACTGACCCTCCCCAAGGAGCTGCTTTCCGAGGTGCAGCGCCACATTCCGGCCCGCCGCGGCGACTTGCAGATCGAAGCCTGGAAGCCCTCCCTGGTCGCCAAGATGTTTGGTTTCCTGGATCGAGGCCGCTCGCGCGAGTGACCGTAAGGCGACTAAACTTGTGCCATGAGCACCGCCCACCACCGGTTGTCACGTCCGGTCTATGAAGGCCTGCCCTGGGCTTATCTGCTGGGTGGCTTGCTGGCGCTCATCGGGAGCTATTTCCAGACTTCTTCGGGATTGAGCCTGGTCCTGGGACTGCCCGGACTGCTCGTGTTCATGGCTGGCGTGGTGGTGCTGCTGAGGCGGCGTGGCTATCGTCGACTGCGCGCCCAGTACGATGCCCCGGATGCACTGGACGAGGCGACGGCCGTTTCCCGGCCGCCGAGCGACATCCCGTAGGCGCTTGACCGCAGGGGCTACTTGGCGAGGTTTGCAGTGCGGCCCGGGGTTGGCGCGGCCTGGTCCGTCGAGTCGACCGCGGTCTCGGTATGGCTGGGATCGTCAGTCGCCTCGTGCAGCGTCGGTAAACCGATCGCACCATCCGTCGAGTTCAAGCGCGCCCCATCCGGACGTTCATAGACGTACATGATCTCGTGCTTGCCGATGACGACCACGTCGCCATCGTTGAGGCTGTGACGCCGCACGCGCTTACCCTGCACAAAGATCCCGTTGGTGCTGTTGAGGTCCTCGATCACACTGCCCTCGGCGCCGGTGATGATCTGGCAGTGATGCCGACTCACGAAGCGGCTGTCCACCTGCAGGTCGTTGTCGCCGGTGCGGCCGATGATGATCCGACCGGGCTTCAACGTCAGCTCCTGGGTCGTGCGCCCCTCGGTGCACACGATCACGCGCCCCATCGGCTCGGCACCGTCACTCTCGCCGAGCGTGTCGAGAAGGTCATCATTGGCGTGGCCGCGGTGAGTGGTCTGATGCGTGCGCGCGAAGTAGCCCCTGCCGTCAGACTTCGCCGTGCCCCCGACGCGTCCTGCATCGCTGGGTTGGGCCTGCGGCTCGTGCCAGCGCAGTTCCTCCTTCGAGGTATTGATGTCATCCAGCAGTACATGGTCGCGGTCCTGGCCATAGGCGGCCAGCATGGCCGTGTCGCACAGGGTGTTGACCAGGCGCGGTACACCGCCGGTACAGCGATAGATCTCCGCGTAGGTGTCTTCGGCGAACACCTGCCGATCGCCGGCGCCGGCCACTTCCAGCCGATGATGGATATAGGCGTGCATCTCGGTGGCCGAGAGTGTGCCCAGATGGAATCGCAGCCGGACTCGCTGTGCCAGCTGCACCAGCTCCGGGGCATCAAGCTTGTGGTTGAGTTCGGGTTGACCGGCGAGGATGATCCGCAGCACTTTCTCCTTGGTGGTCTCCACCCCGGAGAGCATGCGGATCTCTTCGAGAACCTTCAGCGACAGGTTCTGCGCCTCATCGACGATCAGCAGTACCTTGCGTCCGGCGCCGTACTGCTCCACGAGGAAACTATTGAGCGTGGCGATCAGCTCGGCCTTCTTCATCTTGAACGGCGAGAAGCCGAACTGCACCAGTACCGATTGCAGGAAGGCAACCACCGAGACCTGGGTCTGGCCGATCTGGGCGACGACCACGTCGCGCTGGATCTCCTGCAGGAACGATTCGATGAGAGTGGTCTTGCCCGAGCCGATCTCACCGGTGATGACGACGAAGCCGTCGGTGAACCAGATCGTTGACTCCATGTACGCCTTGGCGCGCGCATGTTGTTTGCTCAGATAAAGGAACTGCGGGTCCGGGCTGAGGCGGAACGGCAATTCGCGAAGTTTGAACAATTCAAGGTACATAGCGTCCCGATTCTATGGGATGTGTATCTCTGGGGCCAATTCGGCGAGAAGCCGGCGCGCCCGCCGCTCACAGCGGGCCTGGTCCTCTTCTACCACAGTCAGATGTCCGAGCTTGCGGCCGGGCCGCGGTTCCTTTGCGTAGTCGTGTAGGTGGACGCCGGCATGGCGTAGGACATCGCCGGGGTCCGGCATGGTGCCGATCAGGTTGATCATGGCGCTGTAACCTTTCGCGCGGCTGTCCCCCAGCGGCAGGCCCATGATGGCCCGCAAATGGTTCTCAAACTGGCTGGTGACCGCTCCTTCAATGGTCCAATGCCCCGAGTTATGCACCCGGGGTGCCATTTCATTGGCCACCAACTGCGTGCCGCGCACAAAAAATTCGATGGTCAGTACCCCGACATAGCGGAAATGTTCCATTACGGTGAGGACATGCTGCCGGGCCAGCCGGTTCAGGCGCGCACCGCCATAGGGGGCCCGGGTGAGTCGCAGGATGCCGTCCGCGTGCAGATTATGATTGAGCGGATAGACGGCGCATTCACCGCTGCGACTGCGTACGCCGATGACGGACACCTCCAGGTCAAAGGGCACCAGTTCCTCGTACAACAGCGGCACCTCCCCCAGCCGCAGCCACGCCCGCTCGACGTCGGCCGCCGTGCGCAGCCACGCCTGGCCCTTGCCGTCATAGCCCATGCGGCGGGTCTTCAGCACGCCCGGCAGGCCGATGTCGGCAATGGCTGCATTCAGCTGCCGGCGGCTGCCCACGGCACGCCAACGGGTCGTTGCAATGTCAAGCCTTTCAAAGACACGCTTCTCGCTGACGCGATCCTGGGCGGTGGCGATAGCGGCCAGTGGCGGGCATACACGCGTCTCGCGGCCGACCTTGCGCAGTGCCTCGACCGAAACGTTCTCCCAGTCGATGGTCACGACCTCGCAGCGGCCCGCGAGTGTTGCGAGCGAGGCAGCGTCGGTGAACGCGCTCTTGAGCATGGGTGCCAGCTGTGCCGCCGGCGGCTGCTCGGCCGGGTCCAGAAACAAAAAATCGAGCCCGAGCGGGTAGCCGGCCAGAGCCATCATGCGGCCGAGCTGCCCGGCACCGACGATGCCGACCGTCATGGGGTGCGGATGCGCGGGTCGGGGTGCTCGAGCACCCGGGCGGTCTGTTTGTCGCGGAACTGTTCCAGCCGCGGCAGAACTTCCGGGTGGCGGTTGGCGATGATTGCGGCGGCCAGCAATGCGGCATTGGTCGCGCCAGCCGTGCCGATGGCGAATGTGGCGACGGGAATTCCGGCGGGCATCTGTACGATCGACAGCAGCGAATCCATGCCGTTCAGGGCCTTCGACTGCACCGGGACGCCGAGCACGGGCAGGCTGGTCTTCGCTGCGGTCATGCCGGGCAGATGCGCCGCGCCGCCGGCCCCGGCGATGATTGCCTCAAGCCCGCGGGCGCGCGCGCCGGCGGCATATTCAAACAGCAGATCCGGCGTGCGATGGGCCGATACGACGCGTACCTCGTGCGGTATGCCCAGCGCTTCGAGCACTTCGGCGGCCGGACGCATCGTCTCCCAGTCCGACGTCGAGCCCATGATGATGCCGACCCACACTGACACTGTCGTAGCTCCCGAAGGGCCGCCATGCCCCGTCCGCAATCGGCCATTGTAGCCGAGCAGGCCCTGAATGGGCCTATTCCAGCACTTCGCGCAGCGCTTTGAACAGCTCGCGGCTCGCGGCCCCCGTGGCGCCGGTACGCGCCCGCTCGCGGCGGGCCGCCTCGATCCGCCCAAGCCACTGCGCCGCATCCAGCTGCGGGTACGCCGCGCGCAGTGCCGCCAGTCCTTGCGGCCCTGCCTCCAGCAAGCGGGTGCGCCAGTCCTCGACGCGCTGGAAGCGCTGGGCTTGCAGCGCCGCCTGCGCTGCCTTCGCGCCCAGGATCGCGCGCACCCGGGTCAGGTCAATGTCACGCATCAGCTTGCCGATGTACTGTCGCTGCCGGGTGCCGCCGCCGCGGCTGCCAATGCGGCGTGCGGCCACGATCGCATCGTACAGGGCTTCGGGCAACTCCAGCGCCACCAACTCCGAGTCCTTGAGCGCAATGAGCTGTTCGCCCAGTTCCTGGGCACGGTGGGCCTCACGCTTGAGTACGCTTTTGCTCGGACCATCAAACAGCGGTTCGGCATCGCGCTCGTCAGCGGACTCGGGCCTGGAAAATCGCTTCACGTGGTTACCATGCTCCTTGGGCTACAATTCTGCACCAACGCAGCGGCAGGGCATATGCAGCAGGAAGTCGACGCATCCCGGATTCCGGAGCTTACACAAGTCATCGAGCAGATCCTGGCCGAAGCCCGGCGTGCCGGGGCATCGCAGTGCGAGGCTGATGCCAGCCTGCAGCGCGGACTCACCGCCACCGTGCGCTTGGGGGAAGTGGACACCGTCGAATACCAGCGCGATCGCGGCCTGGGTGTGACGGTGTACTTCGGCAAGCGCAAAGGCTCGGCGAGCACGGGGGATCTGAGTTCCGAGGCGGTGCGCGCCACCGTGCAGAAGGCCTGCTCTATCGCGCGCTACACCGCCGAAGATGAGTGCGCCGGCTTGGCGGACCCGGCCGACCTGGCGCGTGAGGTCCCGGACCTGGATCTGTATCACCGCTGGGACCTCGAGCCCGATCAGGCCGTGGAACTGGCGCGCGACTGCGAGGCGGCCGGCATGGCGGTGGACAGCCGGCTGACGAACTCCGAGGGTGCCACCGTCGGTAACCAGCGCGGCGTGCGTGTGTACGGCAACTCGCACGGCTTCCTGGCGGGGTTCGCCAGCAGCTCCCATTCGATCAGCTGTGTCCTGCTCGCCAGCGCCGGGGAGGATATGCAACGGGACTTCTGGTACTCCAGCGCCCGCGATCCGAAGGATCTGGAGCAGGCCGGAGCGATCGGTCGACGCGCGGGTGAAAACGCCATCGCGCGGCTGGGCGCGCGGCGCCTGGCGACGCAGCGCGCACCGGTTATGTTCATTCCGGAAATGGCCCGCAGCCTGTTCCGCAGCTTCATCGGCGCCATTCGCGGCGGCAGTCAGTATCGCAAGACGACCTTCCTGCTCGATTCGGCCGGGCAGAGTGTATTTCCCGCCTTCGTGCAGATCGAGGAGCGGCCGCATATCCCCAAGGCGCTGGCCAGCAGTCCTTTCGATGGCGAAGGCGTCGCCACGCGCGACCGCAAGCTGGTGGTCGATGGCGTCGCACAGGGCTACGTGCTCGACAGTTACTCAGCCCGCAAGCTGGGACTGCGGACCACGGGCAATGCCGACGGCGTCCACAATCTTTTCGTGGGCTCCTCGGCGGCCGCGCCGACGCGGGCCGAACTGCTGCGCACGATGGATAGCGGGCTGCTGGTCACCGAACTGATGGGCCAGGGTGTGAATCCTGTGACCGGTGACTACTCGCGCGGGGCCAGCGGCTTTTGGGTCGAGAAGGGCGTGTTGGCCTACCCCGTGCACGAGATCACGATCGCGGGCAACCTGCGCGACATGTTCCAGAGCATCGTGGCAATTGGTGGTGATGTCGATGGCCGGGGCGCACTGCACACCGGTTCGGTACTCATCGGCGATCTGACGATAGCCGGGGAGTAGTGTCGGCGGGCAGCGCCGGCAGCGGCAGCTCCGCGGTCTGATCGAGACTGATGTCAGCCAGCTGCAGCGGGCTGGTCTGCAACAGCCCCTGCAAGGTATGGCCGTCGCAGCTGGCGCGTCGCGCCGCATCGACCTGCGCCACGATCTCGCTGACACCCGGGACGGCCAGCGCACGGCTCACCGGCTTGCCGCTGCGCTCCTGGCGCACCGCCTCGATGATGTCGATGACCGCCAGATGGGCCGGATCACGTGCCAGCTGCAGCCGGTCCGCGCTGACCTTCAGCACCCGCGCGCGCTCCAGCGCCGTGATGATCGGGGCGAGCGCAACACCCGTGACGCCCAGGTCCGTGGCCAGCGCATCCAGCGCGTAGGGCGGCCGCCCGGTCGCGGTATTGTGGCCGACGAGAAAGGCGATCGTCAGTGCCAGCTGCTCAATCTCGGCCGCGGACAGATACAGCTGGCGCAGACCGAAGCGCAAATAGCTCGGATTCTGGATGTAGAACGACAGCTGTGCGCCCGACAGCAGGATCAACCAGCCGAAATACGTCCAGGTCACCACCGCGACAACGGCCGCAAATCCCGCGTACACCAGCGTCAGGCGCGAACTGTATTCGACGAAGCGCGTGAAGGTGATGCCGACGGCGGCCCACAGCACACCGGCCACAAGCGCGCCGCTGAGCGCGGGCCTGAAGCGCACGCGCGTGTTGGGAATGAACATGTAGAGAAACGTGAACAGCGTGGTCACCATCAGGTACGGCGCGACATGCACGCCGAGGCTGATCAGGCGCTTGAAGAGGGGGAGCGAGCTGGCGAGCTGCAGCGGGCCGGCAATGAACGCCGTATGCGACAGCGCGATGAAGCCACCCAGCAGCAGCGGGCCCACCACCAGGAGGCTCAGGAACTCTGCCACGCGGCGCCCGAGGCTGCGGGGCTGTGGTACCCGCCATACGTAATTGAAGCTGTCCTCGACCTTCTGGATCGTGCCAATCAGCGACCACGCAAGGAAGGTGATGCCCACGATGCCCACCACGCCGCGGCGCAGGCGCCCCGCGAACTGCAGCACCTCGCGCGTCATGTCATCGGCGCCCGCGCCCACGGGGCGGAAAAACTCCATCACGATCGGCTGCAGCTCGCGGCCTGCATGGGTTCCCAGCTGCCGCAGGATGATGAAGGTGAAGGCCAGCAACGGAACCATCGACAACATGGTCGTGAACACGAGCGCGGTGGCGCGCATGTTGATCTGGCCGCCGGCCAGGTCACGGATTACGGCATACGGATAGCGGCCGATGCGCGCGACCTTGCGCACCAGGCCGGCCCGGCCGGAGGCCCGGCCGAAGACAGCGGCATCCAGCTGATCCCAGGGCCAGTTGGACATGGCTCAGGCGGTCAGGCGCTGCAAGGCTTCGAGGTACTTATCGCGGGTGCGGGTGATGATCTCGCGCGGCAGCACCGGTCCCGGCGCACGCTTGTCCCAGTTCAGCGTTTCGAGGTAGTCGCGGATGAACTGCTTGTCGAAGCTCGGCGGACTGATGCCGACCTGGTAGGTGTCGGCCGGCCAGAACCGCGAGCAGTCCGGGGTCAGCACTTCATCCATGAGCGTCAGCTCCCCGTCAGCGGCGAGCCCGAACTCGAATTTGGTGTCGGCGATGATGATGCCGCGTGCGCGGGCATGGTCGGCCGCGAACTGGTAAAGCGCCAGCGCCGTGGCGCGCACTTTAGCGGCGAGATCCGCGCCGATCAGGCCGCTCACCTGCGCAAATGAAATGTTCTCATCGTGTGTGCCCAGATCGGCCTTGGTCGCGGGTGTGAAGATAGGCGTGGCCAGGCGCTGCGCGAGCTTCAGGCCGGCGGGCAGCTCGACCCCGCACACTTTGCCGCTGCGCTGGTAATCCTTCCAGCCCGAGCCGATCAGGTAACCGCGCACCACAGCTTCGATGGGCACGGGCTTGAGTCGTTTGACTATGATCGCGCGACCCTCGAGCATCGCCAATTGCGCCGCCGGCAACGGCAGCTGCGCGAGCGCCCGTCCGGTCAGGTGATTCGGTACGATGTGACCTGTCCGGTCGAACCAGAAATTCGAAATCTGGGTCAGCACCCGACCCTTGTCTGGAATCGGGTCGGGCAGCACGACGTCAAAGGCCGACATCCGATCCGTGGTAACGATGAGCATGCTTTGATCGTCCACGGCATAGTTGTCCCGTACCTTGCCCGCATACAGGAGTTTCAGGCCGCTTAAGGCGGTTCGGTGGACGGTTCCGGAAGTCATCGTTTTCTTGAGGTTTGAGGTGGCAGTAAAGCGGCGAGCGCCGCGGTTGCTAATATATCAGCGTATGCAATGGATCGGAAAAGCGGTGGGTGGCCTGATCGGCCTGATGGCTGGCGGCCCGATCGGAGCCGTGGTCGGCCTCGTGGTCGGTCACCAGTTTGATACCGCCTCGGCACCGACCATCGGCCGGCGCCCCGGCATTGGCAGTACGGCGGGAGCCACCGCGACCCAGATCGGTGATCGCTTCTTTCGCACCGCGTTCCAGGTCATGGGTCACGTGGCCAAGGCCGATGGGCGCGTGTCGGAGCAGGAAATCCAGGCAGCGCGCGCGGTCATGGCGGAGCTGCGCCTGACGCCGGATCAGGTACAGGTGGCGATCGCCTGTTTCACGCAGGGCAAGTCTGCGCAATTTGCGTTGGGCACGGCGCTCGATGGGCTCTACAGCGCCTGCGGCGGCCGTCCGGATCTGATGCGCGCGTTTGTCGAGATTCAGATGCGCGCGGCGTTGATGGGCAATGACCTGCAACCGACGGCGCGTACTGTGCTGCAAAGCATCGCCACCCGCTTGGGCCTGGGCGCCATCGAGTTCGCCCATATCGAGGCTGTGCTGCGCATGCGTCGTGCGGGCTACGCCGGTGGCCGTGGCGGCGGGCCGGCCGTCGACGAAGAGTCGCGACTGGCGCAGGCCTACAAGGTGCTGGAATGCACCCCGCAGAACAGCAAGGAGGAGCTCTCGCTGGCGTATCGGCGCCAGCTCAGCCGTCATCACCCCGACAAGCTCAAAGCCAATGGCCTGCCCGAGTCGATGATCGAGCATGCCAAGCAGCGCACCCAGCAGATCATCGAGGCCTGGGAGCTGGTACGCGAACGCCGCGGCATTTGATGCTGGTAGAATCCTCAGGCCATGCAAACGAGCTGGATCGCCCCCTCCATCCTGTCCGCCGACTTCGCCCGCCTGGGTGAGGAAGTCGATGCCGTAATGCACGCCGGCGCCGACCTCATCCACTTTGATGTCATGGACAATCACTACGTGCCGAATCTCACCATCGGCCCGATGGTGTGTGAGGCTCTGCATCGGCATTCCCCGGATGCGCTGATCGACGTGCATCTGATGGTGAGCCCGGTGGACCGCATCGTCGCCGACTTCGCGCGCGCCGGTGCGACCTATATCAGCTTCCATCCTGAAGCCACCGAGCACGTCGACCGCACCATCGAACTGATCCACGATCAGGGCTGCCGCGCCGGTCTGGTGTTCAATCCCGCGACGCCGTTGCAGTGGCTGGATTACACCCTGGCCAAGCTCGATATGGTGCTCATCATGTCCGTGAACCCCGGCTTTGGCGGCCAGAAGTTCATCGCCCAATCGCTCGAAAAGCTCAAAGCCGTGCGGGCCCGCATTGATGCACACAGCCGCCCCGTGCGGCTGGAGATCGATGGCGGTGTGAAAGTCGAGAACATCGGCCTGATCGCGGCCGCGGGTGCCGATACGTTCGTCGCCGGATCTGCGGTATTTGACAGCGCAGATTACCCGGTAACGCTCAAGGCGATGCGCGCGGCCATCGACGCTGCGCGCTAGGACGGCCTATTCGTCGTCATCATCGTCATCATCGTCTTCGACCCGCGCCAGGCGCGGATTGACCGGCTTGGGGTTGGCTGGAACGATGACCGGACGGGTCTTGGTCTTGGGGCGCGCGTTGAAGACCACGATGGT
Source organism: Steroidobacteraceae bacterium (assembly GCA_036521075.1). GTDB lineage: Bacteria > Pseudomonadota > Gammaproteobacteria > Steroidobacterales > Steroidobacteraceae > DAIDKA01. The sequence goes on along the minus strand of DATDIL010000207.1, from coordinate 665 downwards.
CTTGCCCGTGGCCCGCAGCAGCCCCTGGTCCTCGAGCACCTTCAGAACGCGGCCCGCCATTTCGCGTGAGCAGCCCACCAGCCGCGACAGTTCCTGACGGCTGACCTTGATCTGCATGCCCTCCGGATGCGTCATGGCATCCGGCTCGCCGCACAGATCCATGATGGCGTGGGCCACGCGGCCGGTGACATCCACGAAGGCGAGGTCCCCGAGCTTGCGGTTGGTGCGGTCCAGGCGGGTGGCCAGCTGGGTCGCCAGCTCGAAAATCAGTCCCGGGCTCTCGGCTGCGATCTGCCGGAACCTCGGGTAGGTCATTTCGGCCAGTTCGCACTGATTGCGGGTGCGCACCCACGCGCTGCGTGTGGGCTGCTCATAGAACAGGCCCATTTCGCCGAAAAACTGGCCCTTATTGAGGTAGGCGAGAACCATCTCGTTGCCTTCCTCGTCCTCGATCATCACTTCGACCGAGCCGCTGATGATGTAGTACAGAACGTCTGGCAGGTCTCCCGCATGGATGACTACGGTCTTGGACGGTACCGTGCGAATGCGGCAGTAGCTCAGAAAGCGATTGATCGCCGGTATGTCACTGAGCGGTTTGACGTTCTCATCCATATCCAAATCCCCCGAGCGCGTGCGCTCTAGGTCACGTTTTTATACATAAGCCG
>DATDIL010000206.1:0-9567 GCA_036521075.1 Steroidobacteraceae bacterium | reverse complement strand
AATCGCAGATAGGCAGCGACTGCAACGACCAAGGTAAGGCCTAGGAAAACCCATCGACCGATGATAGCCATTCTGAGAACAACGACATCAGCCCGAGTTGGATTGTCTGGCCTATCGTGGCCTAGTTTGCCCCATGTACTGCCCCATAAGGTGTAGAGCAAGCTTGGCAGTCCAAAAAAGAGGAAGGCGCGAATGGCATCGAGCGAAGAAAGATCATCGTGCTCGTGCAACTCACGTTGGCCGAACGCTGAGCTAATGAGGCTCCAGAAAACGGTGGTAAACATAATGAGCGTGACAACTCTCATGGCCCACCAGAAACGCGCAGCGTTTACCAGCGTAAGGAGCAACCCGACGGTGGCCGCCGTGCAGATCGCCACAAAGGCCATCGCCGCAGTCGTCCAACCGCTTTCCGAAAAAAACAGCGCCATGAATCCGGTTATTACACCCAACGTGACGGTGCCAAACCACAAGACGCCACGCCTGGGAACGTTTCTATTTGTAGCTGCTTTCATTAGGTGACTACAGTTGTTCCGCCGGCTAGTCTTGCGATGCTTGCCATGTAAGTAATCTCAGTATGAGCGCCGATACCAGCGTCGTTATCGTTTCAGACGCGCGACAAAGCGATACAACGGTGAGCGGTAGCGCAAGAATGCGTGATGCACGTCTTCTACAGGCAGAAGATGGTTTGACGGATCCTTCGGTCCAATCCAATAGCGGCTACTGTCGCCCCACGGCTCATGCACTACCCACGATACCCCGCGAAGTCTAAACGTCAGTCGGTCGTCTGAGCGGAATGACCTCACCAAGTCTGATGCGCCCGGAAGCGACCGCAGGATGCGTTTGATCGTACCCATTGATACAAACGAGTTGTCGATTTCAAAAGCGTGGAGAAAGCCGTCGGGACGCTTTATGGGATACGTCTTCACAGTTGGCGCTTAAAGGCCGAGACTCCGTGGTACGGCGTGAATGCATATTATGGCGTAGTCGCCAGGCCGGATCGAATGGTGGCTATCGGAAATGCAAAATCGGTCACCGAATGTCCGCTTTTGGCTCTACCGATGGCGGACTGAAGTTATATCTCGCTTCTGTGCGCGAGTGCCGGGCCCGGTGACAAAGACCCACCCCTGATTCACCAACGTCCGATCTCTTGGAACTTAAAATATCGAAAAACGAAACGCAGTCTGACGCCGAAGGCGGCAGAAGCTCCGCGGACCAAAAACGTGGAGAAAAATTCGTCTCGATTAGCGAAGGGCGCTTTTTATGAACAAATAGCTGAAATACTGTCGGGAAAAAACACGCTGCTGTTGGCCAAATCATCGGAAATATCCGCTTGATGTTCGAGGTAGGCAGTTCGTGTCAATCTTCCAAATGTACACAACCGTTCTAGATTGGCGCCATCGCCGCCGGCTCCTCGAGCGCGGCGTTGATCATGGCCAGTAAGTTGCGCGTGCTTTTCAGTTCCGCCGCCAACAGCACCCGCAGGCGATCGAGGTGCTCGTCGTAAGTGCTCGATACGGCCACCGGCTGCTCGATCGAGCGCAGGACATCGGCCGTGGTCGCGAGCATGTTGCTGATCCGGCTCGCCAGCGCGGGAGTGATCCCCTCCATGTTGATGATGCTGGATATCTCCACGCGTGCCACGGGGGACAGCACCCGTTCACGGTGAGTGGCCACGGGCCCGCCCGCGAAGGCTTCCAAATCGGCAAGGCCGATGCGGTACTGCTTGCCGATGCGGGTTGCCTTCAGCGCGCCGCTGCGCACGTAGTTGCGCACCGTGCGCACGTTCAGCCGCAGAATCTGCGCGACCTGCTCGACGCTGAGCAGGGCGGGGGTCCGGGCGGCAGCCGTGGGGGTCATGAGGGTTCCGGGTGCGCGATAGGGCATTGCAGGGTATCGGGGTAAACGCATCAAAACAACCATATATTCCAAATTATAGGGTAAGATAGAGTATCTTGCACCTGCTAGCAGCTTGTCGCGATGGCATCCGCAGTTTCACCACGCCGCTGCCGCGCGGCCGGGTAAAATCCCCCCTGTTTCATTGGTTTTCCCAGGTATGTCCGGCCGCTATTTCATCAAGACGTTCGGTTGCCAGATGAACGAGTACGACTCCGCCCGCATGGCGGATGTCCTGCATAGCAGCGCTGGCCTGGTCCCCACCGACACCGCGGCCGAAGCCGACGTACTCATCATGAACACCTGTTCGGTGCGCGAGAAAGCCGAAGACAAGGTGTATTCGCTTCTGGGCGAGTGGCGGGACATCAAGGCCGCGCGGCCCGACGTCGTCATTGGCGTGGGCGGCTGTGTCGCGAGCCAGGAGGCCGGCACGATCGTGAAACGCGCCCCGTGTGTGGACCTGGTGTTCGGTCCGCAAACCCTGCATCGCCTGCCCGAGATGATTGCGCAGCTGCGCCGCACCGGTCGCAGCGTCGTGGATGTCAGTTTTCCGGCCATCGAAAAATTCGATGAGCTGCCGCCGCCGCGCGCCGATGGCGCCTCCGCATTCGTCTCCATCATGGAAGGCTGCAGCCGCTATTGCAGCTTCTGCATCGTTCCCTACACCCGCGGTGAGGAAATCAGCCGCCCGCTGGCCGACGTGCTTGCCGAGGTGCGCGGCCTCGCCGCTCAGGGGGTGAGCGAAGTGACGCTGCTGGGCCAGAACGTCAACGCCTATGCCGGAGCGATGGCCGGTGGCGCGCGGGTCGATCTGGCAACGCTCATCCATCACGTGGCGGGTGTTCGCGGCATCGAGCGCATCCGCTTTACGACTTCACACCCGGTCGAGTTCACGGACAGCCTCATCGAGGCATACGCGAATGTGGCGAAGCTTGCGAATCACCTGCACCTGCCGGTGCAGAGCGGCTCGGATCGCGTGCTGTCACTGATGAAGCGCGGCTACACTGCGCTGGAGTTCAAGGACCGCATCCGCAAGTTGCGCGTCGTGCGGCCCGATATCAGTATTTCCTCGGATTTCATCATCGGTTTTCCCGGCGAGACCGAGCGCGATTTCGCGGCCACGATGCAGTTGATCCGCGACGTGGGCTTCGATTCGTCCTTCAGCTTCTTGTACAGCCGTCGGCCCGGAACACCCGCCGCATCCTTGCCCGATGAGGTCCCGCGGGCTGTCAAGCAGCAGCGCCTTGAGCAGCTGCAGGCGCACATCGAGAACAATGCGCGCCTGATCAGCGAACGGATGGTGGGCACCGAGCAGCGCGTGCTGGTGGTCCGGCGCTCACGTCGCGACGCAAACGAGCTGGCCGGCCGCACCGAGAACAATCGCTGGGTCAACTTTGCAGGTCCCGAATCGCTCATGAACCGCTTTGTCGATCTGACCATCACCGAAGCTCGCGCACACACGCTGCGCGGGCGAATCAAGGTACGTGATGCAGCGTGAGTTTGAGCTCGAACCGGCCGACAACATGCGGCTGGCAAAACTGTGTGGACCACTGGATGAGAACCTGCGGCTGGTCGAGAACCGCCTGAACGTCGAGGTGCATCGGCGGGGCGAGATCTTCCGTGTCGTCGGGGAGCGCGCGCCGGAAGCCGAGGATACCCTGCGGGAGTTGTTCCGGCTGTCGAAGGATGAGGACGTGACGCCGCACCGGGTGCATCTGACGCTGCACGAGCGCACCAGTGACGGGGAACATCCCGCCGGTCGCGACGCGAACGATCCGGCCATCCGCGTGCTGCGCGGCTCGGTTCGTGCCCGCGGCGGCAACCAGCGCGAGTACCTCAAGCAGATCAAGGTGAGTGATCTGACATTCGGCGTCGGTCCCGCGGGAACTGGCAAGACTTACCTGGCGGTGGCATCGGCGGTGGAAGCCCTGCAGGCGGAGCGCGTGCGGCGCCTCGTGCTGGTGCGCCCGGCGGTCGAAGCCGGCGAGCGCTTAGGCTTCCTGCCGGGCGATTTGACCCAGAAGGTCGATCCATACCTGCGGCCGATGTATGACGCCCTCTACGAAATGCTCGGCTTTGACCGCGTCGCGCGTTTCATTGAGCGCAATGTGATCGAGGTGGCGCCGCTCGCGTTCATGCGCGGCCGCTCGCTGAATGACTCGTTCATCATCCTGGATGAGGCCCAGAACACCACCCCCGAACAGATGAAGATGTTCCTGACCCGCATCGGCTTTGGCTCGCGCGCAGTCGTGACCGGGGATGTCACGCAGACCGATCTGCCGCATGGCAAGCTTTCCGGGCTGCGGCATGCGATCGGTGTGTTGAAGGGCGTATCCGGCGTGTCCTTCACGTTCTTTGATGCGCGCGATGTGGTGCGTCACCCGCTGGTACAGCGCATCGTGCAGGCCTATGAGGCGCAGGATGACGCCCTATGAAGCCGTCATCCGCGAGCGCTGCCGCACGTTCGCCGCTGCTGGTCGATGTGGTGCGCGAGGCCGGCGACTGGGCGCCCACGGCGGCGCAGATCCGCACCTGGGCGACTGCCGCGCTGGGCCGGCGCGCGGGCGGCGCGCAGCTGGCGGTGCGCGTCGTCAAACCTGCCGAGAGCAAACGCCTGAATGCCCGCTATCGGGGCCGCGACAATGCGACCAACGTGCTGTCGTTCCCGGTGCCTGAATTGCCGGCCGCGGCCAACGCGCCGCACGGCGCACCGCGTCTGCTCGGGGATCTGGTGATCTGTGCCAGTGTCGTGCGCGCGGAGGCTCGCCGGCAGCACAAGACCATCAAGGCGCATTGGGCGCACCTCGTCATCCATGGTGCGCTGCACCTGCTCGGTTATGATCATGAACAGGACGACGAGGCACGGCGCATGGAGCGACGTGAGGTGGCGGTTCTGAAACGCTTCGGCATTACCAACCCCTACCGGAGCCTTTAGTGTCCAAAGACGGAAATACCACCGGGCGCTGGCTGCGTCGCATCACCCAGACTCTGGCGGGTGACACGCATGATCGCGAGGCGCTGGTGGCGCGCATGCACGAAGCGCGCGAGAACGGCCTCATCGACGGCGAGGCGGTGCAGATGCTGCAGGGTGTGCTCGACGTGGCCGATCTGCAGGTTCGCGACATCATGGTGCCGCGTCAGCAGATGGCGGTGGTGCGTCGCGAGGAGCCGGCGGCGGACATCCTGGCGCGGGTCATCGAAAGCGGACACTCACGCTTCCCGGTGATGGATGGCGACCGTGACGACATCGTCGGCATCCTGCTCGCCAAGGATCTGCTGCGGCTGTGCGTGGCCGGGGAGCACGAACGCTTCGACATCCGTGAGTTCATGCGTCCGGCCGTATTCGTGCCGGAGTCGAAGCGGCTGAACATGCTGCTGACGGAGTTCCGCCGCAACCGCAATCACATGGCTATCGTCGTGGATGAGTACGGCGGAGTCTCCGGCCTCGTGACCATCGAGGACGTCATCGAGCAGATCGTCGGCGACATCGACGATGAGTTCGATGTCGAGGAGGATGACCACAACATCCGCAAGGAAGCCGAGCATCAGTACGCGGTGCGCGGGGTCACGCGGCTTGAAGAGTTCAACGAATATTTCGGCACGCGGCTGGCGGATGAGGACTTCGATACCGTCGCGGGCCTGGTGATGAAGAACCTGGGGCGCCTGCCGCGCCGCGGGGAGGCCGTGACTCTCGAGGACCTCGAACTGCGCGTCGCGCGGGTCGATCGGCGCCGCATCGACATGCTGCGGGTGACCTGCAATCGGGAGCTGCCAACGCCGCCGGCCTCCGCGGCGGATTGAGACGCGTTGATCAGTCCATGTTGTTGAATTCGATTCCGCTGCTTGCGGACCGGCGAGTCCGGCTCGGGCTGGCCGCCGCCGCGGGTGTGGCGCTGTCAGCGGCCTTCGCGCCAGCAAACCTATGGCTGCTCGCGCTGGGCTCGCCGGCCCTGCTGATGGCACTGTGGCAGGACGCACCACCCCGGCACGCCGCGGCGCTGGGGTTCTGGTTCAACGCCGGCCTGTTCGCCAGCGGCACGTACTGGCTGTACATCAGCATTCATCTCATTGGCGCTGCCCCGGTGTGGGTGGCCCTGACCGCGATGGCCGCGCTGATTTGCGTGTTGGCCCTTTACGGCGCGGCCCTGGGATGGATCGTCGCCCGCTGGCTGCCGGCCAGGGGCCCGCTGCGCTGGCTGGCGGGGCTCCCGGCCGCCTGGCTGCTGGTGGAGTGGTTCCGTGGCTGGTTTCTCACCGGCTTTCCGTGGCTGTCGCTGGGCTATTCGCAGACCGGCACTTGGATGGCGGGAATCGCCCCCGTGCTGGGCGTCTATGGCGTTTCGGCACTGCTGCTGCTGGGTGCCGGGGCGCTGGTGGGCCTGGGGTTGGGCACGCGAGGTGAGCGGGCGCTGGCTGCCATCGTGCTGGTATTGGTCTGGGCCGTGCCGTGGTCGCTGCGCAGAGTGCCCTGGACGCGGCCCGCGGGTGCGCCGATCAGCGTGGCGATCGTGCAGGGTGCCATTCCGCAGGATGAGAAATGGCAGGACGCGCACCAAGATGCCCAGTTGGACACTTACCGCGACCTTACGCGCCAGGCGCTTGGCGCCCAGGTCATCTTCTGGCCCGAGGCCGCGTTGCCGGATGTTGCGCAGCACCTGGTGCCTTACCTGCTGGAGCGTTTCCACGAGGCGCGCGCGCATCATTCCGCCATGGTCATCGGCATGGAGCGCGAGGCCCGCAACGGCGATTATTACAACTCCATCCTGGCCATGGGCGAGACTGTCGACTGGTACGACAAGCAGCACCTGGTGCCCTTTACGGAGGCGATCCCCGTGCCTGACTTTGCCCGCAAGTGGCTGGAGGTATTGAATCTGCCGTACTTGCCTTTCAAATACGGCGCCGCGCACCAGCTGCCGCTGGCCGCCGGGGGCCTGGTGCTGCTGCCGGCCGTGTGTTACGACGATGCGTACCCCACCTCGAACCTGGGGATGCTGCGGACGGCCAATGCACTTGTGACGGTGACGAATGATGGCTGGTTTGGCCATTCCACCGCGCGTTACCTGCATCTGCAGATCGCCCAGATGCGCTCCATCGAGACGGGCCGCTACCTGCTGCGGGCCGCAAATGATGGGATTTCGGCGATCATCGCACCCGACGGGCGGGTGCTGGCCACGGCGCCGGGCTATGTGCCGGCGGTGCTGCGCGGCTCGGTGGTTCCGATGCTGGGGCTGCCACCTTTTGCCCGCTTCGGAAACTGGTTGATAATTTCCCTCGCGGCCACCACGCTGGCAGCGATCCTGGCGTGGGGGTTGGTCGTCCACGGCAGGCGGAACCTTGGCGGCTGAGCCGCTGTCCACGGTTATCTTGAGCTTTCAACATTTTGCGACGGAGTCGTACATGACCCTTTCACGGTCGGCCCGCGGGGCAGCTTTTGCCACTATCACCACGCTCGCCTTGGGTTTGAATTCCGCCGCGAGTCTCGCCCAGGGACCCGCGGCGGCACGGGCTGCCGAACCGCTGCCCGCGATCAGCATGCCCGACTTCTCGGCGCTGGTCGAACGCTACGGTCCGGCAGTGGTGAATGTGGAGGTCGTCGAGCGCCCGCAATCCGGTCGCGGCGGCCCGGATGCGGATGATCCGCTGAACGATTTCTTCCGCCGCTTCGGCATTCCCAACCAGGGTGGCGGCGCCGCGCCGCGCAACGCGCCGCCGGCCAAGGGCACCGGTTCGGGATTCATCGTCAGCGCTGATGGCTACATTCTGACCAATGCCCACGTGGTGTCATCGGCGCAGACCGTCACCGTGCGACTGACCGATCGGCGTGAGTACCAGGCCAAGGTCATCGGCCAGGACGAGCGTACCGATGTCGCGGTCATCAAGATCGAGGCCCAGAATCTGCCAGTGGTCAAGATCGGTGATCCGCGGCTATTGAAGCCCGGTCAATGGGTGGTGGCCATCGGGTCGCCGTTCAACTTCGACAACACCGCGACCGCCGGCATCGTCAGTGCCACGGCCCGCGAGCTGACGGGTGAGGGAAATAATTTCGTGCCCTTCATTCAAACCGACGTGGCGGTGAACCCCGGCAACTCCGGCGGCCCGCTGTTCAATACGCGCGGGGAAGTGGTGGGCATCAACTCGCAGATCTTCAGTCAGACCGGCAGCTACATGGGCCTCTCGTTCGCGATTCCGATCGACATCGCCGTGAATGTCGAGAATCAGCTCATCAAGACCGGCCATGTCGTGCGCGGCCGCATTGGTGTCCAGATCCAGGATGTGGACGCAGCGTTTGCCGACGCCTTTGGTTTGGGCCGGCCACGTGGCGCGTTGGTGGTTTCAGTCGAACCGGGCGGCCCGGCGGAGAAAGCCGGCATCAAGCCCGGTGATGTCATCATCGGCGTCAATGGCCAGAACATCGATCACTATGGGGACGCGTCGCTGTCGATCTCCAACTTGCATCCCGGCTCCGAGGCGCGCGTGTCGGTATGGCGCGACCGCAAACCCCAGGAAATCAACGTCAAGATCGCACTGGTCAATGAAGACCAGGAGAATGCGACGGCCAAGCCCGCCAAGGGTCCGGCCAGCGGGCAGGCCGAACGCCTCGGGCTGACCGTGCACTCCCTGACGGTGGAGGAGAAGCAGCAGGCGCAGACCGCCGGCACGCTCATTGTCGATGCTGTCGCGGGTCCCGCGGCCGCGGCGGGCATACAGCCCGGCGACATCATCCTCGGCGTGAATGGCAAGCCGGTGCACAGCACCGCGGACCTGCTGGCTGCCTCGAAGACCGCGGGCAAGACGATCGCGTTGCTGATTCAGCGGCAGGATCATCAGATCTTCATGCCGTTGCGCCTGAACTGACGCGTCATGCAGGAGCTCTACGATCCGGCGGCCACTGAACGGGCCGCTCAGGATTATTGGGAGCGGACCGGGGCGTTCGCGGCCCGGGAGATTCCGGATCAGCCCAAGTACTACTGCCTGTCCATGTTCCCGTATCCGTCCGGGCGCCTGCACATGGGCCACGTACGCAATTACACCATCGGCGATGTGCTCGCGCGATTCATGCGCATGCAGGGTCGCAATGTGCTGCAGCCCATGGGCTGGGACGCGTTCGGATTGCCGGCCGAGAACGCGGCGATGCAAAACGGCGTGCCCCCGGCCAAATGGACCCGCGACAACATCGCGTACATGAAGGGACAGCTGCAGTCATTGGGGCTCGCCATTGATTGGCGACGCGAAGTCGCCACCTGCGATCCGGCGTACTACCGCTGGAACCAGTGGCTGTTCCTGCGCATGCTCGAAAGCGGCATCGCCTACCGGCGCACCGGTACCGTGAACTGGGATCCGATGGATCAGACCGTGCTCGCGAACGAGCAGGTCATCGATGGCCGTGGCTGGCGCACGGGCGCGCTCATCGAGAAGCGCGAAATCCCGATGTACTACCTGAACATCACGCGCTACGCCCAGGAACTGCTTGATTCGCTCGCCGGCCTGAGCGGCTGGCCGGAGCGGGTGCGGCTGATGCAGGCCAACTGGATCGGTCGCAGCGAAGGCACCGAGATCAGGTTCGCCTACGCGCCCGAGCTTGCGCAGCTGATGGGCGGCGCCGGTGCCCTCAAGGTTTTCACGACGCGCGCGGACACCCTGTTCGGGGCGACCTTCATGGCCATCGCGGCCGAG
>DATDIL010000205.1:0-4601 GCA_036521075.1 Steroidobacteraceae bacterium | reverse complement strand
ATCACGTTTATGAGCAACGAACGGGTCGGGAATGCAGACGGCGCCAAGCCGCGGCGCTTGCGCTCACGGTCCTGGTTCGACAATCCGGCGCACCCGGACATGACCGCCCTCTACCTCGAGCGATACCTGAATTTCGGGCTGACACGCGAGGAGCTGCAGTCCGACCGACCCATCATCGGCATCGCGCAGACCGGATCGGACCTCTCGCCATGCAACCGCCATCACATCGTCCTCGCGCAGCGCATCGCGGCCGGCGTACGCGCGGCCGGCGGCGTTCCACTCGAATTCCCGGTACATCCCATCCAGGAGACGGGCCGACGTCCGACCGCAGCGCTCGACCGCAATCTAGCCTACCTGGGTCTGGTAGAAGTGCTGCACGGCTACCCGCTGGACGGCGTCGTGCTGACCATCGGCTGCGACAAGACCACGCCCGCCTGCCTCATGGCGGCCGCCACTGTCGATCTGCCGGCCATCGCCCTGTCGGTGGGCCCCATGCTGAACGGCTGGTACAAGGGCCAGCGCACCGGCTCCGGTACCATCGTCTGGAAGGGCCGCCAGATGCTCGCGGCCGGTGAGATCGACTACTCTGGATTGATCGATCTGGTCGCCTCCTCGGCGCCGTCCACCGGCTACTGCAACACCATGGGAACGGCCACGACGATGAACTCGCTCGCCGAGGCATTGGGCATGCAGCTCCCGGGCTCGGCCGCCATTCCGGCCCCTTATCGCGAGCGCGGGCAGATGGCATACGACACCGGCAAGCGCATCGTCGAGATGGTGCGCGAAGATCTCAAGCCCTCGGACATCCTGACGCGCGCGGCATTCCTGAACGCCATCGTCGTCAATTCCGCGATCGGCGGCTCCACCAATGCGCCCATACACATCGGCGCCATCGCCCGACACGTGGGCGTCGAAGTCACCCTGGATGACTGGCAGGAATACGGCGGTGTGCCGCTGCTGGTCAATCTCCAGCCCGTGGGAAAATACCTCGGCGAGGACTACCACCACGCCGGCGGTGTTCCCGCCGTGGTGAACGAGCTCATGAAGCGCGGCCTGATTCACGAGCAGGCGATGACGGCCAACGGCCGCACCATCGGCGAGAACTGTCGCGGCCGCGAAATACAGGATGCCGACGTGATCCGTTCCATCGACGCGCCTCTCAAGCCCCACGGCGGCTTCATCGTGCTGCGCGGTAACCTGTTCGACTCCGCGATCATGAAGACCAGTGTGATCTCGCATGAGTTCCGGACCCGGTATCTGTCCGATCCGGATCATCACGAGCAGTTCCAGGGCAGCGCCGTCGTGTTCGACGGGCCCGAGGACTATCACGCGCGCATCGACGATCCATCGCTGGCGATCGACGAACACAGCATATTGGTGATGCGCGGTGCCGGCGCCATCGGCTATCCCGGGTCGGCGGAAGTGGTCAACATGCAGCCGCCCGACTACCTGATCAAGCGCAACATACTGGTACTGCCGTGCATTGGCGATGGCCGACAATCGGGCACCTCGGCCTCGCCGTCCATCCTGAACGCCTCGCCGGAGGCGGCGGTGGGCGGCGGCCTGGCACTGCTCAAGACCGGCGACCTAATCTGCATCGACTTGCGCGCGCGCAGCGTAAACGTGCTGCTCTCCGATGCGCAGCTCGCCGAACGCCGCGGCGCGCTGGAATCGGCGGGTGGCTATCGGTTTCCGGCGTCCCAGACGCCCTGGCAGGAGATTCAGCGCGGCATGGTCGAGCAGCTCGGTGACGGCATGGTGCTCACGACCGGCGTCAAATATCAAAAGGTCGCGCAAACCTTCGGCTTGCCGCGCGACAATCACTGACGCTATTGCTGGTGACAGGCCATACAGGCGAAGGTGGAATTGATCATGAGCCGCTGGTCCGCGGCCGACCCGGTGCCCGTGACTGCATTGAAGGCGCGCACGTTGTCGTCGGCGTCGCGAATGCGCAGCTCCAGTGCCTCGCGGAATGGCCATTGCGAATAGGTCGGCGACAACTTCGCGTTCGCATAGATCTTGCGGGCCGTCTGCGTGTCTCCGGCCTTAACCAGCATGTCCCCCATGTTCATGAAGAATCCCTCGAAGTTATGCGGCGCGATCCAGCTGTTCCAGCAGGCGCGCTTCCTGCCCTCCGTGGTAGCCAGCCCCATGAAGCGGGCGAAGTCGGGATTCTCACGATCGACCTTTGCGCCGACGCATACGTCCACGTCCCGCCACTGCCAGGCAAGAGCCCGTTGGAAATTCTTTGAACCAGCCGGTTGCGGACTCAGCACGTAACCTGCAGTGAACAGATTGAACTCGGGCCACGCCTTGATCGCGTCCAGCATCATGAAGTACCCGCGCCGCGTCAGCCTTTCATCCTGGTGAATGGAAGCATCAGCCAAGGTTGCGCTGGCGAGGAAGCCCATGTAGCGCGGCTCGCCGGGCTTCAACGCCACGGCTTCCTCAAAGTAGCGACGCGCGAGCACGGCATCGTCGGTGATGGTAGCCGGTACAGGCGCGAGGCGAGCTCTCTCCGTGAGCCGCCAGATGTGCAGCCACGCTATATGCGCAGCGGTCAAGTCATCATTGGGGCTTGCTACATAGGCCCCGGTCAACGCCTCCAACGCTGACGGGATGTCCTCGTATCGGCCCCCATGAAAGGTGCTCCAGAACAGGGCATCCGCCCGAATGGCCAGCGCCGATCGGCTGGTGGCCGCATGCTTCCTGGGCGCCGTGTGTTCTGCAACGTACCCGCAGGCCGAAACCAACATGCTCGCCGCCGCCACCACCACCAGGACCAGTCTCATTTTCATATTGCTGCACTTCCTGTATGCAACCCCTGACCTGGATTCGCCGCGGGCCTTTACAATTATTTATAATGCATCTTAAAGAGGGGTACGATCATGGTTGGGCACGACCGCGTCAATGGCTGACAATGGATTGCTGACGCAGCCGAGCAATCATTCCGTCGCCGAAAGCCTCGACCGGCTCGAGGCCGATCTTCGGTCAAAGCACGTCACGGTATTCGCGCGCATAAACCACGCGGCGGGTGCAGCGTCGGTATCGATGCCGCTCAGGCCCACCGAGCTGCTGATCTTCGGCAATCCGAAAGCCGGGACGCCGTTGATGCAATCCAATCAGGCCAGCGGCATCGACCTGCCGCTCAAGGTGCTGGCATGGCAGGACGCCTCGGGGCAGGTGTGGCTCACCTATAGTGACCCGCGCTGGCTGGCCCGGCGCCACGCTCTCGGATCAGATGTGGCTTCGAGCGTGGATGCGTTGGCAGGCGCCATTGCGGGACTGGTAAAGACTGCGGCTGGGTGAGCGAATGCGGCTTCATTCGGCGCCTGCTCTCGCGCCGGGACCTACGACTGTGCGCAGATCTCACCACGGTGCAGGCAATGGCGCGCGACTTGTGAAGTCGACGAGCGACAGTGCGATGAGCATGGTCAGCCAGATGAAGCCCAGCGCCGAGACTAGGCGCGTGAGGCGGCGCGCCTCGGTCTCGTGCATGAACACCGCCATCACCAGCAAGGTCTTGGTCACCGACACGGCCAGATTGATGACGGAGTTCAAGGGTCCGAGCCGAATCAGTGCGCTGCCGGCACTGAGCGCAAGCAACGCCAGCAGCGCGGCGAGCACCCACACGTAGCGACGCACCGGTACCACCGGCGGTTCGCCCGACCCACGCCTCTCGGCCGCTGCTGACGCCGAGCTCTCGTGCGCACTCATCCCGCCCGCCCCACGAGGTAAATCAGTGGATACACGAAGATCCAGATGATGTCGACCAGGTGCCAGTAGAGCGCGGTCAGCTCGAGCGTCGTGTGCCGCCGCGGGCCAAACTCACCGCGCAGCACCCGCAGCGCCAGCACCAGGATGACGCACACGCCGATCAGCACGTGCAGCGAATGGAACCCTGTGATGAAATAATAGAGACAGAAGAACAGCTCCATTGCCGCGGCGTATGGCCCGGTCTGGCTGAAGTCGATGCCCGGAATCAGATGCTCGGTGTACTCCTTGAAATATTCAAAGCCATGCATGGTCAGGAAGCAGACCCCGAGGGCAGCGGTTCCGGCCATCAGTGCCACCGTCAGTCGCCGCTGGTCGAGCCTGATGGCGCGTACCGCCAACGCAATGAGGCTGCTGCTGGTCAAAAGCACCGCGGTCTCGATCGTTCCGAACAACATGTCGGTTCGGCGGCTGGCCTCGGCGAAGCCCGCGGGATGAAGCACCCGGCAGATCGTATAGCTGGCGAACAGCACGCCGAAGAACAGGATCTCCGTGGACAGGAACAGCCACATGCCGAGCGTTGCCGCCTCGCGCTGCTGCGCCGGATCGTCGAACTGCTCCTCGACTGTCGTCTGGAGCGGATCACCGGCCATGTCAGCGGCACTGCTGTTCACGGCGCGGGCTCGTGATAGGAATAGGCCTCCCGAACCACGGGCGGACGCAGGAAATTCTCCTTTGGGGGCGGCGAGCTGGTCTGCCACTCCAGCCCGCGCGCGTTCCAGGGATTGTTTCCGGCCCTCTCCCCATACCGCAATGACCACACCAGGTAGACGATGGGCAGCAGATAGCCGATGGCCAGTATCGAGGCACCACCCGAGGAGATGATG
>DATDIL010000204.1:0-10579 GCA_036521075.1 Steroidobacteraceae bacterium | reverse complement strand
GCGTCGAGGTGCTGCGCGGACCGCAAGGCACGCTGGAGGGCATGAACTCCGAGGGCGGCGCCGTGAAGCTGTTCTCCAAGAAGCCGGATGCCACCGAAAGCATGAACTTCGATCTGCTCGGCGGCAGCCGCAATCACGTCGAGCTGCGCATGGGCACGAACTTCGCGCTCATGGACAACCTGTTCGTGCGACTCGCTGCCGTGGGCAACCAGCAGGACGGCTACGTAACTCGCTACGACTTCGGGTGTGAGAACCCGAGCTTCACGGCGACGGATGTCAATGGCGTGACCGGCACCTACTCGGTGCTGCCCGGATTTCAGCCACAGACTGCCCATTGTGTCCTCGGCCGCGAGGGCGGCACGGGCTACGCGGCCGCGCGGGCAGCAGTGCGCTGGGTTGCCAGCGACAAGCTCGAATTCAATTTCATTGCCGATCTGACCAACGTGAACCAGGAGCATCCGGCCGAGACACTCGGCTACGCCGACTTCAAAGGGGCCGCGCCGACGTTTGCGCCTGCTACGATCACCGCGCTGGGGGTTCCAACCACCAACGGTCACATACTGCCTTATAACCAGAACCTGGTGCCGCAGATCATTCCGTCAAACTTCTACGCCAGCTACGCGAACTTCTGCAATCCGGCGCCTACCACAGCGCAACTTGCCAGCATTCCGCCGCCGGTCAACAGCAACAACTTCAGCGCCCAGGCCTTTTGTGTCGATCCGCGGCAGACCTCTGACAACTGGGGTGCGCAATTGGCGACCGACTGGACGATCAACGACAACATGTCGCTCAAGAACATTGCCGCCCTTCGCGGCTATGAGGCCACGTGGGTTCACGACAACAGCGTGTCGATCTGGCCCCTGGATCTTGGCGCCGAGGGGATGGGCCACCATCAGTTCAGCGAGGAGCTGCGCTTCAACGGCAAATGGGACAATCTGGTCGACTACACCGCAGGCCTCTATTATTTCCGCGAGCTGAGCGTGTACTTCGGGCACGAGGATCTGTCCTATGCGGTGGGCGTGCCGGGTTTGTTCAACTTCTATCAGAACGATCCGGTGCTGGCGCATGACAAGGCCGCCTTCCTGCATACCACGTTCCATCTGACTCCGAAGCTCGACGCGATCATCGGCACTCGCTACACGGATCAGGACAAGACCTACCATTACGTGCGAGTCGATCCGGATGGCAGCACTAATGTCGAATCGGCAGGATTGGTCATTCCACTGAACGGCGTCTCCGCCCAATACAAAGGGCACCGCTGGGACTGGCGCGCGAATCTGAGCTATCACGTGACCGATGACCTCATGGGCTACGCTCAGTACTCCACCGGGTTCAAAGGCGGCGGCGTGGATCCGCGGCCCTTCTATCCGGCCCAGTCCATCGAGTTTCAGCCGGAGACTCTCACGACTTACGAACTCGGCTTCAAGAGCGGTTGGTTCGACAATCACCTGCACGCGAATATCGACGCGTACTTTTCGCAGTACCGCGATATCCAGCTCACGCTCGCCAACTGCAGTGGCATCCCATCCATTGCGGCGGCTTCGGCGGCGGCCGGCGTTCCGTTTGGTGTGCCGTGCGCGTTGCCCTACAATTCCGGCGCCGGAACGCAAAAGGGCGTGGAGTTCGAGACCCAGGCGCGATTCGGTGGATTGCAGGTGGATGCGAACCTGAGCTGGCTCAAGTTCGAGTATACCTACGTAAACCCCGTCACCGGGATCACCCCGAATGAGGTGCTGCCCTACATGCCGAGCTGGACGGGAGCGGCGGGCGCGCAGTACACGCTGCTATTTCCCGGCACGGGCTCGCTCACCGCTCGCATCGACGGCAGTACGCATTCCACGATCTACACGGCAGCGCAGAATTCGATTTACAACCGCACGGCGGGTTACACGATCTACAATGCGCACCTGACCTGGGAAGCGCCGAAGGGGAACTGGCAGGTCTCGCTCGAGGGCAAGAACCTCAGCGGAAAGCGTTATTTCTTCGGGCAGTTCGATCTGGCAACCGCTCCGGGAAGTCAGGGAACCCAGGTCGACAATCCGGGCCCGCCGCTCGAGGTGGATCTGGAAGTCAAGCACCAAATGTAGGTCTTCAGACCTCAGTTGACGCGATGCCCCGGCACTTGGCCGGGGCATCTGCGTTATGGGATGCCGGTCAGCTCGCGAACTGCGCGATGGTGCTCCGGTACACCTTCGGCGCCAGGGTATGGATGTCCTCCTGGCGCAGCTTCTTGTTCAGCACCTCGATGCCCCAGGGGCCGGTCCAGCCGGCCGCCATGATCTTGGCGACGAAGCTCTTGATGTCGAACTCCCCGTCGCCGCAAAGCTGGCGATAGCCTGTGGTCTCCTCGACCATGTCGGGCATGGAGTGCTCGCGTGAGAAGCCGTCGTTGATTTCCATGCCGATGCGATACCTGGCCGGGAAGTTTGCAACGCTCTCGTAGGGAATGTTCAGCTTCACCATATGCCACAGGTCGAAGAAGATGCCGCCGTTCTTCGCATCGGCACCCTTGGCCAGCGCCAGCGCGTTCTCGAGTGAGCTGACGATGCTGAAGGGCATCATTTCGAACGCGACACGGGTTCCAAATGCCTCGGCTTCGTGGCATAGTCCCGCAAAACGCTCAATCAGCTTCGGGAAGGGACATTTCTGGTTGCTGAAGTCGCCCACCTTGATGGCCCGGGCGCCCAAGGCGGCTGCGGCATCGAACAACTGCTGCTTGGTGAGGTCCGACTTGACCTTCTCCTCACCGTCGTTGAACCAGCCGGTCAGGAACTCCAGCTCGACGTGGCGGATACCGTTGTCCTTCAGGATTTTGTCCATCTCCGCCAGGGAGTAGCGCCGCTGCGTGTACTCGAGGTCGGCATGCCAGAAGCCCATGCCGGTAAAGCCGGCCTTGGCGGCCTGCTCGACGCGGATCCTAAAGTCGACCGCGCTGTGCTCAGGACCGGTGTGCGGTACGGCACCGACGGCCAAAGTCCAGTAGGAGGCGAGCAGATCGACCTGGGTATTCATCCCGTGGGTTTTACACCGCGGGCAGCGCTGCCGTAAAGGCCCGTGGCGCGGTAGACTCGCACCACCGCGCCAAGGAGTATTCCGCCGTGAACGCTGCCATTGAAATTGCCCGTCAGCCCGAACCGTCCGCGACCGTCGCCCGCTTCCTGCAGCGTCCGCCGCGGTTGCTGATCGGCGGGGAGTGGGTCGAATCCCGTTCCGCGGGGCGCATTCCGGTGCTCGATCCGGCCTCCGGACGGCAGATTGCGGTGGTGGCCGACGCCAACGCGGCGGATGTGGATAGGGCGGTGACTGCCGCGCGCGCCGCCTTCGAGACGGGGCCCTGGCACGACATGCTGCCCGTACAGCGCGAGGCGCTTCTATGGAAGCTCTCCGATCTCATCGAGGCACATGCCGATGAACTCGCCGAACTGGAAAGCCTGGATAACGGCAAGACCAAGTTCATCGCCAGCGTGGTGGATGTCCCGGGCAGCCGCGACTACTTCCGATACATGGCCGGCTGGGCCACGAAGCTTGAAGGTTCAACCTTCAATACTTCGATTTCGGCCGGTCCGGGTTCGAAGTTCCACACCTATACCCTGCGCGAACCGATTGGCGTGGTGGCGCAGATCATTCCCTGGAACTTTCCGCTGGCGATGGCGGCCTGGAAGCTCGGCCCGGCGTTGGCCTGCGGCTGCACCTGCATCCTGAAGCCTGCCGAGCAGACCCCGCTGTCGGCACTGCGGCTGGGCGAACTGATCACTGAGGCCGGCTTTCCGCCCGGCGTGGTGAATATTCTCACCGGCAATGGCGAGACCACCGGGGCGGCGCTGGTTGCGCATCCCGGCGTCGACAAGGTCGCCTTCACCGGCTCCACGCCGGTGGGCAAGGTCATCAACAAGTCCGCGACGGACACCCTCAAGCGCGTCTCCCTGGAGCTGGGCGGCAAATCCCCGGTCATCGTTCTGCCCGATGCCAACCTGGATGCCGTAATCGGTGGCGCGGCCAATGCAATTTTCTTCAATGCAGGACAGGTCTGTGCAGCAGGCTCGCGGCTGTATGCGCACGCCAAGGTGTTCGATCAGGTGGTCGAGGGCGTAAGCCAGGCCGCGGCGAAAATCCGCTTGGGACCGGGTCTCGACCCACACACGGAAATGGGCCCGCTGGTCTCGAAGGAACAACAGGATCGGGTGTTGGGCTACATCAATGCCGGGCGCAAGGGGGGTGCGAGAGTCATGACCGGGGGCGAGGCTCCGTCCGGCCAGGGCTATTACGTGAAGCCTACCGTCCTGGCGAATGTCCGGCAGGACATGTCGGTGGTGCGCGAGGAGATTTTCGGGCCCGTGCTGGTGGCACAACGCTTCGATGAACTGGACGAAATCGCCGCCATGGCCAATGACTCGGCGTACGGGCTGGGGGCGAGCATCTGGGGCCGGGACATCAGCGCCATCCATCGCCTGGTGTCCAAAGTGCGCGCGGGCACGGTGTGGGTGAACTGTCACGGCTTCGTGGATCCGGCCATGCCCTTCGGCGGCTACAAGCAGTCCGGATTCGGTCGCGAGCACGGCCATGCCGTGTTCGAGCATTACACCGAGATCAAATCCGTGTGCATTGCACTTTAGACGCCGGGATTCTCGATAACAAAAAAGCATTCGTTGGTTCGCGAGGGGGATGTCTCATGCGCCAAAGCGCCTTGGCCCTGGCCGGCCTGATTCTGATCGGCGCTTGCACTCACCACGAGGCAACCGGGGTGGCCAGCAAGGTGGGCTCGGCGCCGGCAGCCGCGCCCATGCCGGTGGATACCGCGCGCCTGTTGGGAGCAGGCGGCGACGGCGACAACTGGCTCACCTACGGCCGTACCTACGATGAACATCGCTTCAGTCCGCTGCAGCAGATCAATGCCGCCAACGTCGCGGGCCTGAAGCCCAGCTGGCATTTTGATCTGCCAGTGGATGCGCGCGCGCAGGAGTCGACGCCGCTGATCATCGATGGCGTGATGTACGTGACCACTGCCTGGAGTCATGTTTTTGCGCTGGATGCCGCGACCGGGACGTTGAAATGGAGCTATGACCCGAAGGTGCCGGGTCATACGGGTATCGACGCTTGCTGTGATGTGGGCAATCGCGGACTGGCCGCCTGGCAGGGGCGGCTGTATTTGGGCACTTTGGACGGCCGCCTGGTTGCCCTGGATGCCGCCACCGGCAAACCCGTCTGGGATGTCAGCACCATCCCGGCGGGCTCGCGCGCCACCATCACGGGTGCGCCACGCGTCATCAAAGGCAAGGTCATCATCGGCAACGGGGGCGCCGAGAAGAGCGCACGTGGCTACATCTCCGCCTACGATGCGGATACGGGCAAGCTGATCTGGCGCTTCTACACCGTACCCGGCAAGCCGGGTGTCAAGGATGGCGCCGCCTCCGATGAGGTGCTGGCGAAGATCGCCAGCAAGACCTGGCGCGGGCAGTGGTGGAAGGGTGGCGGCGGAGGCACGGTTTGGGATGCCATGGCCTATGACCCGCAGTTGGACCTGCTGTACTTCGGCACCGACAACGGCGGTCCGTGGAACAAGAAGTTCCGCTCCCCGGGATACAGCGATGATCTGTTCATTACCTCGATCATCGCGGTGCGCCCGGATACCGGTGAGTACGTCTGGCACTTCCAGAATACTCCGGGCGGAATGTGGGACTACAGCGCAACGCAATCGCTGGTGCTGGCGGATCTGACCATCGATGGCCAGTTGCGCCATGTGATCATGCAGGCGCCGAAGAACGGCTACTTCTATGTGCTTGACCGGCAGACCGGCAAGCCGATCAGCATCCACCAGTACGTTGATTCACTGACCTGGGCCAAGGGCGTGGATCCGGTAACGGGTCGTCCGCAGATCAATCCGGATGCACGCTATGACCATACCGGCAAGGCGTGGATCGGCGCGCCCGGTCCCGGCGGCGGACACAACTGGATGCCGATGTCCTTCAGTCCGCAGACCGGGCTGGTCTATATCCCCGTCATCGAAGTGTCCTTTCCCTACATCGGTCAGAAGTCGTACCACCCCACATTGCTCGACTTCAATGTTGGAATTGATATGAATGCCGGCAGCCTGCCGCAGGATCCAGTGATCAAGGCGGCCGCCATCAAGGGTCTGAAGGGACGTCTGTCCGCGTGGGACCCGGTGGCGCAGAAGGAAGTGTGGCGCGTGGAAGTCAATCATCCGTGGAATGGCGGCACGCTGGCCACGGCCGGGCATGTCGTCTACGAGGGCGACGCCATGGGTACGTTCAGTGCCTACCACGACAGTGACGGAAAACTGCTGTGGAGCGTGCACACCGGAACGGGCATTGTGGCACCGCCCATCAGCTACGCAGTGGCCGGCAAGCAGTATATTGCGGTTGAGACCGGTTGGGGTGGCGCTTTCGCGTTCTCGGCGGGCGAGCTGGCACTGAAGACACAGATAAACCGCGGCAATATTCCGCGGGTCATCGTGTTTGCACTGGACGGCACGGACAAGATTCCCGCACCGCCACCGGCTTCGACTGCCGCACTTACGGCGCTTCCGGAGCTGGGCAATGCGACCCAGATCGCGCAGGGGAAGTTGCAGTACCACACCTTCTGCAACAACTGCCACGGTGATACCGCGGTGAGCGGCGGTGTGTTGCCGGATCTGCGTTATTCGGCCGCGCTGCGCGATAACGATCTGTTCCAGAAAATAGTCCATGATGGCATTCTGGAGCCCCAGGGCATGGTCGCCTTCGGCAGTGTGCTGCAGCCGAAAAGCATCGAATTGATCCGTGCGTATGTGGTCCACCGCGTGAACGAGAGCGTCGCTGAGGCCGACACTGCCAAGGGCGCCTCCGCTGCGGGAGCTGCGAAGTGATGCGACGGGATTTTCCATCGCGGCAGCTGATGCTGGCCGCGATGCTGTGCGCCACCTGCCTCGCCCGGGCGCAGAGCAGTCCTGCCGGTACGGTGAGCGTGAAGACTCCCGCGGGGGTGCTGCGCGGCGCACAGCGCGACGGCATGCGCAGTTTTCTCGGTGTGCCCTATGCACGAGCGCCGGTGGGCGAGCTGCGCTGGCGTCCGCCGCAGCCCCTGCCCGCGTGGAGCGGTAGCCGCGAGGCGGTGCAGTTCGGCGCCGAATGCATGCAGGGCCGGGGTCGCGCGCCGGTGGCGATGAGTGAGGACTGCCTGTTCCTTAATGTCTGGGTTGCCGCCAAACCCCCGTCACACCATCTGCCGGTGCTGGTGTGGGTGCATGGCGGTGCGTTCATGGTGGGCTCGGCCGCACAGCCGACCTACGACGGCGCCAGCCTCGCCCGGCAGGGGATGATCGTCGTCACCTTGAATTACCGGCTCGGCAAGTTTGGCTTTCTGGCGCATCCGGCCCTGACGCTTGCGAATCCCGACGAACCGTTGGGCAATTATGGGCTCATGGATGTGCTCGCCGCCCTCAAATGGGTACACACGAACATCAAGGCCTTCGGTGGCGATCCACGTAAAGTCACTCTCGCCGGCCAATCGGCCGGTGGCACGGCGGTGTACGAGCTGATGGCTTCGCCGCTGGCGGCGGGGCTGTTCTCAAAGGCCATCATCGAGTCCGGCGTGTTCAGCAGTCCCGCCACGCCGTTTGCGCAAGCCGAAGCTGCCGGGGCCGCGGCGGCGCTGGCCTGGGATCCCAATGCCAAGGATGCGGCGGCGCTGCGCAGACTATCCGCCGCGCAGGTGCAGGGCGATGGACCGGCACTGTCCGGAAATTTCGGGCCCATGATCGATGGCAAGCTCCTGCCGGAGGATATTGCGACGGCGTTTGACGAAGGCAGGAACCTCAAGGTACCGCTGTTGATTGGTTCAAACAGTTACGAGGCCGGGTTTTTCGGCAATGCCGCCAAGGGCCTCTCGCAACGTCTGGCGACGGTGTGGCCGCGGATTACGGCGCTTTACGACGGTTACGGCACCAAGCGTACCGACCTCGTTGAATTGCAGCTCACGACTGACATGATGATCACCGCGCCGACGCGTACGGCGGCGCGCGCTTACGCCTCGCACGGGGCGCCCACCTTCCTCTATTACTACTCCTACGTACGCCCCGCGCAGCGGGAGCACGTGCCCGGGGCCTCGCACATGGATGAGGTGTACGCGCTGTTCGGGCACATGAACCTGATGCAGGGTAATCCACCGGAGCAGCCCGATTCCCTGCCGGTGGTTGCCGCCCTGCAGGAGCGCTGGGCGCGCTTTGTCAGCACCGGCAGTCCGGCCAGCAAAACCGAACCGTGGCCGGCCTTCACACTGGATGATCAGCAGCTGCTGGAGTTCGGCAATGCCGGCGAGTCCGTGCGCACGGACTTCGCCAGTGACAGGCTGGATCTGGCGGCAGCGATTCCGCGACCTGCGCGGGCGCGTTAGCGCAGGATATTCAGCCGGTCGCTCCCCATGCGTTCCACCATCCAGGCCGGGTACTCGCGCGCCAGCGCCGACACTTCATTCAAGGCGCCCAGATCCTCGCTGCTCAGCTTCACTTCGCTGGCCGCGATGTTGTCCGCGAGCTGTTCGCGGGTCTTCGCGCCGATGATCACGGAGGTGACGGCGCTTTGATGCAGCAGCCACGCCAGCGCGACGCGGGCCACCGAAACCCCGTGCCGCGCCGCGATCGGGCGCATCACCTCGATGATGCGGAACGCTTTGTCGCGATCCACGGGTGGAAAATCAAAAGTTGTGCGCCGCGCGCCTTCGGGGCCGTGGCCATCGGGCTTGAATTTGCCGGACAGCAGGCCGCCCGCCAGCGGACTCCAGGGCAGGATGGCGAGGCGTTGATCATGCGCCAGCGGCACGATCTCGCGCTCCAGTTCGCGGCCGGCAAGGGAGTAATAGGCCTGGATGCTCTCGAAGCGCGCCAGCCCCTTGCGTTCACAGATACCCAGTGACTTGGCGATATGCCAGGCGGCATGGTTGCTGACACCCAGATAGCGCACCTTGCCGGCGCGGACGCAGTCATCCAGCGTGCCCAGGGTTTCCTCGATCGGCGTGAGCGGATCGGTGCCGTGTATCTGGTACAGGTCCACGTGATCCAGCTGCAGACGCTTCAGGCTGGCATCGAGCGCGGCCATGATGTGGTAGCGCGACAGCCCGAGCTGATTGACCCCGGGGCCCGCACGGCCGAGCACCTTGGTGGCGAGCACGAACTGATCGCGCGCAATGCCGAGATTGCGCAGGGACTGACCGAGAATCTCCTCGGAGCGCCCCGCGGAGTACACATTGGCGGTATCGAAGAAGTTCACGCCGCCATCAAAGGCGGTTTTCACCAGTTCATCAGCCGTGGCCTGTCCGACGCTGGCAATCTGCGCCCAGATGCCCTCGCCGCCACCGAACGTCATGGCGCCCAGACAGATCTCCGAAACCACCAGACCGGTGTTGCCAAACTTCTTCATGCGCATCGGGATTTCCGTCCTTGCTCAGTGCGTGGCGGCTTTGCCGGCGGCCGCCGCGGCGGCGGCGTCACGCACCGCGGCATCCAGATCATCTCCCAGCTCCAGATAGCGCCCCGACAGCGCGCTGTACCTGCCGCTGGCGAGGTCGAGGCAACGCTGCGCACAGCGCACCAGGTCGGCATTGCGGTGCGGCGACTCGCGCACCGAGCGCAGCCGATCCACCATGCCCGGCAGCCAGCGCTGCGCATCGGGACTGTTGGCGGTGTCCTCGGCCATGCCCGTGTACACGAAGCCGGGGTCGATGGAGTATACGTCGACCCCGAATTCGCGACTCTCCGCGGCCGCGACGGCGGCCAGGCGGGTCTGTGCGATCTTCCCCAAGCAGTAGGCGCTCAGATAGGGTGCGACGATGCGGCTGGCGATGGCCGACACCAGGATTACCGTTCCCTTGCGCCGCTCCACCATGGCCGGCATGACCCGCTGCATATAGTAAAAAGGTGCGCGGATATGCACGTACTGGGCGGCCACCCAGCTTTCCGGATTCACCGACCAGACCGGTCCGAAGGGGCCGGGTACGCCGGCATTGCTCACCAGCAGGCTGACGGGCCCGAGTTCCTGTTCCGTGGTGGAGACGACCCGGTCGACGTCCGCCGGGTTGGTGACATCGCCCACGACGGCGATGGCGCGCCCGCCAATGCGACCGATGTCTTCGACCGTGGATTGCAGTTCGGAGAGCGTACGCGAGGTGACCGCGACGGCCGCCCCTTCACCGGCGTAGCGCATCGCAATGGCCCGGCCAAAACCACGTCCGGCTCCGGTGACGATGGTCACCCGACCTTTGAGCATCTCTCCCATGGTTGCACCTCAAGTTTGGTGTCACAAAGTCTAAGGCACAAGTCCACGCGCGTGTGGCCTGATACGCTTTTATCCATACTTCGCTGGCCGCGTGCCGTTAAAATGCCGTCATGTACACCACCAGTTCAGCCATTCTATCGGCCCTGCGCGAAGCGGGCGTCCAGTACCTGTTCGTGAACCTGGGCAGTGACCACAGCGCCTTCATGGAGGCCTATGCGATTGCCCGGGCCGCACAGGAACGCGGGGATTTTCCGTATCCCGATGTCATCACCTGCCCGAATGAAATGGTGGCGCTGAGCGCGGCGCATGGCCAC
>DATDIL010000203.1:0-4230 GCA_036521075.1 Steroidobacteraceae bacterium | reverse complement strand
CGTATTGCGCGGCGGCGTTGCCCTGTTGAGCGGCCGTGCTGTACCAATGAGCGGCCTTGGCGTAATCCCTCGGCACACCGTTGCCGTCGACGTACATGGAAGCCAGATTGACCTGCGCGTCGATATAGCCCTGCGCGGCGGCTTTCTGGTACCACTGAGCGGCCTGGGTGTAGTCCTGCGGCACTCCCTGACCGTTGGCGTATGCCGCTCCGAGATTGCTCTGCGCATTGGCATTTCCCTGTTCGGCGGCCTTGCGCAACCACACCGCGGCCTGGGCGTAGTCTTGCGGCACGCCCTCGCCCAGGTCGTACATCGCCCCGAGGTTGTATTGCGCGCGGACGTTACCCTGCTGAGCGGCCTTTAGAAACCACTGCGCGGCTTTGGCGTCGTCTTGCGGTACGCCCTGGCCCTGGGCTTCCGCGACGCCGAGGTCGTACTCCGCGGCGGCATTGCCCTGTTCGGCACCTACGAGATACCAGTAAGTGATCTTGGCGCCGCGCTGCGGCAGAACCTCATCGATCCAGGCTGGAATCGCCGCTTGGTCCGCGGAATCAGCCTGCTGCGCGACCCTCGTCAACACCGTATCCTCTATTTGGGATATCTGCGTAATGCTCTGCTGCTCGGTGTTGTAGAGGGAATAAAGCAGAGCGCGATCCCAGGGGCTCAAGCCCTGCGGCGGGTGCGTGGGATCAGCGAACAGCCGCAGGATGGTCGACGCTCCGCCGGGATCGGCGCTCGTACGAACCTGCGCGAGCCCGACCATTGCGACGTAATCTGCAAGCTGTCTCGTGGTGATCTCCCGCATTTGACTCATGTCAACGACGATGAAGGCTGATGACAGGGTATTGACGGCCGCGTACTTCAACCGCGTGTCGACGTTCGAGCACATGCCCGCGGACATGTCGATGGGGCGGCCGGCAGGCTGGCTCATCCCCGAGTTCATGCCCATGCTCACGATCCCGGCGCTGTCACCGGCGGCGCTCTGACAAGTCGACTCAGTGTTGTACCAGACACGGATGGGGCGCCGGGAATGTACGAAACTCTCCGGTCCACCCAGTCCGTTCGGCGCGCCATACATCCCCGGATTTTTCTTCCATAACTCATTCAGGAGCTGCTCGGGATGGGAGCTCACGAACACGTACAGGTTTCCCCTGCAGTGCCTGCCAGCCACGGGAGCGCGCGCGGCAAGCGCAATCTGCGTGATGCGGGACTGCAGGTACTCGTTGAAGGCGGCTGGCAGACCCTGTACCAGCGGACAGATCGGTGTGTCCCAGCGTATGAGGGACTCACCCGATAGTCGAAATACTTCGGCGGTGACGAAGTGATTCACCTGGCGCGCGAGCTCACGCCCCGCTCTCGTTCCTCGAATCGTCACCGCCTGTAGCTGGACCGTGGCGGCGGACTGTACCGATGCGCCGGCCGACCATGCATTGCAGGTCTGGCACCACAAAGCGACTGCGCCGATTGCGGCCAGCAAGGCCGGCGGAACCCGTACGGAGCGCTCCAGCAGCAGACCCGGCGACATGGGCCGATTATGCCACGCCGGGCGCAGCCTGAAAGCGCCGGGCCAATCCCGGATCGCGCCCGGGATTCTCCCAGGGCTTCGGGATGCCGAAGCCCTCTCGAGCCTATTTACCCACGGCCGGGAATATCACGGCGAGCACGTCATCCGTCGTGTAGACGCAGCGATCGTTGTGTCCGCATTCAGGCACTATCATTATCTTGCTGTGCGTAGCGCCCAAATGCTCGCGCAGGTATTTCACGAATGCCTCACCGCGAGCACGACGTGTTGCGCCCTGGGCCATTGCGCTCGGCGAATCATCGAACCCGCCGAGCGGCAGAGTATCGACCTGGCTCAATAGGTAAAAGGCGTTTCGCGACGCGAGTTGTTGCTTCAGCTGCCCCTCGCTCATAGTGGCCGTATAGCCGCTGGTGCGCTTCTCCAGTCCGTAGGGCCACTGGTCGTAGGTCGGCGCCTTAGTCGCATCGAACATTCCGTAGCTGAAGCTGCTGTGCGGGTTCGTGTCCTTCCAGCCTGCCACAGCATTCGCCGGCGCGCCATCGCCGACGGGGAGAGCCCGAGTGGCGTCTGGCCATGCATAACTAGATGGGTTTGCGATCACGTAGCGGACGGGAACCCCCAACTTATCTGCGATCCGGTTCGCCATCTCATAGCGCGAGACGAACTGGCCGCCCGCTGAATGGCCGGCGACCACGATAGTGGCCATATTGGGAAATGTCTTCCGGTCGGCCAGCCTGCGCAGGATCTGATCCACGAAGTCAAAGGATGTGAGAGCTGGGTTACTGATCGCCGTACCACCCGAGCGCCAACTATCGCCGCCACACCTCCAGTTGACCTCGCCGGGCTGAAGATGATCCTGACAGTACTTGCCATCCGCGGAGCGGAAAGCGGGCGCGATGATCACGGTGTCGTGCAGCGCGTCGGCGAGGAAGGCCGCTGTGGTCGCCGTCGCAAAGTAGTGATCGGGATTGCGCAGCGCCCCGTGCACCATGATGAGCGCGCGCCGGATGCGGGAGTTGGGCACGTCCAGCCGGAAGGTGGTGTAGATCATGGCGCGGGCCCCACCGTGGCCCAGCGTGATCCACTCCGTGCAGGCGTTGGAGACCTTCGTACAGGGGGAGCCGCCATCGGCTTGGACGGCACCGGCAGCGGCTAGAGCGAGGACAATGAAAGCAAGCGCGGGAAGCGTGCCGACCACTCGCCATGGACGTTTGTACATCAGGCTCCACTCCGGCTAGCGAAGATAAGGGTGCGACGGCTTCCTGCTGCTTATTGTTGACTGCCGTGGCAGAATTGCATCACATATATATTCGAAAATCAATTATCGTTGCCGATCCATAGCAGTCTGCCTTATAATTCAATCGATTACGGGTACATTGCACAAGTGCGCCCCGAGGTAAAAGGTCCCTCCGATGGCGATGAGAGCGCCCCGAAGAGCTCTTATGAGCTCGCATATCCGGCGAGGAGAAAACACTGTGATACCGATTACTCGCAAGTTTGGCTTGACGTTGTTTTTGTTAGTGTGCGCAGCTGGGGGATCCGCGTTTGCCCAGGAGGGGCCGGCATGGCCGCCGCCGGACGATGCGCCCCTCGCGATGCCGCAAGGGCAAAACGCGGCGGCGCCGCCGGAGTCCATCATCGAAGCGGGTGAGCTGCTGACCGGTCGCGGGCAGGAGGTGCACAACACACGCATCCTGGTCAAAGACGGAAAGGTCGTTGCAGTCGGGCCGAATCTAACCGCTGCCGGCGCAGTGATCTACGACTTGCGCCACGCCACGGTGATGCCGGGCTTGATCGATGTGCACGTGCATCTGCTGCGTCACTTCGGTCCGAATGGGAAGGCGGACGACCCCAGAGAAACACCGACCCAGTTCGCGTTGGGAGTCGTGAACAATCTCTGGGTCACGCTGACGGCGGGGTATACGACCGTACAGAGCGTAGGTGACCCGCAAGATGCGGTATTCAGGCGGTACGTACAGCAAGGCATTGTTCCGGGACCGCGCATCCTGACCTCTTACGAGGACATTTATGGCGCCCCAACCGTCGGCAACGATGATGTGCTGCGTGCCAAGGTGGACTTGCTGAAATACGAGCACGCCGACCTGGTGAAGATCTTCGCGTCCGACAGCATCCGCGACGGCGGCCACGAAATTCTTACTCTCCATCAACTACAGGTGCTGTGCGGCGAAGCCAATCGCATCGGGATGCGCACACTCGTGCACGCTTATAACGGCTCAGTGCACAACGCCATCGTGGCCGGGTGCACCGAAGTCGAGCACGGCACCGGCGCCTCGCAGGCGGACATCGACCTGATGGCCAAGAAGGGCACCTACTTTGACCCGCAGATGGGGCTGGTGGTGCAAAACTACGTGCGTTTCAGAGACAAATTCTCCGGTAGCGGCGATTACGACCCCGCCGGTTTCGCCCGTATGCAAGCTGCCATACATACCGACGGCGTTCTCTTCAACGAGGCGCGACGAGCCGGCGTGAAAGTTCTCAATGGGACGGACGCGGTGGCGGGTGCCTTCGGGCATCAGGCGGACGAGATAGACGCACGCGTCAAGCTTGGCCAGTCCGTCATGGACGCAATTGATGGTGCAACTTCCTTGAACGCCGAGTCGCTGCGCCTCGGGAACCAGATCGGCACCATCGCGGCCGGATACGATGCCGACATCATTGCGGTGGATGGCGATCCCTTGACCGATGTG
>DATDIL010000202.1:0-22267 GCA_036521075.1 Steroidobacteraceae bacterium | reverse complement strand
CGCACCCCACCGATGATCGCGACGCGTCGAACCTGCGAGCCTACGAGCATATGGCCTCCGTTGTGGCGCAAGAATGCCACGTCGGGTTTGAGATTGGCACTAAACCGGGGCAAGATGCCGCGCTCCACCGCCCAACCCGGCAGCCATAGTGACCCGAACCCGTATTGATCGAGTCTTCGAGCGGCGCCTGTCCGCCCTCATCAATTGTGGGGAGCCCCAGGTATTGCAAGGTGGCCTCAAGGGGGTGGAGAAGGAGTCGCTGCGGGTGCAACCCGACGGCCGGCTGGCGCGCACTGCGCACCCGCGGGCGCTGGGATCGGCGCTGACCAATGAACACCTCACCACCGACTTTTCCGAGTCCTTGATCGAACTGGTCACCCCGCCCTTCGCCCGAACCTGGGAGTTGCTTCAGTACCTGCTGGACCTGCATCAGTTCATCTTCAGCCACATGGGCGATGAGCTGCTGTGGGCGACCAGCATGCCCGGGACCATCGAGTCCGACGCCAGCATCCCGATCGCCGAGTATGGCAAGTCCAACGTCGCGCAGATGAAGAGCATCTATCGGCGCGGTCTCGGACTGCGCTACGGGCGGATGATGCAGGCGATCTCCGGCGTGCACTTCAATTACTCATTCCCGACGAAGTTCTGGGAAGCCTACCAGCAGCTGCGCGGCGCGCGCGGGGGGGGACAGGATTTCATCTCCCGCAGCTATTTCGAGCTGCTGCGCAATTACCGACGCTTCGGGTGGCTCGTGCTGTACCTGTTTGGCGTCTCGCCCGTCCTGAGCCACTCGTTTGTCGCCGGTCGCGGCATCACCCTGCCGCAACTCACGCGTGACACGTTGTATGAGCCGTACGCCACATCGCTGCGCATGAGCGACATCGGCTATCGCAACCGCAACCAGGCCGGCCTTGCGGTGTCGGTCAACAGTCTCGAGCAGTACGTGGCCGATCTGAGCCGTGCGATCAGTACCCCCAGTGCGGCTTATGAGGCGCTAGGCGTGAAGGTGGACGGGGAGTATCGCCAGCTGAATGCAAATATTCTGCAGATCGAGAACGAGTACTACAGCTTCATTCGTCCGAAACGGGTGGCATCATCCGGGGAGCGGCCCACGCGTGCCTTACTGCGCGCGGGGGTGGAATACGTGGAAGTGCGGGCGCTGGACGTGAGCGCGTTTGATCCGGTGGGCGTGAACCAGAGCAAGATGCGCTTCCTCGAGGCTTTCCTGGCCCTGTGTGTACTCAAGGACAGCCCGCCCATCAGCGAGAGCGAGCAGGCGCTTCTGGATGAGAACCACGTGACCGTGGCCCGACGCGGCCGCGAACCGGGACTCACCCTGTGGCGGGATGGCCGCACCGTGGCCATGGACGTGTGGGCGCGGGAGCTGCTCGATTCGATGACCGGAATCTGCGAAGTGCTGGATCGTGGCGATCCGGCAAAGCCGTACGCTACGGCGCTGGCGGCGCAGGGCGCGAAACTTGCCGAGGTACAGCTCACGCCCTCGGCGCGGCTGCTCGCCGAACTGCGTGGCACGGGGGAGTCCTTCGTCGAGCTGGCACTGCGCATGTCGACCATGCACAAGGCCTATTTCCGCGACCTGCATACCCCCAACCCCCAGCGCCTGACCGAATTGTCCGCGGAAGCCGAGGAATCACTGCGCAAGCAGCGCGAAATCGAGGCCCAGGACCGCGTTTCGTTCGAGGCGTACCTCGCGCACTACTTTTCGGACATTCCGGGCCAGTCGGGATGAACTAGCGCAGGCGAATCAGCTGTTCGCGCGCCTCGTCACAGCGTTGCTTCAGATCGGGCAGCAACGCCCTCTGGAACTCGGTGTTGTCATCCACCGAAGTGGCGAGCTGTACATCGCAGAACATGCGGAAATATTCGCCGTACCACAGTTCATATGCCGCGAGCGGCGCTTCGAATGCCGGATCGCGAAGCACCGCCATGCCGATGTACCGCGAGCACGACGCGCTCATCCGGCTGCGGATGTAGTGCCCGTGCTCGACGACCACCGAACTGGCGTAGTCGCGCGAGCCGTAGAACATCTCAATGAATCGATGTCGCTTCGCGCCTGTGATCTTGCGTTCGCGCAGGTAATCAAACACCGCCCGCCGGTGTATGAGCCTCAGAGTTGTTGCCCGCATCTGCACGATCTGCGCGCGCAGACGGTGCGGCTGACAGACCCGCTGCATGAGATTTGAGTGCCCCGTTTCCCACTCCGCGTAGGTGACGGGATGCTGCATCAAGTGCATCGCCACGATGTTCTGTTCGTGGGACTCGTCGCGCGCCGTGGCCTCCACGTGAGAGTGGGAGGCCCGCATGAGCCGGTCGTGCCGCAAGGTGCGTGCCATGGACGTCGTCCTCATCGTTGTCTTCAACGTGGACAATCTTCGATTGTGTCTGTGCCGAGGCGCGCTGAGTCGAACGCGCTGTACGGCAGAGCGATCATAACAAAATACTGCCGCGAGGACGTCAATGTCTGGCCAATCGGGGCCGAGCAAAAGGCAACGTTGCAGCCAGCGTATTGCAGTGCGCTAAATTTGCGTCGCGGCAAAAAAAGGAGTGAGGTGAGGCGGCCGCCGCGACGGCCGGTAGGTGGTCGGCAACGCACCAACTCGGGGCGGGGCTTTCACGGCCACGCTCCGCGATGGTGCGTACCTCGCCATGGCGAAACGCCCTAATGCCTGAAAACCCGTGGTTTTCCAATCCCGTGGCGAATGGCATGAAAACTGCAAAAATGCTCTGGCCTGCGTAACATGGCCCACAAGTACCTGGACGGGGATTTAACAAAATGAAACTGGTCACCGCGATCATCAAGCCGTTCAAGCTCGACGACGTACGCGCCGCGCTCTCCGACATCGGCGTTTCGGGAATGACTGTCACGGAAGTAAAGGGATTTGGCCGTCAACGCGGCCACACCGAGCTGTACCGCGGCGCTGAATATGTGGTGGATTTTGTGCCCAAGACCCGCATCGAGGTGGCGGTGCGCAGCGACCTGGCCGATCAGGTCGTCGAGGCGATCCTCAAGTCTGCCAAGACCGGCAAGGTCGGCGATGGCAAGATTTTCATCACCGACATCCAGCGCGTCATCCGCATTCGTACCGGCGAGACTGACGACACCGCGCTGTAACTTAACGCAACCCGCGTTGCAGATTCGGGGCCGCAGTTGCGGCCCCGAACGTCTGCGGGCGCTCAAGGCGTTACACTGCCGGACATGGATGATGCTGATGCACTGCAAAAGGCTGCGCACAAGATTCGCCTGGGCGAAAACCGCCGGCACATTTTCCTGTGCGTGGGCGGAAAATGCGCCAAACCCAAGGAGCAAGAAGAGTCCTGGGATTATCTGAAACACCGCCTGCGCGAACTGGGTCTGGTGGATGCCGAAGAGGGCGTCCTGCGCACCAAGGCCGATTGTCTGCGCATCTGCGTGAGCGGGCCGATCGCGGTCGTGTACCCCGAGGGCACCTGGTATCGGCACTGCTCCCCGCACAATCTGGAGCGGATCATCCAGGAACACCTGCTGGGCGGCCGCCCGGTGCAGGAGCTGCTCATCCGGTCCGCGCCGCTCCCGGGGTGATTACCCGCCGGATTTCACCAGCTGCATGGGACGCGCGGTACGGCCGATGCCCAGCGCTCCGCTGCGTACGACCTCCAGCAGCTCCGCGCGCGAGGTCAGGTCGCGGATAAAGGCGTTAATCTCCGCCTCGCTGGCGGTCAGTTCGACGATGAACCCATCGAGCGCCGGATCGAGCACCCGCCCGCCGGTGCGTACCACATAGCCACGCAGGCCATCGGTGTGCTCCGGTCGCACCTTCAGTTTCATCAGCACGAGCTCGCGCTCGAGGTGCTCGCCGGTGGTCATGTCCTCGACCCGCACCACATCGATGAGCTTGTGCAGCTGATTGACGATCTGCTGGATGATGGCATCGGAGCCGGTGGTCACCATGGTGATGCGTGACACCGTGGCATCGTCGGTCGGGGCGACGGACAGGGATTCGATGTTGTAGCCGCGGGTGGAAAACAGGCCCGCGACGCGCGACAGCGCTCCGGCCTCGTTCTGTAGAAGGATGGCGATGATGTGGCGCATAAAGGGCAACTGTAGCCTCTCCGCGCACCAAACTGCTACTCTTTAAGACCCCCTTCGGGTGATGCGTCCTCGAGCTTGCGAAATGAACGACACCGTCATCATGGCCCGTCCCATCGGGCACCCCCTGGCTGGCCAGTTGATGACCGGCGCGCAGATGCTGGTGCAGGTGCTGGCCGATGAGGGTGTCACGGCCATTTTTGGCTATAGCGGCGGGGCAATTCTGCCGACCTACGATGCGGTGTTCCTGTTCAACGAGCAGGCGCAGGCGCAGGGCACCCGGCAGGTGCCGCTGATCGTGCCGGCGAACGAGCAGGGCGCCGGGTTCATGGCTGCCGGTTATGCCCGTGCCACGGGCAAGGTCGGGGTGTGCCTGGTGACCTCCGGCCCGGGCGCGACGAACACGGTCACGCCGGTGCGCGACTGCATGGCCGACTCCATTCCGGTGGTCGTGATCTGCGGCCAGGTGGCCACGGGGGCCATCGGCACCGACGCATTCCAGGAGGCCCCGGTGGCTTCACTGATGGGCGCCGTGGCCAAGCACATTTTCCTGGTGACCGACCCGACGAAGCTGGAAGCCACGCTGCGCACGGCATTCGAGATCGCCCGCACCGGCCGGCCGGGCCCGGTCGTGGTGGACGTGCCGAAAGACGTGCAGAACTGGAAGGGTGCCTATGTCGGCAGCGGCACCTTGCCCGTGCCCGGCTATCGCAGCCGCATCGTGAATCTGGTGCGCGACAGCCTCGGAAGCGGCGATGCCAACCGGTTCTTCGAATTGCTCGGTGCCGCGCAACGCCCCCTGATCTACGCCGGTGGCGGCGTCATCAACGCCGCAGCGTCCGGGGCGCTGAAGCAGTTCTCGCAGGCCTTCGGCGTGCCGGTCGTGACGACGCTGATGGGACTTGGCGCCATGGACACCCAGGGGCCGCTGTGCGTCGGCATGCTCGGCATGCACGGCGCGGCGTATGCCAACTACGCGGTCGATGATTGCGATTTCCTGATCGCACTGGGCGCGCGCTTCGATGATCGGGTGGCCACGGTGCCCGCGAAATTCGCGCCCAATGCCAAGGCCATCGCCCAGTTCGATATCGACCGCGCCGAAATCGACAAGGTCCGCAAGGTGCAGTGGCACCATATCGGTCTGCTCGACGAGGCGCTGCAGACGCTCGTGCTGCACGGCCGTCGTGTCGGCTTCAGGCCGGACTATTCGGCCTGGCATGCGCATATCGACACCTTGAAACGCGATCATGCCTTCAACTACGACCGCAACAGCGTCGCGATTCAGCCCCATCACGTGATCGAAGAGATCAACCGCCTGACGAAGGGCGAGGCGATCGTCGCCACTGGCGTCGGCCAGCACCAGATGTGGGCGGCCCAGTACTTCGATTTCCGCCGGCCGCGACACTGGCTCACCTCCGGCAGCATGGGCACCATGGGCTTCGGTCTGCCGGCCGCCATCGGTGCGCAGATCGCGCAACCGCAGGCGCTGGTCATCGACGTGGATGGCGATGCCAGCATCCGCATGAATATCGGTGAACTGGAGACGGTGACCACCTACGACCTGCCGGTGAAGGTGGTCGTGCTCAACAACAACGGCGATGGCATGGTGCGCCAGTGGCAGAAGCTGTTCTTCAAGGGCCGCTTTTCCGCCAGCGACAAGTCCCTGCACACCAAGGATTTCATCAAGGCCGCGCAGGCCGATGGCTTCAAGTACGCGGTGCGGCTGGAGGACAAGAAAGACGTGGCGCGGGTCGTCGGCGAGTTCATCAACTTCAAGGGCCCGGCGTTCCTCGAAGTGGTGATTGACCGCGACGCGGGCGTGTTCCCGATGGTGGGCCCGGGTCAGCCATACGCGGAAATGATCACCGGCGACTTCATCGCCTCGCGTGCGCTGCCCGCGACGCAGACGCCGGTTTCTGCCGAGAGCTTCTGAGGCTGTTCTAAGGCCGCTAGAGGCCCGACAGTCGCCACAGGCCCGGGCCGGCCTCGCAGGCCAGCGCCCGGTGCTTGACGTGCTGGTCGTTGCCGGTCGCCTTGAGGCGAAACGCGCGGCAGCCACCGGCGATGCCATCCCGGCCGGCATCCGGGCGCATTTCGTAATGAATGCCGGTGGCGCCATTATCCCATTGGACCCAGCGGCCACTCGCGCCGAGCTCCAGGACCTGGCCCATGCAGGCCCGGTCGCCCTCATCGATTTCGGCACCAATGCGTGCCGGCAGCAGATCCGACACATGCGCACCGACGAGCATGGCCGCGCTGCGGTTGAGCGCGCGGCGCTGGCCAAGGCTCGCCATCGCATCGGCGTGCCGCGGGGCTTGCGTAATCTGCGCCCGGTCGCAATGCCCGGATCGGACCTCGAAGTCCGTGGGCCAGTGGACCCCCGAGTAACCGCGAAAATCACCCGCCTTCGGGGTCGGGGGCGCTGAGGCCGGTGCGCTCTGGGCGGCCGCCCACGAGGGCAGTGCCAGCAGCGCGGCGAGCAGCGCGGCGCGGGGCAAGGTCGGCTTGGAGATAGTGAGCATGGGAATTCCCGCGGTTGGCCTCAGAGCATGCCCATTGTCGCGCCATGGGCGATCTGGTGGGAGTGGGTTGATGCAGCTGCGACACCTGTCACGTCACACACAGGTTGAATCATTTGCCATCTGCGCTTTAGAGTCAGGGACCTTCGCGCAGTTTCGCGAAAAAGGGGATTTACAATGAGCAGCTCTGCGGTCCTGGGCCAGTTCCTTTGGCACGAATTGCTGACGGCCGATCCGGCGGCAGGTGCCGGGTTTTATTCCAAGGTACTTGGCTGGAGCGCGCAGCCAATGGAAGGCCATGAGGAATACACCATGCTTTCGCATCCCAAGGGCCCCGTTGGCGGCGCGCGGGTGGTCGGCAAGGATGCCTTGGCGAGCAAGGCCGGCCCGAATTGGCTGACCTACGTGGGCGTGCCGAACATCGAGGCTGCACTCGGCGCCGTCAAGGACAAAGGCGGCCAGGTCATTCATCCCGTCACCGGGGTGGGCTCCGATGGCGGTCGTTATGCCGTCATCTCGGACCCGCAGGGCGCAGTCATCGGCGTGTACGAGCCCCCGGCCGGCAGGTCCGGCGGTAGCGCCGATGCGACGGCGGCGCCGGTGGTGTGGCATGAATTGACGGCCGAGGACCCGGTCGCGGCACTGCAGTTCTATAAGGATATTTTCGGCTGGGACGTGGTCGACACCCACCCAATGGGCGGTGAGGTCGGTACCTACTACCTGTTCGGCAAGGGAACGACCCAGATGGGAGGAGCCTTCGTGCGGGCCAAACATTTGGCCCCGAGTTGGCCGCGCTGGCTGGTGTACCTCGCCGTACCCAGCGTCACAGCCGCCGTCGCGGCCGCCAAGGCCGCCGGCGGCGAGGTCCTGAACGGGCCACACCAGGTCCCGGGTGGCAACTGGATTGCGCAGGTAGTCGATTCGCACGGCGTGCCCGTGGCGTTCCATGGGCCGAAGGAAGCAGCAGCGGCCGCGTCGAAGGCGCCGGCAAAGTCCAAGCCCAAGGTCAAGGTCAAGGTCAAGGTCAAGTCAAAGGCAAAGGCAAAGGCAAAGGCCGCTCCAGCCAAAGCTAAAGCCAAAGCTAAATCCAAGGCGAAATCGAAGGCCAAGACCAAAGCCAAGTCTGCGCCTAAGTCAAAGGCTGCTCGTAAGGGTAAAGTCCAGGCGAAGGCCCGGGTAAAGGCGAAGAAGGTGTCAGCGCCGGCGCGTAAAGCCAAGAGCAAGGCGCGCGCGCAGGCCCGCAAGCCACCACGGCGCGGCAAGTAGGGGTCCGGTACGGCG
The DNA here is from genome assembly GCA_036521075.1 of Steroidobacteraceae bacterium. Lineage (GTDB taxonomy): Bacteria > Pseudomonadota > Gammaproteobacteria > Steroidobacterales > Steroidobacteraceae > DAIDKA01. The sequence continues at coordinate 14,380 of DATDIL010000202.1, read as the reverse complement.
ACCCCTGGGCAGGATTGAGCCCGGGGGCTCCTCGGCGTGGGCTACTTGCCCTGTGCCTCGGCGTCGTTGCGCTGTTGCGCGGCGGCCTGCTGGGCCTGGTCCAGCTCCCGTTTGACGCGATCCTCGGTCTGTTTGGCCTGCTGTGCCTGCTGCACCTCGGCGGCGGCACCCGTTCCCGTGGCCACGGCGGTCCCCGCCAGCCCGCAGCCCGCGCACAGCGCGGCGGCGAGCGCGGGAAATACGACACGGATCATGGCGATCTCCTTGGCCATTTTGCCCAGTTTGCCCGCAGTATGAGACCTAGTGCTAGGTACGGAGTCTCGTTCCTTAAAGGCCGGTCCGAATCCTTATATAGTGGCTCCGAGTGAGTGAGTCGGAGGCTGAATGCCCAAGGGCCCTGGAAAACCTGCACCGCCCGTCGCGCCGCGGGTGCGCCGCGGCTACTTCGAAAGTCGCTACGGGCAACTGCACGTGCACAACGCAATTCCGCCTGGAGGCGGATTCGACGAGAGCACCTCGTTGCTGTGCCTGCATGCGACGCCGCGTTCGGCGCGCAGCCTGCTGCCACTGCTGGAGCTGATGGGCATGGATCGGTCGGTCTATGCGCCGGATCTGCCCGGTTTCGGCAACTCCGATCCGCCTCCGGCGCGGCCCAGCATTGCCGACTACGCTGCTGCCGTGGGCGATTTCTGCACCTCAATGCGGTTTCGCCAGATCGACGTGTTGGGATACCACACCGGCGCGCTGGTCGCGGCCGAACTTGCCATGGCGTTGCCCGGAGTCGCGCGCCGGGTCGTGTTGATGGGCGTGCCGGTGCCCGATGAGGCCGAACGTGAGAATTTTCGTCGCACGCCATGGCCCGTTGCGCCGGTGGCCGACGGCAGTCATCTGCACGCGCAATGGGATCAAACTCAAACCTCGGTGCACCCCGGTGCCGAGCTTGAGACCACTGCGGGAATATTTGCCGACCAGCTCGCCAACGGTCCGTTGGCATGGTGGGGATTGCATGCCGCCATGCAGTATCCGGCCACGGAGCGCCTGCGCTTGATTACCCAGCCCACCTTGCTGATCCGTTCGCGCGATGGGCGCGGCGCCGACAATGCCCGCGTGCGCGATTTGCTGCTCAGAGCGCAGGTGGCCGAGCAGCCCGAAATTTACGGCAGCGATCTGTTTGAGTCCGCCGCGGCACCGTTGAGTACGGTGTTGCGGGAGTTCCTACGCGGTTAAAGCGAGTCGCACAACATGAACGCATCCAGTCATTCACGTCCAGATAGCTCAGCCGACGCGGAAGTCACGGCCGAACTGCCGGTGCTGGATATCGCGGCCTACGAGGCGCGTCACGCTCAGGATCCACTGTCGAACACCGACACCTGGACCAGCTCGACGATGAGCACGGCGATTCTGCCGCAACCGCCCAATGCCGAAGCGGATGCCGTGTCGGAATCGACCGCGGCCGCCGCGGCCATACCGGCCTCGAAACTCGAAGTGGAATTGCGCTCGCTGGCCAGCAGTTTGTCGGAGCTGGAAACCCGACTGGCCGCCAAGGGCGAGCGACTGACGATCATCGAGGCGGAACTTGCCGAAGCCCGTACCGCGGGACTGGCGGCCGCGCAGCGCGCGGTGGCATTGTCCGCGGAGCTCACCGGCAGTCACGCCGGACTGGCCGCCGCAACCACTCAGATCGAGGCGCTGCATGCGACGATCCGGGAACGCGACGAGGCCGTCCGTCTCGCGCAGGCGCGTGCCGCCGAAGTCGCGGCCACCGCCGCGAGCGATGCGGCCCGCGCTGCCGGCCAGGTCGCGAATCATGAAGCCGCCCGCCAGGCATCTTTGCAGCAGGTCGCACAGCTGCAGGCGCAGAGCGCAGCGCAACAGGAGGCGCTGCAGTCCATGGAAGGTCGGCGCGGAATCTTCGACAGCATCCTGCGCGCCCTCGACACTCAGATCGTGGGCCGCGAGCAGGAGCAGGCGCAGCTGGCCGAGGATCTGGCGCGCAATACCACGCACGGGCTGCAGCTCACGCAGGATCTGGAGAGCCGCACGCAGCGCGTGACGCAGCTTGAGGCCGAGATGGCCGCGCTCAATTCACGACTTGGCCAGCGCACCGAGGAAGCCGGCGCGCTGGGGCGCGCCAACAACGAATTGAGCCAGTCCCTGCAGTCGCTGCGCGAGCAAACCGCGCAGCGCGCGACGCGCATTGCGGAACTTGAGACGCAGCTTGGTGAGGCAAATGCGGCGCATGCCGCATTGGTCGCGAAACAGTCCGCGAGCGAGGCCGAAATTGCGGGTTTGCGTGACCAGAACGTCGAACACGCGCGCGCCGTCCAGCAGGTTGCCGCCGAACATACGCGGCGACTGGCGCAGATCGAGGCCTACGAAGTTCAGATCGCGGCGCTGACGGCGCAGGTGGCGACACAGGCGGCGACCATTGAATCCGAGGCGCAACGCAGTAGCCAAAACGAGGAGCGGATTGCAAACACCGAGACCGATCTGCGCATCGCCGAGGATGCCGTCAACCGTGTGGAGGCGGAGGTACGCGCGCGCAACGTGCGCGTGGAGGAGCTCACGCGCATCAACAGCCAGATGCAGGCCGAGATCGCGGACGCGCGCCGCTGGCTGGATGAGCGCGACGCGTTGATGCGGCGCCTGGAGAGTGAGGCCGCGCAAAGCGCGGCGCTGGTCGACAACATCCAGCGCAGCATCCGCTCGGGCAGCACCGGCAATCATGAAAAGGTCCGCGAGGCCGGCGTGCGCCTGCTGGTGCGCTCGCAGGACGGCCACGAAGTGGTGCACGTGCTGGGTCGCAAGACCACCATCGGCCGTACGCCCGACAATGATCTGCAAATCGATGCGAGTTTCATCAGCCGTCATCACGCGGTGCTGCTGGTCCATGGGTCGCAGACCATCATCGAGGACCTGAACAGCACCAACGGCGTATTCGTCAATGCCCACCGCATCAGCCGCGAAACGCTGAATGACGGGGATCTGGTGATGATCGGCAAGGCGCGTTTCCGCTTCGCTATCCGGCCCCCCGGCGGCCGCAGCGGTTCAGACCCTTCCGGCTAGGCGCCGCGGACTCCGTCCGGCGTTGGTTTCCGAGGTCAGACAGCTCGCGCGCGTACCGCTGTCTTTGCTGACGCGCCTGCGCCTGGTGCTGCTCGGCCACGAGGATCTCGCCAGCATTGTGTTCTGGGCCGCCCTGGTCGGGGTGTGCGGCGCGCTGGCCAGCGTCGCCTTCCGCGAGGGACTGCGGCTGCTCGAAGTGCTGTTCACCGGACAATCCAACAGTCTCGAACGGGCCGCCTCGGGCATGGTGTGGTGGCACCGCGTGCTGCTGCCGTTGTGTGGTGCCGTGATCGCAGGCTTCATCCTGCGTTCCGCGGGCCGCGTGCTGGCCTCGCCCCGGGCGGTCGACTACATGGAGGCCGTGCGCGTCGGGGATGGCAACATCAGTGTGCGCGCCACGCTGGCGAACAGCCTCTCATCGCTCCTGACCATTTCCTCCGGCGGGTCCATCGGCCGTGAAGGTCCGATGGTGCAGTTGGCAGCGATGCTGGGATCGCGTATCGGCCGCCTCGGGCGCGCGCCCATTCCGCGGCTGCGACTGATGGTGGCCTGCGGGGGCGCGGCCGGCATCGCTGCTGCCTATAACGCCCCCATCTCCGGGGCGCTGTTCGTGTCGGAAATCATCCTCGGCGGCACGGCCATGGAGAGTTTCGGGCCCCTGGTCGTCTCCTCGGTGGTCGCCAGTGCGACCGTGCACCGCTTTCTGGGTTACCTGCCCGTCTACGATGTTCCGAAGGTGCAGTTCGCCTCGAACTGGGAACTGATCTTCTACGTGTTGCTGGGCGTGGTGCTCGGACATTTGGCCCCGCCGTTTCTGGCGCTGCTGGACTTCGCCAAGTCGCGTTTCGTGCGCCTGAAGCTGCCACTGCCGTTGCAGCTGGGGCTGGGTGGACTGCTGGTCGGTGTCATTTCGATTTGGGTGCCGCAAGTGTGGGGCAATGGCTTTGGGGCGGTCGGCAACATTCTCAATGCGCATCTGATCGGCTGGGCGCTGCTCGCGGTGCTGGTGGCGAAGCTGCTCGCCACCGCCGCCACGGTCGGTTCGGGTGCCGTCGGCGGCGTCTTCACGCCCACTCTGTTCCTGGGTTGCGCCATCGGCGCCCTGTTCGGTGGCGTGGTGCACGCTTTGCTGCCCGCAGTCACCTCCGTTCCCGCCGCCTACGCGTTGGTTGGCATGGGCGGCTTCCTCGCGGCGACCACGCACGCACCCCTGACCTCCATTCTCATGCTCTTTGAAATGACGCTGGATTACGACATGGTCCTGCCGCTCATGCTCGCGTGTGTCACCGCGCACTACACCGCCAAGGTCTATCGTCGCGGCGAGTCCATCTATCACGCCGCACTGCAGGGGCGCACCCAATCCAGTGACTATCAGCTCAACACCGTGGCGGCGCTGATCAAGCCGGCCGGCGCCGTGGTGTCGCAGGCCACGACCTTGAAGGAGATGTTCGAGAATCTGCCGCGCCGCCCTCTGGAACGAGCGTATGTCACGAACGGCGATGAACTCGTGGGGTGGCTGGACCTGCGCGAGCTGCTGGCGGCGTTTCGCGCCAACAAGGTGGATGGCGCGGCCACGGTCGCAACCGTCACGCGACCGGCCACCCTGGTACTGACGCAGGAGATGTCCCTGGGCGTGGCGCTTGATGTGTTCCTGCGTGCCCGGGCGAACGTGCTGCCGGTCACCGGCGGGGAGTGGCGCAACAACCTGCTGGGCGAAATATCCCGCCAGGACGTGCTGTTGGCCATGCAGGACAGGATGGTGCCGGAACCGGGGCCGTCCGCCTCGGCGTAGAGCGCAGACGGATGATGCAGCGAATCGTGATCGTGCCGTACGACATGCAAGGCAAATGGAGTCGAATTGAAATGAAATCTCGTCAGGCCATCGCGTAAACTTGATTGATGACCCACCCCTACATCGAACGCATCCTCAAAGCCCGGGTTTACGACGTTGCCGTCGAGACGCCCCTGGAATTGGCGCCCCGCCTCTCGCGCCGGCTGGGCAACCAGGTGCTGCTGAAGCGCGAAGACCTGCAGTCGGTCTTTTCGTTCAAATTGCGCGGGGCCTATAACAAGGTGGCGCATCTGTCCGAGTCGGTGGCCCGCCGCGGCGTGATTTGCGCTTCGGCCGGCAATCACGCACAGGGCGTCGCACTCGCCGCCCAGCGTCGCGGTGTGCCGGCGATCATTGTCATGCCGCAGACCACCCCGCAGATCAAGGTGCAGGCGGTGATGGATCTGGGTGGCGAGGCGGTGCTGCACGGAGATGAGTACGATTCGGCCTTCGACCGCGCCCAGCAACTGGTCCGTGAGCGCAATCTGGTCTACGTGCACGCCTTCGACGATCCGGACGTGATTGCGGGGCAGGGCACGATCGGGATGGAGATCATGCGTCAGTGCGGCGGCGACCTCGATGCGGTCTTCGTGCCGGTCGGCGGCGGCGGCCTGATCGCCGGAATCGCCGTCTACATCAAGTCCCTGTATCCGCGCGTGCGTGTCGTCGGCGTCGAACCGACGGATGCCAATGCCATGTACGAGTCCCTGCAGGCTGGCCGCCGGGTGATTCTGGACCGGGTCGGCCTGTTCGCCGATGGCGTGGCCGTCAAACGCGTCGGTGAGGAACCCTTCACCCTCGCCAAGCAGTTCGTTGACGAGATCGTGCTGGTGAACACGGATGAAATGTGCGCGGCGATCCAGGACATCTTCGAGGACACCCGGACCATCGTCGAGCCCTCCGGTGCCCTGGCCGTAGCCGGCATCCGCAAGGTCATTGCCCGCGACGGCTGGCGCGACAAGCGCCTGGCTGCCATCAACAGCGGCGCGAATATGAACTTCGACAGGCTGCGCCACATTGCCGAGCGCGCCAGCCTGGGCGGGGAGCGCGAAGCGCTGCTCGCCGTGGAGATTCCGGAGCAGCCCGGCAGCTTCCTGCACTTCTGCGAAGCGCTCGGATCACGCAGTGTCACCGAGTTCAACTATCGGTACGCGAGCGGTGCCCGCGCCCAGATATTCGCCGGTTTCAGCCTAGGCCAGGGACGCATCGAAAAAGACGCGGTGATTCGTCAGCTGCGCGAGGCCGGCTACCCGGTGCATGACATGAGCGATAGCGAGCTGGCCAAGCAGCACGTGCGCTTCATGGTCGGTGGGCACGCGCGCGAGCTGGACGACGAGGTCGTCTACCGGTTCGAATTTCCGGAACGGCCCGGTGCGTTGCTGAAGTTTCTGCAGGCGGTCGGTACGCGCTGGAACATCACGCTGTTCCACTATCGAAATCACGGGTCTGACTACGGTCGCGTGCTCGCGGGCATCCAGGTGCCCAAGGCCGAGCGTCCCGAGTTCACGCAGCATCTGAACGCATTGCATTATCCGTACAACGAAGAGACCGCAAATCCTGCGTACAAGATGTTCCTGGGCGCCTGATGCGCTCAACCGGCTACTTGATCAACCGCAGCGCAATCGGATACCGGTAGCGGTGACCTTCGCCGGCCTTGAGGGTCGCGACCACGGTCATGACGATCCAGTAAATGACCAGTGCGAATGCCATCAGGATGCCGATGAACAGCCACACCAGCGCCAGGCATGCGACAAGGCCGATGGCGATGCTGATGTTGAAGTTCAGCGCCTCCAGTGCCTGATCGCCGACAAATGCCGCGCGCTGGCCGCGGGTGCGCCATATGATCAACGGTCCCAGCAGGCTGCCGAACGGAATCAACATGCCGCACAGGGCTGACAGGTGGGCCAGCGAACCCCAGGTGCGATCATCATCACTGACCGTGTGCATCGCAGGTTCACGCTATCCGATGGGCAGATCAAACATCAGCTCCCGCACATAGCGCACCGGCGGGGAGCCGAATGCCAGCGCGGTGTCGTGGTAGCGCTTCAGGCTGAAGGCAGCACCCCAGCGCTGCCGGGCCTCGTCACGCAGCGCGAGATGTTCCTGGAAGCCTACGAAGTAGGTCGCCAGCTGCGTCGAGGTCAGCTGTACCCGCACCCACTTCGCGGCCGCTTCGCGCTCCTCCTGGAAAGTGTCATGCATCAGCATGTGCATGGCCTGCTCGCGAGTCATGCCATCGACATGCACCGCCTGATCCAGGATCGCATTGGCCGTGGCACGCAGATCCCACTTCAGATGCACCAGTTGCATCAGCGGGTCGTGGTTCATGTAACCCTGTTCGCTCAGCAGTTGCTCGGCATACATGGCCCAGCCTTCCACGAAGGCGTTGGATTGCATCACCGCCCGGATCGGGGAGCGATAGCGGTCGGCATGCGCCAGCTGCACGTAGTGGCCGGGCATAGCCTCGTGAATGGTCAGTTCATTGATGGCGCGGGTGTTGTATTCGCGCAGGTAGGAGCGCACCTGGGCCTGCGTCCATTCCTGCGGAATCGGCGAGACCGCGAAATAGGTCTTCTGCCCACGCGCCAGTGGACCCGGTGCATCGCAGTACGCCAAGGATACGCCCTGCTGGAACGCGGGCATGATGATCACCTCCAGCGGATCCGGGTACAGCGTGATCAGGTCGTGCGCCGTGACGAAAGCGGTGGTCTGCGCCAGCGCCGTGCGGGCCGCGGCCACCATGTCCGCGCGCGAGGGATGGTCGGCGTAGGCCAGTTCCAAGGCTGATTCGATGGCGGCTTGTTGCTGATCCGGAGTCGGTTTTCGCGGCAGCGCCGATGCGCCGGGGCGAGCGCTCAGAACCTGGCGTGCGATGGCATACATCCGGGCACGCTGGGTGGCAATGGCCGATTCGGCGCGGGCGCGAATCGCCTGACGGGACAGTGTTGAGTCCAGTTCGAAGCGCAGCTTCTCATCGTAGCGCTGTGCGCCGATGCGGAAATCGCCCTTGGCCTGCGGCAGCAATGTGTTCCGCAGCCAACTTTGCTGTACCGTGATCGCGCCACGCGCGCTCGCGATCGCCTTGTTGAGCCCCGCCCGCTGCCCGCGGGGCAGCTGCTCGATTTGCGGAACGATGACTTGATCGATGAGGTCGGTGAGTCCCGCGTTCTGCGCAATCGCCGTCTGCGCGTTGATGGCTGGCACCTTGGCCGGAGCCAATGCCGCGCGCTCCTGTGCGAACAGGCGCGGCCACGCGCGCAGCCGGGCTGCGACATGGGACATCCGGATCGGCAAAGGCGCAAAGTCGCGCGCCAGCAGCAGGTATACCGAATTGCCGGCGAGACCGGTGTAGATGAGCGGGTCCCAGTTCCAGTCCCGGAAAGTCTCGGTCTGCCAGATCGTGTATTCGAGTTCATGGTGCAGCAGCTGTGCATCCACCTGCTTGGCCCGCGCGAGTCGTGCGGTCGGCACGGCCTCAAGATCCGCCAGCAGGCTGCGCGCCACGGCCACCGTGCGCGCCCGGCCGGCCGAACTCTCATCGTTCATCTGGCCATCGAAACGCTGATCCCCCAATTGGCTGGCGCCGACGGGATCCCGCGGCAGCATCTCATTCATGTAGCGCTTGGCCACTCGCTCGTAGGCCGCGTCGGCCGAGACGCTGACCGGGGCGGAAGGCGACTCACGGGGTGCGCCAAGGCCCGGCCGCGGTGCCAGCGTCACCGGAAAGATCAGTAGCAGCGCGAGGGAGCGGGCAAAGCCTAGGGTCCGTGGGCACTGTGCGGGCTTCATAGCTAGGCAAATCATCAGGTTCGGATCACCAGGGTAGGCCCGCCGGGCTTGGATCAGTAGCTGTATGAATGTACAGTATCCGAATGACGATATACCTCAAGGGCCGTGGTGCCTTGTCCAATCCGGCCAACCGCTTCGCGGCCGCTCAGGTTGATGAGGTGGATGACGGCTGGGCGCTGCAGGAGGTCCCCGACAGCATCGCAACGCAGATACGCGCGGAGCGCGCGCGCACCATCATCACGACCAACCAGTCGCCGGACCTTCCGTTCGAGCAGTCGATCAATCCATACCGCGGATGTGAACATGGCTGCCCTTATTGCTACGCCCGCCCCAGCCATGCCTACATGGATCTGTCGCCCGGGCTGGATTTCGAAACGCACCTTTTCTACAAGGCTGATGCGGCCACGTTACTGCGCGCCGAACTCGCCAAGCGCAACTACGTATGCAAGCCGATCACGGTGGGAGCGAATACGGATCCGTATCAGCCGCTGGAGAAGCGGCTCAAGGTCACCCGCTCGATACTGCAGGTGCTGCGCGACACGCACCATCCGGTAACGCTCATTACCAAAGGATCGCTGATCGTGCGCGATCTGGACCTGTTGTCGGAACTGGCGCGCGAGGGGTTGGTCAATGTATTCGTGACCGTGACCACGCTGGACGATGACACGAAACGATTGCTCGAGCCACGCGCGGCCGCCCCCGCCGCGCGCCTGAGAATCATCCGCCGGCTTACGGAGATTGGCGTCAATGTCGGCGTGATGGTGGCGCCGGTCATTCCCGCAATCACCGACCATGAACTGGAGCAGGTGCTCGGCGCGGCGGCCGAGGCGGGGGCACGCCGGGCCGGATACGTGATCCTGCGCCTGCCGCATGAGCTGAAAATACTCTTTCGCGAGTGGCTCCAGGCGCACTACCCGGCGCGCGCCGCACATGTCATGTCCGTAATCCAGTCCATGCGTGGCGGGCAGGACAATGACCCGCGCTTCGGCACCCGCATGCGCGGCATGGGACCGTTCGCCGACCTGTTGCGGCGGAGATTCCAGCTGGCCTGTACACGCAACGGCCTGGCGCGCGGGGCTGCGCCGCCGCTGCCGACGGGCCTGTTCCGGCCGCCGCCGTGCAATTGGGGACAAATGGACCTGGGTCTTTAAGTGCCGTTTGCGTGTCATGCGGCGCTGGTGAATGCGTAGAATGAGTTCGATGACCCGTGCTCTGGCGCCCGGAATGCTCGTCGCCGACCGCTACACGCTCGGCGAAAAATTGGGCAGCGGCGGGCAGGGGGAGGTCTGGATGGCGTTCGATGAGCAGGAGCTGGAGAGCGTCGCGCTGAAGATCCTGATACGCAGCTTCGCACCCAGCAGCGACACCTGGGATGTTCTGCAGCGTGAGTACGAGGTGGTGCGCGAGCTGGATCATCCGCGGATCCTGAAGACTTATCCGCCCCTGTGCGCCGACGAGTTGGCCATCCTGCCCATGAAGCTGGCGACGGGCGGTGATCTGCGGCAACTGCGCGGCGCTCCGTACCTGGAAATCGTTCCGGCGCTGATCGACCTGGCGCACGCGCTGGAGCATGCGCATACGCACGGGGTCGTCCACCGCGACCTGAAGCCTGCGAACGTGCTGTTCGATGGCAAGGGGCGGGTGCAGCTGGCGGACTTCGGGGTCGCCGGCCGAGCGCAGGAGGGGATTCAGACCGACCAGGCATGCACCGGTTGGTCGCCCTCATCGGCGAGCCCGCAGCAGCTGAGGGGGCTGCCGCCCACGCCGGCCGATGACCTGTATGGCCTGGGCGCGCTGGCCTTTGAGCTGCTGACCGGTATTCCACCTTACTTTCCCGACTTCGACGTCCGTCGGGTACTTCATGAACCGGTGCCGGCCATCGAGCCGGTGCACGTCGCGCCGCCGAGCCTGCTGGGACTGGTGCGATCGTTGCTGGCGAAGGATCCTCGTCACCGAGTGCCGTCCATGGGCGAGGTGATCACCGCCCTGTCCGCCGCCCTGGATGATCCACCGACCTGGGAGTATTCGAACCTGGGTGCCGGGGCCCGTGAGCTGGCGGTAACACCGACGGTCATACCGGAATGCTAAGCTTGGACGCGTGGTTGAAAACGTTGGGAAAATCATCTGGCTGGCCGGCGCCAGCGGCATGGTCGGCTCACGGGTGCTCGAAGCATTGCTCCAGGCGCCGGAGTTTGGCCGCGTCGTGGCGGTGACGAGGCGCCCCCTGGGTCGCGATTCCCTGCGCTTGGCCAACCGGATCGTGCCCTTTGCTAAGCTTGAGCCACAGCTCAAGGGCCAAAGCTGCGACACCGCCCTGTGTTGCCTGGGAACTTCCTATAAGGACGCGGGATCCGAGGCCGCGTTTCGCGAGGCCGTACAGTTGAATGTCCTGGCCTATGCCCGGGCCGCCCGGGCCGCGGGAGCGCGGCGTTTTGTCATGTTGTCGTGCCACAGTGCGAATTCGGCATCGCGCCGTCCGGCCGCACGCGTACTGGGAGAGACTCTGGATGCCCTGACCGCGCTGAATTTCGAATCCCTGGATCTGCTGCTGCCGGGCCCGCTGCTGGGATTGCGGCGCGGCGCCGGGTTGTCACAGCTGCTGTCGATGACTGCCGCCCTCGCGCTGCGGCCGCTGCAGGTGGGTGCGCACGAATCCGGGCGGGCCGTCGGGGCCTCCCAGGTCGCCGCGGCCATGCTCGGCGCCGCACGCTCGAGCCGGCGAGGCGTCTACCGCTATGATTTTGCAGGCATCCAGGCACTTTCCAGAATGCGCAGCAGAACGTGATGCAGTTAACATCGACAGCGTGTGCGACATGACAGATTCCTTCGAATAATCAGTGCCACGCCGGTGCCTTCGTTCCGGTTGTCGCAGTATTCCCCACGAGTTCATGTGAGTGTGTCGTTAAGGATGATTCGCACAGCTTTCAACAGCGCAATGGTAAGACGCTTCGCCGCGACTCTCGCCCTGAGCGCCTTGGTCCCGGTACTGGTCGTGGTTGCGCTGCTGTACGGCACTGCCGGCCGGGGCGCGCCATGGCTTGGCCTGGGCATCGGCGTGCTGGCTGCGCTGCTGTGCGCCGGTGCCGCGACGGCCTACCTCGTGGCTCGCTACCGGCCGAGCCTCGTGGCGCTGCGGGATGCGTTCCAGGAACTGGGCAGTAGCGGATTTGCCGAGGCGGCGCCGGCCGCCGGCCGCGATGATCTGCGGCTACTCATCCAGGCGTTCAATGGCTGCGCGCAGCGTGTGCGCAGCCAGCACGCCAACCTGCAGACCCTGAGCGAAGTGGACCGCCTGTTGCTGCAGCCGGGTGGCCTGGAGCCGGTCCTGGATGCCATCCTGACACGGGTGCAGCGCGTAACCGGGTGCAGCAGCGCGGGCATCGTATTGCGCGACCCCGACGCGCCCTGGCGCGGCCGGGTGTATCTGGCCGCGAAGAGCTGCCGGGATCTGCCCGTGAGCCGCGTCGCGCTCGACGATGACATGATGGCTACGCTCGCCGCCGAACCCGAAGCGCTGACGGTGACGCGTTGTGAAGATGCGCGCCATAGTTTCCTCGTGCCGCTGAAGAGCCTGGGCTCCGAGTTCTTCTGGGTGTGGCCGGTGAAACTTGGCAAGCATGTCGAGGCCATCCTGGCCGTCGGCTACCAGGACCCCCCGATTGCCGATCCGCACACGGCCCAGTGCGGTAGTGAGTTCGCCGCCCGTCTGGCGATCGCGCTGACCAAGGCCGCGCGCGACGAACAGCTGTACCGCCAGGCGCATTTCGACCCGCTGACGGCACTACCGAATCGGGTCCTGTTCTGCAGCCGCCTGTCCACGGAGCTGCAAAGTGCGAGCCTGGGTGGCGTGAACGGTGCGGTGCTGTACATCGATCTGGACCACTTCAAGAAGATCAACGACAGCGTGGGTCATGCCGCTGGTGACCAGGTGCTGAGCATCGCCGCCCAGCGGCTGCGGGCTTGCATCAAGGATGGCGATACGGTGGCGCGGCTTGGCGGAGATGAATTCGCCGTGATCCTGCGCGATGTGGCGGGCGCGGATGCCGCGCAGGCGGTCGCGCAGCGCATCGTGCTGTCGCTGCAGCAGCCGGTGAACCTCGCCGGCCTCGATCACACGGTGTGCGCGAGCATTGGCATCGCGCGCTTCCCGCAGGACGGTGACACCATCGATGAGCTGCTGCGAAACGCGGATACGGCCATGTATCGCGCCAAGGACCTGGGCCGTGGCCGCGCCATGTGCTATGACCTCGCGATGGCTGGGCACAAACCGGTGGCCACGGACACGGGCCTGCAGTTGGCCCTGCGGCGTCGCGAGTTTTCGCTGTTCTACCAGCCGCAATATTCAATCGCGGATGGTTCGCTGACCGGGCTCGAAGCTCTGCTGCGCTGGCAGACCCAGCGCGAGGGCATGCGCCAGCCGGGAGACTTCGTGCCGGCGGCTGAGGAGAGTGGCCTGATTGTCGACATCGGCGGGTGGGTCCTCGAAACGGCCTGCGCGCAGCTGGCCGCCTGGCGCGACCAGGGCCTGTCACCGCCGCGGCTGGCCTTGAACATCTCGCTGCAGCAGCTGCGGCATCCGGAATTCGTGCGCAATGTGCGCCGGGTGCTGGACCGCTTCGGACTGCCCGGCGCCATCCTCGAGCTGGACATCGATGAGAGTGTCGTGGCCGATCCGGCCAATGCTCCCATGATCGAACGTCTTGCGCAGACCGGTGTATGCCTGGCGCTGGATGGGTTCGGCACCGGATACTCCTCGCTCGGTTACCTGCGCCAGCATCCGATCGGCGCGGTAAAGATCGATCGCAGCTTCCTGGTCAATGTGCCGCAGGATGCCACCGCCGCGACGATGATTGAAACGATCATCGTGATGGCGCACTCGTTGCAGAAGCGCGTCGTCGCCGAAGGCATCGAAACCATCGAGCAGCTGGACTTCCTGCGCGAGCGCCGCTGTGATTGTGCGCAGGGCTATTACCTGGCGCGACCGCTGCCCGCGACATCCGTGACGGAGCTGCTCAGCTCACGCATATACGACAACTCCGCCGAAGAAACCCGCGCCACGGGTTGACGTAATGCGCGCCATTCGCGCACGCTGCCGCCCCTGCGCAAATTATGTCTTGTGTCGCGGCGCGTCGGAATTCGCCGCGCCGGGGCAGTTGTCGCGGATGAGAGAAAATGCACAATTTGTCGCTTGACGGACAGTCTGCGCATCACGACACTCGTTACGTGAAAAAGGCAAACCCGCCGAAAGGCGGGGACGCAAAGCCACCGGTCTAACGGACTTGTTCCCATGACGGCGGGGTCTCCACTTCTCCCGCGCCACTGCGCCGGAGCATGCGGCAATCCCTCCTCGTGAGCGCTTCCCTCAGTCCGGCACAGCTGTTCGTTGTTCCGGGGAATGCATCATGACCATGCCCATGCCAAAGGCCGACAAAACGATCCCAGCCCCGCCCGCAGCGTCGCCGCCGGCTGTGGAACGGGAATCCTTTGTCATCAACCTGTGTTCTTCCACGACTCCGATGGCCTTGACACAGCCGCAACTGGCGCAACTGAAGCGCTATTCCTTTTTCGTCAGCAGACGCCTCGAGGACGGCCGCGAGCGTTTTCGTCTGCACATGGGATACTTCGAGTCGCTGCTGCAGGCCGAGGAGCTGCTGCCGGTCGTGCGCGAGATCTATCCGGGCGCCTGGGCCGGCG
>DATDIL010000201.1:0-3072 GCA_036521075.1 Steroidobacteraceae bacterium | reverse complement strand
GGTGGTGACGAATGCCGTCGACAACGCGCCCTCGGCGAACAGGTCGCGCAGCAGATTGGGGATGCGAAAGGCGACGGTGAAGGCATCCATGGCGCCGCCGCCGCCGAACAGGTAGGCACAGACCTGTTCGCGCACGAGCCCAAGCACACGGCTGCACATGACGGCAAGTCCGATGATGCCGGCGGCCTTGGTATTGAGCCGCTCGGTGCGGCTGTCGGTCGCCATCCCGGGAGGCGGAGCGGAGCCGGCGCTGCCTCTCATGAATGCGATGCCGGCTTCATGTGTGCCAGGCGCACGCGCAACGACAGGCTCAGCAGCAGCAGCGACACGGCGCTGGCGCGCATGCCGGCCACCGCGAATCTTTCGAGCCAGAGGGACAGCGCAATCGACCCCATCGCGGGCCCCCGGCTCTGCCACAGCGTGATCGGGATGCATAGCAGCGGCAGCAGGATGTAGAGGCTCGCCCATAGGCGACGCTCCGGGGTGCCCAGCAGCCGCAGCGGCCGCCCCGCCGATTGCGGCACATGGCGCAACCACAGCACCAGCGCCACGATCACCACTGCCAGGCCGAACACGCTGCTGCCATATTGCAGCCAGCTGTAAAACTGCAGCGTGTGCCCGCCCCATTCCGGCGCATAGTCGGTCAACACGGGGAACATGCGCACTCCGGCCGCGTTTTCGTGCGTGAAGGCATCCCACACGAGATGCGTAATGGCTGCCAGCACGATCACCAACGCCGTATACAGCCAACTTCGCACACCGGGGGGCGGCGCCGAGGCGTCGGCCTCGCGCATGCGCACGTAGGCCCCATCCGGGATGATCTCCGACATGGCGGGCTTGATGAGTTTGACTGTCAGCCAGTAGGCGGCCAATCCCACTGGCAGACAATAGGTAAACAGTCCCGGCAGGGTGTGCGGCCGAAAGCCGCCCGGGTACACGGGCACCAGCCAGCCGAAGTCAGGGACCATGCTGCCGATGACGGCGGCCGATAACAGATGCAGGCGCGACAACACACGATGTGCGGGCAGTACCGCGGCGACATGTGACACCGTGAAGGGCACGCGTTTCAGCCATCCCACTCGCGCACGACGCCGCTGCGTTCCAGGCGCCGCGGCGGGAAGGTACTATCCGGTGCAACAGTGCCCACGTAGACGAACCCGAGACAGCGTTCGTCAGCCGCGAACTGCAGGGCCCGGGCGATCTCGACATCGTAGGCATTGCCGCCGGTGAGCCAGATCGCGCCGTAGCCCTGCGCATGGAAGGCGTTGAGCAGGTTCATGACGCCGGCACCAGCGGCGAGGAGCTGCTCGATCTCGGGCACCTTGTGGCCCGATAGCAGCCGCGCGCCCACGGCGACGATCAGCGGCGCGGTGAGCGGCATCCGGCGTGCCTTCTCGACCTTGGCCGGGGGAATGCCGGCGTCGCGCTCGAGCATGCGGCGCACGAACAGCTCGGAGAGTGCGGCACGTGCCGCGCCGCGCACCAGCACGAAGCGCAAGGGCTTGAGCGCGCCATGGTCCGGGGCGCTCAGGGCCGCATCGATCGCGAGCTCGATTTCGGCCGGCGACGGGCCCGGCTCGCGCAGCTGCAAGGCCGGCACGGAGCGGCGCGACAGCAGCGCCTGCACGGCTACGGGGCGCTCAGCAACCATCGAGTTGTCGCAGCAGTTCGGCGGTCTTGTCCTGCATAAGGGACGCCTCGCCGCGCGATTCGACGTTGAGGCGCACCAGCGGCTCGGTGTTGGAGGCGCGCAGATTGAAGCGCCAGCGGTCGAATTCCATGGACAAACCATCGGTGAAGTCGATGATCTTGGCGCGCGCCTGATAGTGCTGCTGTATCCGTGCCAGTACCGCGCGCGTGTCGGGCATCTGCGGGCCGAGCTCGCGGTTTATCTCGCCGCTGGCCGGATACAGGCGCTGGCGCTCACCCACCAGCTCCGAAAGGGATTTCCCCGATTCGCTCATGATCGCGAGCACCAGCAACCACGGAATCATGCCGCTGTCGCAATAGGCGAAGTCGCGGAAATAGTGGTGCGCGCTCATCTCGCCGCCGTAGACGGCATCCACCTCGCGCATCTTCTGCTTGACGAACGCGTGGCCTGACTTGCACAGGACCGGCAAGCCGCCGCAATGTTGCACGATGTCGATCGTGTTCCAGGTCAGCCGGGGATCGTGCACGATGCGGGCGCCCCGGTGGCGACGCAGGAAACTCTCCGCCAGCAGGCCGACGAGGTAGTAACCCTCGATGAATGCACCGCGCTCATCGAAGAAGAAACAGCGGTCATAGTCCCCGTCCCAGGCCAGCCCCAGATCGGCGCTGCTGCGACGGACCGCATCGCCCGTGACGGCGTGGTTCTGCTCGAGCATGGGATTGGGCACGCCGTTGGGGAACGAGCCGTCGGCCTCGTGGTTGATCTTGATGAACTGCACCGGCAGGTGAGGCTCGAGCACATCGACGATCTGCCCGGCGCCGCCGTTGCCGGCGTTCACGACCACCTTCAACGGCTTGAGTCTGGCAGCCTGCACGTAGCCGAGCAGGTGCCCGACGTAGCTGCGAGTCGTATCGAGTGGCCGCACCGCTGCCGGCCGTTCGACGATCGGCGGCAATTGCATCTCCTCGATGAGCCGCCGCATGTGCTGCAGCCCGGTATCGGCGCTGATCGGCCGGCTCTCCTCCCGCACGAACTTCATGCCGTTGTAGTCGGGCGGATTGTGGCTCGCGGTGACCATGATGCCGCCGTCGAGCCGCTGCGAGAAGGTGGCGAAATACACCCCTTCGGTGCCGCACAGCCCGATATCCACCACCTCGACGCCCGAGTCCGTCAGGCCGCGTGACAGCGCGGTCTGCAGCGCGGTGCTCGTATGGCGGATGTCACGGCCGACCGCCACCTTCTTCGGCTTTACGAAGGCCGCGTAGGCCTGGCCGATCTGGTAGGCCAGCGTCTCGTCGAGCTCATCCGGAATGCGGCCACGCACATCGTAGGCCTTGAAGCAGCGAAGCTGGGGCATGCAATTCTCTGGCGATTAGCTGGTGGTTCCCTGGCGCCCGTAGCGGTCCTCGAAGCGGACGATG
>DATDIL010000200.1:0-15067 GCA_036521075.1 Steroidobacteraceae bacterium | reverse complement strand
TGGCGACATCATCCGCAAGGCTCGCCGCGAAGGAGTTGGTGGCATAGCCGTTGTAGCCGTTGCCGAGCTTCGTGGGGCCATTCGCAGCGTAGTAGTTGTAGCAGTTGAAGCTGTCCGACAGGATGCCGACGGTCACTCCCTTGCCGGTGAGCGTCGGGTAGCGGCTCCGCAGGGCACTGCTGCCCTGGACGAAATCACCCTGCAACGCCACCGGCCCGGCGGCGGCGCGAGTGCGCGGCATCGAGGCGCGCACCTGGTTGAGTCCGCCAAGCTGCGCAACCTGCATCAAGGCGCTGATCGGCAGCCAGCCGCCGATCAAGTTCGCGGCGCGTGCGCTACTGCGCATGCCGAGACCCTCCAGAGCCTGCTGCAGGCTCTCCGGATCAACGCCCGCGACGACATCCACCAGCACCTCCGGTACGACCGCCGGTGCCGCCAGGCGCAGGTGAATGGCCGGATTCAGGGCACGCAGGGAGGTTGCGGTCAACGGTCGGCCCGCGGCGGCGGCGCGCGCGATGCCACGCAGCGATGCATCCAGATGCCGCAACTGCGCCGCGTCCGTGTCCAGCGCGCCCGACGGCGGTTGATCGGCGCCGAACACGGTGAGCCAGGCGTCACTGCGCACCGGCTGTGGCGGCGCGTGATTCACCTGTGCGAGCGAGAGAACCGAGACGACCGAAGCCGCAAAACCCGCCGCCATCCGGCGCTGCCACACACGCATCGACGCTCCCCCTTGCGCTGCCTCCAGTGCATTATGCCGCAATGCTCTGGACCTTAGTTCACATGCGGCCCATCACGGTTAATCAGCTTCGCATCATTTTCCTGCTCACGGGGCTGCTCTTGTCAGGCGCGTGCGGGGCCGCCCCGGCGTGGCGCGTGGCCCCGCGCGAGGGCTGGGTGCAGGATTCGCCGGCGCCGGCGGGCGTGCTGCTTCATGACCGCCAGATCCGGATCACCGCCGCCGGTGATGAGCGCTACGAACACCTGATCGTGCGCCTGACCGCAGCGCAGACCGGTGAGGCTGCCGCGCAACTGTCCGCGAGCGTGGATCCGCGCTACCAGCAGCTCGTGATCCACTCGCTACGCCTGAAGCATCGGGGCGACAACATAAAGGCCCTTACCGCCGCGCAGATCAGCGGGCTGCTGCGCAGCCAGGCCGCCGAACCTACCCCGCAGCAGCAAGCACTCGATCCGCGCCTCCAGGTCAGCGCTGCCCTGCAGGACGCGCAGCCCGGCGATCTGCTCGAGTACGATTACACGGTTCACTCCCGCGCCGCGCAGTTCCCCGCACTGTTCGCCGGACATTACGCAGCGAAGTGGTCGAGTGACCCCGATCCGGCCGTGCAATGGCAGCGCCTGCGCGTCACCTGGCCGCCCGGACGCACGCTGCAATACAGGCTCAGCGGCGGCGGCGCGCCGCGAGTCACGGTCCGCGCCGGCGACTTGGAAATCCAATGGCGCAATCCCGGACCGGAGGAGACGGAGGCGGACACGCCACGCTGGTTCGAGCGTCGCAGCACGGTGCAGCTGAGCGACTTCACCGATTGGAGCGAAGTCGCCGCGTTGCTGGCCGCGCAGTACGGCGAGCCCAGCCGGCCATCGCGGACCGCAGCGCCCCTGCCACAAGTGCCACTGATGGTCCTCGATGCCCTGCGCCTGGTGCAATCCAAGGTGCGTGCGCTCAACGGCGCCGGCGGGCCCTACCTGCCCGCAGACCCTGCCGTGGTGCTGCAGCGAGGCTACGGCGACAGTCGCGATCTCGCGCGCGTGCTGGCCGGGCTGCTGCGGGGACTGGGCATCGACGCACGCGTCGCATTGGGTGACAGTCATCAAGGAGCACTGCTGCCGACCCGCCTGCCATCGCCCTTCATTCTGGATGCGGCGCTCGTGGTCGTGCGCAACGGCCCGACCGGGTACTGGCTCAATCCCGCCGCGCCCGCAGCGGCCGTCCAGTCAAGTACCACCGATACCACGGATCTGCGGCATGTGCTGCTGCTCGCCCCCAGCGGCGGCAAGCTCGTCTCCTTACCCCCGCCCGCTCCCGATTCGAGGCTGCGCTTGGTCACTCAGCAATTCGACCTGCACGCAGGCAACCGCCAGCCCGCCACACTGACGATGACGACGCAGTTTCATGGCAGCTGGGCACAGGCGGTGCGCGCGGACCTGCTGACCCAAAGCCTTGCGCAGCGGCAGCTGTCGCAGATCCAGAGCATCGTGCCGGACTACCCCGCGGCCACCCCCGACGGTGAGGTCCAACTTCAGGACCTGGCGGGCGCTGAGACGCTGCAGCTCACCGCGCGCTTTCACCTTCCGCGCCCGCTCGGTGACGCAGCCGACCCGCACTTCGACTTCTTCGCCGAAGCACTCGCCGACGCGGTGGCGCCCCGCGATGAGTCGAGGCGACAGTTTCCGCTGAGCATCCCGTGGCCCTTGAAACTGCAACAGCGCATAACGGCCACACTGCCGCCGCACTTCGCGGCTCCCGTCGGAACGCTGCGGATCGAAACCGCAGCCTTCCGCTACGAGCGCGACGTGTGGTTTACGCAAGGCACGCTACACATCACCCACAGCTACCTCGCGCTCTCCGATCACGTCGATCCGGCGCAGTACCCGAAGTTTCTGGAAGCCAATGCGCGGGTGTATCGGGCCCTGGCACTGCGGGCGCAGCCCCAGGGATTTTCCTGGCATCGTTTCCTGGATTGGCTGGGCAACTAGGCAGCGGCGCCGCGCGCGCTCAATTGCGGCGGCTGTTCGCCAGCAGGCGCAGGATTTCCATGTACAGCCACACCAGGGTCACCAGCAGGCCGAACGCCGAATACCACTCCATGTACTTCGGGGCACCACGCGCCGCACCGGACTCGATGATGTCGAAGTCCAGCACCAGATTGAGCGCCGCCACGCAAATAATGGCCAGGGAAATACCGATGCCGAGCGCCGAGCCATTGAACATCCCACCGATGTTCACATGGAACAGGCTCAAGCCCATGGTCACCAGGTAGAACAGCCCGATCGCGAGGGTGGCGCCGAGGACGACGGCCCGGAAACGCTCGGTGACCCGGATCAGACCGGTCTTGTAGGCCAGCAGCATCGCGGCAAAGACCGCAAAAGTCGCACCCACCGCCTGAATCGCGATGCCCGGATAGCGACGCTCCAGCACCGCCGAAATGGCACCCATCGCCAAACCTTCAAGCGCGGCATACGGAACCGCCAGGTACGGTGCCGTAAGCGGTTTGAAGCTGATGATGAGCGCAGCGACGAAGCCGCCGATGATGCCGATCCACATTGCCGGCAACACGGCCGACGCATCGCCAGTGGCCAGGTACTGCGACCAGGGCCAGAAAGCACCCGCCAGCAGCACCACGAGCAGTAGGAACGACTTGTTGACCGCGCCCTGCACCGTCATGCGCTCGCCGGATCCCACCAGCGGCTGGCTGGCGAAAGTCTTATCGTTCAGGCCAGGATTGCCCGAGCGAAGGAAGCGATCAGCCATCGAAGTCTCTCCTAAAATTACCCAATGCCCCCTCATTATAGTCGAATCGGCCAAAGCCAAGGGCAGCGGCGCGCAACATATTGATTTTCGGCTGCACGGATGCGACACAGTTGCGGGAACTCGCGGCCAAAGCGCGGCATACTTGCAGCATGCACAGCGCCGCCCTTCCCGCCACTCTCAAGCTGCACGGCCTCGACCGGGCCCGGTACTTCGCGCCGGTGGCGTTTCTGGGCTTCCTCGCGGCGCTCTGTGTCGCGCTGATCACCGTGTCCGCCTTCCTGGTGACCATGCGTGACGCCCTGGCGATCGCCGCGGCGGGGTTGTTTGGGCTGGTGCTAACCGGTGCCGCCGGCGCCGTGATCCTGAAACTACAGCTGCGCTGGCTGCGATACGCCTCCATTCCGATCGGCATTGATCGCGACCGGGCCCTCGCAAGCATGCGGCACCTCGTGATCGATGCCGGTTGGCGCATCACGCGCCAGGAGGCCAGCGGCCTCGAAGCGCGAACCCCCGGAACCATGTTCGCCGAGGGCGAACGCATCTACGTGGAGTTCCGCGACCGCGAGGTGCTGGTGGCCAGCATCTGCGATCCGGATGTGGGGTTCTCGCTCGTGGGGCACCAGCGCTGTCTGCAGCATTGTGAGCGGGTACGCCGAGCGCTGCTCGCGACGTGTAACATGCACGCCACAGATGAGCCAGCCGCCAGTTCTCGCACATCGCCCCTACCTGGTGTTCGTCAGGGCGGGCGCTGAGTCTCTGCACACCCGCCTGCTTGCCGAGAACCCCGACCGGAACTGGGATTGCTGCGTGAGCTGGTATGTGCCGCCCATACCGGAGCAACGGGCCGAGTACTACTGCGCGGGGGGCTTCAATAAGCTGGACGGCTTCCTGGAATTCTGGAAACAACGTCCCGAGCCGTGGCCATGGCGCTACGTCGTGCTGCTGGATGATGACATCTATTTGCGCCCCGGTGCGCTGGCCCGGTTTTTCGAGCTGTGCGAACAGTACGACACCTACCTCTCGCAGCCGGCGCTGAACTGGTTTACGCATACGACCATCAATGTGCTGGTGCGCAATCCTGCCTGTCTGATGCGGCGTCTGAGCTTCGTGGAAGTCATGGCGCCGTGCTTCTCCGCGGCCGCGCTGCGCGAACTGCTGCCCACGTTTGGCTGGACACGCAGCACCTGGGGTACCGACATTGCGTGGGGCTGCATTCTCGAAGGCCGCCACCCCGTGCATGTCGTGGATTCGGTTTCCATGGACCACACGCGAACCGGCGACGGCCGCCCCACCGCGTTCTACCGCAGGCTCACGGCCATGGGGGTCGACCCGGCCCTGGAGTTGCGGAACATCCTCGCGCGCTTTCCCAATTTCGGCGGCCAGCGGATGCTCAAGCAAGGTCACATCTACCGTCCCGGTCTGCCCCCCGCACTGGCACCCGTGCTGCTGCTGCTGTTTGAGAAACTGAAATTCATAGTCCGCATCCGCAAGCAGGTGCTGCGCAATGTGCGCACCTGGCGCGCCGCCGTGCAGGATCACTGGCGCAAATAGTCCACAACGCTTGCCCTGGAGCCACGCCTCATGCCCAAACTTATCATCCCATTTGTCCTCAGTGCGCTGGCCCTCACCGCAACCCCTGCCACCGCGGCACCCAAGGGTCCGTTGCCGGACATCGTCATGGACGGCACGAACCTGTATCCGGAGAGCATGAGTTCTGCGCCCGATGGCAGCGTGTACATCGGCAGCATGAAAGGCATCGTGTTTCGGGCCAAGCCCGGCGCCAGCAGGGCGAGTGCCTGGATCAGACCGACGGCGCGCAATGGCATCCTCACCCTGCTGGGCGTGCTCGTGGATGCACCGACCCACACATTGTGGCTGTGTTCCTCTCCCGGCGCACTGCGCTCGCCACCCGTTACGGGCACGGCATCACTGATGGCCTTCGATCTGAGGACCGGGCGCCAGCGCGGCAATTACCCATTCCCCGCGCCGGCCTCGGTATGCAATGACATCTCGGTGGCCCCCAACGGGGACGTCTTTGCCTCCGATACGCCAAATGGACGCATCCTGCGTCTGGCAAAGGGCGCCAGGTCGCTGACCGTATTCACCGCCGACTCACACCTGAAGGGGATTGACGGTGTGGTGTTTGGCGGCAACGGCGTGCTGTACGTGAACAATGTCAGCCGCAACCAACTGCTGATCGTTGACATCCACGCCGATGGCACGGCAGGAGCGATCACGCCGCTGGTGCTGTCGCAGGCGGTGGCTGGCCCGGATGGTTTCCGCTGCATTGGCGGCAATCGCTTCTTGCTGGCCGAAGGCAATTCGGGTCGGATCGACCTGGTCACGATCAGTGGCGTGCACGCCGACATTCACGTGCTGCGGGAGGGCCTGCAATCGCCTCCGGCCGTCACGCTGGTCGGCAACACGGTCTATGCACTGGAGGGCAAGATTCTGTACCTGATCAGTCCCGCGCTGAGGGGTAAGGATCCGGGCCCCTTCAAGGCCTACGCGGTGCCGTTGCCGCAGCTGTAGCAGCCGGCCGCCCGCAGCTTAGCGGGCAGTATGCACATCAGTGCCGCTGGCCGACGCGGCCGGCGCCGATGAGGCGCTCCCCGTGGGCAATTGCGCCTTGGGCGCTGCGGCCGCTTTGGCCGCTTTGGCCGCTTTGGCTGGCGCCGGGCTGTGCTCGGGTTCCACGGGCAGCGTACAGCCCCAATTCAACATGGCGTCCGGTTCGGAGCCGGGTATCGCCTGCTTCCAGGTCGTATCGTCATTCAGTGCCGTGAACGACGGGCCCTTTTCCTGAAGATTGTTGCGCGTGTAATAGACCACGGCCGTACGCCGATACGCACGCGCATCGCAATCAAGCTCTTCACGCGTGACAGCACTGAGGTAATGCAGCGGGTAAACCTCTGCCTGGGCGCGCGCAAATTCCCAGCGCATCCAGGCGGTCACAACATTGCCGTTATGCAAGATGCTATGCGATGAGGCGTACACGGCACTGGGATTATCGGCCGGTCCGTCCGAAATGTACTTCCAGCCCCCCCCCGGCAACGGATCAAGCACGCCCTTCCAGGTCGGTGCTGCCACGGCAGCGGCAGCAGCGGGGAGTACGACCGAAACTTTGGCCTTGGCTTTGGGCGTGCCCTTGACGGCCTTCACGCACTGGGACGTACTCGTCGTGGTGGCAACCGGCGCGGGGGTACAGCCTGTCGCACCGACGGCGCCACGGCAGAGCAGGGTAAGCAGCGGCACCGCAGCCGCCCATCGGCGGGCGTCGAGGGCCCTTCGGATAGCGGGCATGGCCGAAATCTCCAAAAGCACTCTGCAGCAATATAGGCATCACCGGCCCCGGAAACACGGCACCAGTTGGCAATTTCGCCTTCCCGGGGCCCCCGGTAGGCCCCCGCAATCACGCTCAAAACCGCCACGCCACCTTGGCAAAGACACTGCGATCGATCTGCTCGCGCAGCGGTGACGGGTAGCCATACTCCACATGCCGCGGGTTGAGCATGTTCTGTGCCACCAGCGACAACTCGATACCCTTGGCGCCGTGCCACGCCAGGCGACCGTCGAGCCCGAAATAACTGGGCACCAGTCCCGGCGTCGACCCGTTGTTGGTATGCAAGGTATCGACCCAGCGCAGCGTCGTATCGAATTCAATGTTGGCCGGAAGCGTCGCGGATGAGCGAATCGCGAACTGCTGCTGGGGGTCCGCGGTCTCATTCAGCGCATCGTCGAGGTCGAATTCCCCCGGCTTGACGTGGAGATGCTCCTGCAGAAGATCGTAGCCCAGATGCAGCTTCCAGTTATCCAGGGCCTGGTAAACCACGCTCAATTCCGCCCCATAGGTGTGACCTTCCAGGTTGTTCTGGAAGAAGAATGGAATAAGCGTCGCCGGTGTGTAGCTGGTGCTGCGCACATCGTTGTAGTCGTTGAAATAGGTTGAAAGCGTCATGGAAGTTCGTTCATCGAGCTGGGCGCGATAGCCCAGCTCGTACGCGATCACCTCCTCCGACTTGAAGTCCGAGGCGCCCTCCAGGATCACCAACAGCGGCGGTGTCGCTTCCTTCAGATCCTCATCCACCCGCGAGGGGGTACGCACGGCACGGGAGATGGCGCTCCAGAGTGTCTGATTCTGCAGCCCGCTCCACAGCA
The DNA here is from genome assembly GCA_036521075.1 of Steroidobacteraceae bacterium. GTDB lineage: Bacteria > Pseudomonadota > Gammaproteobacteria > Steroidobacterales > Steroidobacteraceae > DAIDKA01. Next base: position 7,419 of record DATDIL010000200.1, on the reverse strand, counting down.
GCCGTACATTGGGTTCGAACTCAAAGCCGGTGTAGTCGTTGTGCTCGATCTTGGAGCCCACGGTCAGCGACAGATTGCTGTGCAGGCTGATCTCATCCTGCACGAAGGCGCTGTACAGATCCTGGTTAAGCGTGGTCGGAAAGAACCCCAAACCCGGAGCGTTCTGCACCGCATCGTGTGTCAACCGATAGCCCGTGCCCCAGACCACGTGATTCAGCAGACCCAACTGCAGCTGGTACTGGAAATCCACATCAAAGGTAGTCAGGTCATCAATCAGGAAGCCCGCCGGAGCGATCGGAATGGTGCCAAGAGTGGCTTCCGCAATCGGATCGGCCAGATGCGTACGGTCATAGTACGACTGCAGACTCATCTGTGAGCCGCTGTCGGATTGATGAGTCCATTGCCCCACGAGATTGCCACCACCGGTACGCGCGGTATCTCCCCCCGTCTCATTCTCCCGACCGTCATAGAAATCGCCGTGGACACTCAGGTCATCGCGCGAGGACAGCACGGAATCCAGGCGGAAGCCGCCTTGCCCCTGGTGCCATGAATCCCCAGCCGCGCTGCCATCGGCGACGGACTCATCGCCGCGGTCGAGATACTTTCCGTAGACGCGGAACTGCGTGGCATCTCCCACCGTGCCGCCGTAGCGGGCAGTACCAAATTCCTGAAGTTCATTGCCACCGCCGCCTTCGACGTAGCTGCCCTGGGTATCGGCCGCCTTGCGCGTGATGATATTGATCACGCCATTGACCGCATTGGCGCCCCAGAGTGTGCCACCCGGACCACTGATGACTTCGATGCGGTCGATGTCCTCCAGCGGGTAATCCTGCACATCCCAGAAGACTCCGGAGAACAGTGGCGTGTAGACCGTGCGGCCGTCGATCATGACCAGCAGTTTGTTGGCAAGAGCGGTGTTGAAGCCCCGCGCGCTGATGGCCCAATCGTGGGAGTTCTTTTGCGCCACCTCCAGATTGTCCGCCAGACGCAATGCCTCGGGAATGCTGGTCGCACCAGAGCGCCGGATGTCCTCCCGCGTGATGACTTGGATAGCCGAGGCGCTTTGCAGCAACTTCTCAGGATGCCGCGATACGGATGTCACCTCGACGTCCATGAGCTGGTCGAGGCTCAGATTCTTCAGCGCGTCGGTCGTCGGATCCGAGGGCTGCGCCACCGCGGCGCCAGTGCCCGCGACGAGCAGTAGCACAAGCCCCGTCGCCCAGGACTTCGGATAGATCGACGCAAACGAATTCATAACGCCACGTGTTAATGCATTCCCACAAATCCTGGCTATGTCATGAGCATAGGCGGGCGTCCCCCCGCGGAATTGGCCTCAGATCACGGTTTGCACATTAACTTGCGTTTATAAGTTCTCTCTGCGGCTCATGCTAAGGTTCCCCAAAAATACGCCAGGTAGTATTTCGTTCGTTTGGAATCTGATTCGGGAATGGGATGCCCACATTTGTCAGGCACGCTGGTTTGCTCCTTGCACTGCTGTTCGCCACGGCAGCGAGGGCGACTGCGCCTGACGCGTACCAGGTTGAGGCGGTTTTCCTGCTGCATTTTACGCAGTTCGTCGAGTGGCCGGCGCAGGTGTTCGGCGACGCGCACACACCCTTTGTCATCGGGGTGCTGGGCCGGGACCCCTTCGGGAGCGCGCTTGATGATGCCGTGCGCGGCGAGACCGTAAACGGCCATCCGCTGGTCGTGAAACGTTTTGCCGGTGCGGCAGAAGTTGGGCCGTGTCAGATCCTGTTCATTGACCGGTCCGCGGTCAGCGAAGCCAATCGCGTCATCGGGTCGATCGCGCACAACGGGACCTTGACAGTAAGCGACGTCGAGGTGCCGGGACCCGCGGATGTGATCATCCGCTTCCTCAACGAGGATCGCAGGATCCGCCTGCGCATCAACCTCGACTTCGCGCGCACTGCGGGCCTGACGATCAGCTCGAAGCTGCTTCGACCCGCGCAAGTCATCGGCACGATACAAGCGCAATGACCATGAACACCGCTGTTCCGGCAATCCGCAGGCAATTGATACAGATGGTGCTGCTCACCACGGGCGCTGCGCTGTTGCTGACCGTGACGTGTCTGTTCGCCTATGACTTCCTGACATTCAGGCAGAGCAGCCAGCGGCAGCTGGATACCCTTGGTCGCGCGATTGCCGCGAACTCGACCGCCGCGCTGGCCTTCAACAACTCCGACGATGCGCAGACGGTTCTTTCGGCCTTTGAGGTGGACCCGCACATTACCCGTGCGGCGCTGTACCAGCTCGACGGGGCGCGTTTCGCCGTGTATCCGCGCAACGCGGCCGTGGATAAATTTCCCGCGCAGCTGAAACCTGATGGAACCGGATTTCGCTTCGGACGCAATGACCTGGTCGGCGTACTGCCGGTGAGCGAAGGCCAGCGGCGCATGGGCACGCTGTTCGTACAGTCCGATCTGGGCGCCATCTACGACCGGATCCGCGTGTACGCCGGCATCGTGGCGCTGGTGGTGTGCGCCTCGGGCCTGCTGGCGTACGCCCTGTCGCGCCGTCTCCAGCACAGAATCTCGGGGCCGATTCTCGCGCTGGCCCAGATGGCCGATGCGATCTCGACACGCCATGACTATTCCGTGCGCGCCAGCAATGTCGGCGCATTTGAACTGGACCAGCTGACCGACGCCTTCAACCACATGCTCGGGGCCATACAAAGTTCGGAAGCGCGACTGCACGTGCAGCTGGCTCACTTGAACCTGCTGCAGCACATCACGCATGCCATCGGCGACCGCCAGGACCTCGCCAGTATCGCCCAGGTCGTCGTGACGACCCTTGAACGCAGCATGCCTCTGCAATTTGCCTGTATCGCGCGCTACGACTCGACCGCCCGGACACTCGCCGTCACCACCCTCGGGGCCGCCAGCCACGCCTACAGCGAACAGCTGGGCCTGCGCCAAGGGGCACCGATTGTCCTGGACGATGACGTGCTTGCGGCCTGCGTGAAGGGGCAACTGATTCACGAGCCGGATACCCACCTGGTTGCCGTGCCGCTGCTCGAACGGCTTGCCGCCCAGAATTTAGGCTCGGTCGTGATCGCGCCACTGGTTGCGGAGCGCAGTCTGTTCGGGGTGCTGGTCGCGGCCCGATCCGAGGTCGGTGCCTTTACCAGTGCCGATTGCGAGTTCCTCAAGCAGCTGAGCGAACACGTGGCGCTGGCCGCGCGACAGGCCGAACTCAACAGCGCATTGCAGCTGGCGTACGATGACCTGCGTCGCAGTCAACAAACCACGATGCAGCAGGAGCGCCTGCGTGCTCTCGGGCAGATTGCGAGCGGCATCGCCCATGACATCAACAACGCCATTTCGCCCGTCTCGCTGTATACCGAGTCCCTGCTGGAGCGGGAGCCGAACCTCAGCGAACGCGCGCGCAACTATCTGACGACCATCCAGCGTGCCATCGGCGATGTCGCCGGCACGGTCGCGCGCATGCGCGAGTTCTATCGCCAGCGCGAACCGCAGTTGTCGCTGTCGCGCGTCGACTTGAATGTCACGGTCCAGCAGGCGCTGCAATTGACGCAGGCGCGCTGGAGCGATATGCCGCAGCAAAAAGGCATAATGATCGAGGTACGAACCGATCTGGCACCGCTTCCGACCGAGGTCATGGTTGCGGAAGGGGAAATGCGCGATGCGCTCACCAACCTCATCTTCAATGCCGTGGACGCGATGCCCGAAGGTGGCACCCTCACGATCCGTACGCGGCGGATGGAACCGTCCGGCAGCGAAGACCCAGCGCGCATCCATATAGAGATTGGCGACACCGGTATCGGCATGGACGAGGCCACCCAGCGTCGCTGTCTGGAGCCGTTCTTCACGACCAAGGGCGAGCGCGGCAGCGGCCTGGGACTCGCCATGGTCTATGGAATGATCACGCGACACAGCGCAGAACTGCAGCTCGACAGCACTCCGGGCCGCGGCAGCACCTTTCGGCTTATCTTCAACGCGGCAGCCGGGTTGAACTCGGAACCGGCCGCAGCGGCCACCACCATCGAGCCGCAGCCCTTGCGCATCCTGCTGGTCGATGATGATCCATTGCTGATCGCCTCCTTGCAGGAGGTGCTCACGGGAGACGGACATGCCGTCACGGCCGCCAATGGCGGCCAGGCCGGCATCGACACTTTCATCGCGGCAAGCGCTACCGCGCAGCCCTTCGCCATCGTCGTCACGGACCTGGGCATGCCCTACGTGGACGGACGCCGCGTGGCCGCCGCTGTCAAGGCCGCGAGCCCCACCACTCCGGTCATCCTGCTCACCGGCTGGGGCCAGCGTCTCGTGTCCGAGGGTGACATCCCGCCGCACGTGGATCGGGTGTTGAACAAGCCGCCGCGGCTGATGGACCTGCGCGCGGCGTTGAACGAACTCGCAACCACGCCTGGCCCGCAGCGCGCGCAAGCGGGGCGGCTGCGATGACCAACGCGCACCTGATGGTTGTCGATGATGAAGTCGCGCACATGCGCGCTCTGTGCGACACGCTCGGATTCGAGGGCTATCAGGTCCAAGGATACCATTCGCCCAACGACGCATTGCGCGCGCTTGGCGAAAGTCAGTGCGACCTGCTGCTCACCGATCTGATGATGCCGGAAATGGACGGCATCGAATTGTTCCGGGCCGCGCGCGGCGTCGATCCTGACATCGCCGGTGTCATCATGACCGGACATGGCACGATCGACACGGCCGTAGAGGCCTTGCAGATCGGTGCGCTCGACTACGTATTGAAACCCTTCAGGCTCAATGTCATCCTGCCTGTCATCGCCCGCGCGCTCGAGATCCGCAACCTGCGGATCGAAAATACCGCCCTGCAACGGCGCGAGCGGGAGCAGGCACTCGAGCTGGCCGCCGCCTACCAGGATCTGGAGTCGTTCTCCTATTCCATCTCCCATGATCTGCGTTCGCCGTTGCGCGCCATCCGCGGCATGACGGGCATCTATCTTGAAGAGGCCGGCGCGGCCGTCACGCCCAGCGGTCGCGCGCGCCTCGATCAGGTGGTGCGCGGCGCCGAGCGCATGGACCAGATGATCGAGGATCTGCTGCGCTTCTGTCGGCTCAGCCGAACCCCACCGAACCGCCATCGCATCGACCTCAATGTCGTTGCTTGCCGCGTCGTCAAGGAACTTCAGGCAGTTGATCCACAGCGTCACATCGACGTATGCATCGACCCGCTGCCGGACTGCCAGGCAGATCCCGGCCTGATCGAACAGGTGCTGTCGAACCTGCTGTCCAACGCGTTCAAGTTCACCCGGAACCGCAGCGACGCACGCGTGGAGCTCGGCAGTTACCAAGATGAGCAGGACGAACAGGTCTACTTTGTGCGCGACAACGGCGCCGGCTTCAACATGCAATACGCAGACAAGCTGTTCGGCGTCTTTCAGCGGCTGCATTCACAGGACCAGTTTGCCGGTACCGGTGTCGGATTGTCGATCGTAAAACGGATCCTGGAACGGCACGGCGGCCGCATCTGGGCTGACAGCGCCCCTGGCCAGGGCGCCACTTTTTCGTTTGTCGTGGGACGGGAGCGATAATGCAGGTGTCAGAGGAAAAATCGTTTCGTGTTCTGCTCGTCGAGGATGTGGATTTTGAAGCGGAACTGGTCATCAACCAGCTGCGGCGCGCCGGTCTGCGCTTCGACTGGCGGCGGGTCGAGACCGAGGAGGATCTGCGCACCAACCTCGCGGAGTTTGCACCGGACATCATCCTGTCGGACTTCAACCTGCCCCAGTTCGATGGCATCTCCGCGTTGCGGGTCGTTCGTGCGGTCGCGCCCGAAGCGCCGTTCATCTTTGTCTCCGGCACGATCGGGGAGGAACGCGCCATCGATGCGCTGCACGCCGGCGCCGCGGACTACGTACTGAAGAACAACCTGCTGCGACTCGCGCCGGCCGTGCGGCGCGCCCTGGCAGATGCCGAATTGCGCCTGGAGAGGTCACGCCAGGAGGCGCAGATCGCGCGCCTGGCGCGGGTTCTTGGCATGTTGAGTGGCGTGAACGCGCTGGTCGTGCGCGTTCGCGATCGCAAGGAGCTGTTGCAGGAAACCTGCCGGCTGGCGGTTCGCGCCGGCGGTTACCTGAGCGCCGTCATCTATTTCAAAGGCGCCGGCACTCCCCGCTTCTCCGCGGTTGCCTGGAACGGGGACGACACGTTGCGCCATGCCTTGGAGAAAGCGTTCGATGTGCAAACGGACATCGTTGGCCAGATTGTCCGTACGGGAAAGGTGTTCCTGTGCAACGATCCGTCGAATCCCGAGATTCCAGCGGCTTTGCGCGAGGCGATGCTCAAGGGTGAGCTGTCGGCAGTGGTCGGGCTGCCGTTGGTGGTTGACCGCACGCCCATCGGTGTATTGCTGCTCGCCGCCCGCGAATCCGATGCGGTGAGTTCGGAGGAGCTGCACACGCTGCGCGAAATCGCGGGGAACCTGTCGTTTGCGCTGCAGTACCTGCAGAAGGACTCCAAGGTGCGGCTGCTGTCGCACTTTGATCCGCGCACCGGGCTTGCCAAGCGGCCATTGTTCTGCGACCGGTTGTCGCGGGTATTGAGCGATCCGGCCAACCAGGACGCACGCTTTGCGGTCAGTGTCATCGATATCGAGCGCATGAGCCTGATCAATGACTCCTTCGGGCGCAGGATCGGCGATCTGCTGCTGCAACATGTCGCCGATCGGCTGCGGGGTCGCTTCCGCAAAAGCGAACACGTGGCGCATTTCGGCGGCGGGACCTTCGCGGTCTTCGCCAATGCCAACTCGCGCGACGGCGAAGAGCTGCTGGCGGTGATGCGCGCCCACGCGGCGGCCTTGTTTGGCCGCTCCTTCCTCATCGAGCAGCAGGAGATTTCGGTGGCCGTGCGCTCCGGACTGGCCCTTCACCCAACCGACGGCAAGGACGCGAATGCCCTGGTGCAGCACGCGGAACTCGCGCTGCAGGATGCACGCGCCTCGGGCGCGCGGCAGCTCAACTACAGCGCCGAGAAGCATTCGGAAATGATGAATCGGCTGGCGATGGAGCAAAAGCTACGCGTGGCGCTGGAGCGCCGCCAGTTCGTGCTGCACTACCAGCCCAAGATCGATTTCGCCACGCGTCGGGTGTGCGGCGCCGAAGCGCTGCTGCGCTGGCAGGATCCGCAGGCCGGCCTGATCCCCCCGGCCGCGTTCCTGTCAGTATTGGAATCAACCGGCCTCATTCTCGATGTCGGCACGTGGGTCATCGAACAGGCCGCTCTTGATTGTCTGGAATGGCTGCGGGCCGGATTGCCACCGGTGCGCATCGCGGTCAACATTTCCCCGATACAGCTGCGCCAGTCCGATTTTACGACGCAGTTCCTGAATGCCACGGGCGCCTGGGCCACCAAGAATGCGGGCCTTGATATCGAGATCACCGAAGGTGCCCTGCAGGGG
>DATDIL010000199.1:0-18465 GCA_036521075.1 Steroidobacteraceae bacterium | reverse complement strand
CGTCCCGCGTCTTCAGCAGAATCGGCACCCCGCTGATCTCCACGAGCTCCGCGAACAGCGCGGCCTTGCCCTCCATGACCGGCAGGCCTGCGACCGCACCGATGTCGCCCAGACCCAGGACGGCCGTGCCATTGGTGATGATGGCCACCGTGTTGTCGATCGCGGTGTAGTCGTGGATCTTGCGCGGGTCCGCCTTGATGGCCAGACATACCCGCGCCACGCCCGGGGTATACACATCGCGCAGGATCTGCGGGGTGTTGATGGTCACCCGCGAAACGGTGCGGATCTTGCCCCCGCGGTGGCGGTTGAACACCCGGTCGGACTTGCCCACGAAACGCGCGGTCGGCAGCTGGTCGATGCGCTGGTAAAGGGAGCGGTTCGCATCCTCGTCCATGTCTAGGGTGATTTCCCACAACGTGCGGCCCTGCTCGCGGCGCAACGCGGTGAGGTGCTCCAGCACCAACCCTTCCTCGGCAATGACCTGCAGCACCTTGGCGAGGCTCCCGGGTTGATGCAGGACCTCAACAATGATGATTTCTGGAATTTTCATGCGGCCGGCATTCTACCGAACTGGCGCGGCCTGCGTCCGGCGACTAGGCTGCGCGCATGACACAGGATGCACTGGACCCGCTGGATCTGTTCGCCATCCGTGCCGGCTTCAGCGATGAAGAACGCCTGGTGCAGGACAGCGTCGCGCGCTTCGTCGCCACCGAGGTCAAACCGTTGATCCGCGAATGCTTCGAACAGCATCGCTTTCCTCGCGAACTGATCCCGGGGCTCGCGAACCTGGGTGTGCTCGGCGCCAGCATTCACGGCTATGACTGCGCGGGCCTCAACGCCATCAGCTATGGCCTGATCTGCCAGGAGCTGGAACGCGGCGATTCGGCGCTGCGAAGTTTTGTATCCGTGCAATCCGCGTTGTGCATGCACGCCATTCATTCTTTTGGCAGTGACGCGCAGCGGCTGCAGTATCTGCCGCGCATGGCGCGCGGGGAGCTGATCGGCTGCTTCGCTCTGACCGAGGCGCACGGTGGTTCGGATCCGGCCAACCTGCGCACCCATGCGCGGCGCCAGGGCGCTGAGTGGGTGCTGAACGGCGCGAAAATCTGGATCACCAATGGCAGCATCGCCGATCTTGCCATCCTCTGGGCGAGCACCGATCAGGGGCTGCGCGGCTTCCTGGTGGACACGCGGCTGCCCGGATTCGAGGTGACCGAGATCGAGAACAAGATGTCGCTGCGTGCCTCCGACACGGCCGCGATCTTTCTCACCGATGTTCGGCTGCCGGAGGATGCCCTGCTGCCGCTGGCTGAAGGATTGCGCGCACCGCTGTCCTGCCTCAATGAGGCACGCTACGGTATCGCCTGGGGCGCCATCGGTGCCGCGCAGGATTGTCTGGGCACCGTACTTGAATACACGCAGTCGCGTGAACTGTTTGGCCGATCACTTGCCGCCACGCAAACGGTGCAGATTCGCCTGGCCGAGATGGCGCGGCGCATCACCACGGCGCAGTTGCTGGCGCTGCAGCTGGGTCGTCTCAAGGACGCCGGCCAGCTGCTCCCCGCGCAGGTGGGCCTGGCCAAGTGGAACAATGTGCGCATGGCACTGGATATCGCCCGGGACTGCCGTGACTTGTTGGGCGCCGCGGGCATCAGCGCGGAGTTCTCCCCCATCAGGCACATGCTGAATCTGGAAAGCGTCGTCACGTACGAAGGCACGCAGACCATTCATCAGCTTGCCATCGGGCGCGCGCTCACCGGGCTGAGCGCGTTTTGAGGGTATGGCATCGAGAGTAAGACGCGCAGCCCCCGAAAACCCGAACCCCGCACGCGTACTGCAGGTCATATTTCGCTCGAGCCTTGAAGAACCGGGCCTGGTTCAGGTCTGATAGTCGCGATGCCCAACAGGTCAAATGACGCGCGTGCCCGTCTGGACGGGCTGGCAAGACGGTACTACGGGCCCCTTGCCAGCTTTTTCCGCAAACGGGCGCGCAATTCCGAGGAGGTGCGGGATCTGGTTCAGCAGGTCTTCCTGCGTCTGGCGCAGTCCCCGCAATTCGATGAAATCCGCAATCCCGAGGGGTACATCTTCCAGACGGCCGCCAATGCGCTGAAGGACCAGGCCCGCCGTCGTGCGGTGCAGGAGCGCTTTGCGGCGCAGCAGCTTCATGAAAGCGATGCGCAGCAGGGAGACTTCTCGCCGGAACGCGTTCTACAGGCCCGAGAAAGCGTGGCCAAAGTGGCGGAGGCACTGCGGCAGCTGCCCGAGCGTACGCGCGATGTCCTGGTGCTGCGTTGCTTTGAAGGGTTGAAGTCCTGCGAAGTCGCACAGCTGCAGGGCATATCCGTTCGCGCCGTCGAAAAACACATGGCGAGGGCGCTGGCGCACTTGAGCCGGGCGCTCGATCGGGACCTGGGAGTCTCATGATGAGTCCTGAAACACTTCCCGAGGAAAACGTGAGGGCGGCTGCGGCGTGGTACGAGCGCGTGCACCAAGACGGGGTGTCGGAGGATGCGCGCAGCGCCTTTGCGGCCTGGCTGGGGCAATCCGTCGATCACAGGACGGCGTACGAGTCGGTGAACGAGACTTGGACGCAGGTGCACAGCACGGCTCTTGACCCGCAGATTCTCGCGCTGCGCCATGAGACCGCGTTGCGTCTGACACGCCGCACGTCGGCAGCCATTCGTCCCCTGCGCTGGGCTGCTGCGGCCGTGGTGCTGATCGTATTGTGCGGCGTGGCCGCAACGCTTGGCGGATGGTTGCCACTGCGCGAGTCGCTCCACGCACGCGAAGCGACTCGCTACGCGACGGCGGTCGGTGAACGGATGACGGTCACTCTCGCTGACGGCTCACAGGTTACCCTGGACACGCAATCCGAACTTGGTGTCGCCTTCACCTCATCCGAGCGCGCCGTTAGAGTATTGAGAGGTCAGGTCTACTTCAAGGTTGCCAAGGACCGCGGACGGCCATTTGTCGTCGCAGCCCTCAACCGCCGAATTGTGGCCGTCGGTACTGAATTTGATGTGCGCCTGGACGGTGCACAGGTTCGGGTCGCAATGGTGGAGGGAACCGTGCGTGTCGATACCGCCACCCTTACGGCCGGCGAACAGCTGATTGCCGATCCATCGATTCCGGACCGCGTCAGCGTGTCAGACCCGGAACGCCTCACGAGCTGGCTCCACGGTCAAATCGTCTTCGACGACACGCGGCTTGCCGACGCCGTCGCCGAGCTGAACCGCTACTCGAATACGAAAATCGAACTGGCCGATCCGAAAATCGCACAGCTGCATTTGAGCGGCGCATTCGCGACCGGGCGTCCTGCGCTGTTCATCGAGGCCGTCACGAGCTATTTCCCGGTCCGGGTCGTGCACGCGGATGATCGCCTCATAGTCTTAAGCGCGAAACGGTGAATTCGATGTTCGGCTTTTCCACTGGAGCGCGTCTTACTCCTTAGACAGCACCCTTAAATGGCCCAGCATGCAAATCGGAGAGCGACGCAAGTGCGCCTAACCAAGGCCGCCGGAATTGGAGCAGTAGCATCGATTCTGTGTGCGGTGATTCTCCTCGGCACCAGCTTCGCCAGCACGGGGGAGCCTAATCCGCAGGCGTTCGACATCCGCTCTCAAGGCTTAGGGAACGCCCTGACGGAATTCGCCCGACAAAGCCACAAGGAGATTCTCTTCGCACCTGAACTGATGGCCCAGAAGTCATCCAGCGGAGTGCGGGGCAGCATGTCGCCTCTCGCCGCGCTCAAGATTCTGTTGGATGGTACCGGGCTATCGTTCACGACCACGCAAAACGGCGCCATCCTGGTGGGGACCGTCGCGCGCAATACCAACGCTTCCGCAAATCTGGCGGCGAATACGCAAGCAGGTCTAACCGAGGTCACCGTGAGCGCTCAACGCGAAGCCCAGCGAGCGCAGTTGGCAGCGAGAATCGCGGCGTTCGTCAATGAGGTCGCCGTCTTCGCTTCCGATGATGGTGGTCTGGGACTGGCGCAATGGCACGAGCCGGTCTGTCCGCTCGTGTCTGGCCTTCCGAGGGAGAAGGGCGAGTTCATCCTCGCGCGTGTCTCAGAAATCGCGCGCGCGGCGAATGTGCCGCTGGCTGGGGAGCGCTGCCGACCGAATCTCTATGTGTACGTGACGTCCCGACCGAAGGAGCTCCTGCAGGACATGGAGAAACGTGACTTCGCATTTACCTTTGGCGTCGATGTGTTTCCGTCCGTGGTCGAAAAATTCGTGGGAACGCCGCGTACAGTGAGGGTCTGGTACAACATCAACCGTGAAAAGGACTCGGGGGTCCTGCCCATGTATGTGGGCCCAGAGAATGTCACGGTGGGGCCCGTCCACTACGCCTTTGCACGAGTCTTTGTGGTGATCGACGAGAGACGCCTGGGGGCCGTGTCGCTCGGGCAGGTTGCCGACTATGTCGGACTCGTGGGTCTCGCACAGCTCAGGCAAGGAGCCCGCTTCGATGGAACCCCCACCATCTTGACTTTATTTGACGGAGTGCGACCGTCAGCAGCGGGCGGCATGAGCGACTGGGATCGTGCTTTCCTGAAATCCCTATATGCGACGGACGTGCGAACGTTTCTTCCACTCGACCTGAGATCCAAAGAGCAACGCAGCCAGATCGCTCGAAGCATGCTAAGCGAGCTCGTGCCGTGATCACACTGCAGCGGTGTCCCGTGGTGCTCGGAGTCCTGGCCGTGACCACAACGCTGGTGATACTCCCCACTGCGACTGGATGGACCGCCTCCGAGACGCCTGCGTCGAGTGCGCCGACGAGCCCAGCCAGTCGCATCCCTGAAGTCACGGTGACGGCACGCCGCCTTGAACTGGAGCAAAGCGTCGCCAAATTCGTCAACCAGATCGCGGCCACTGAGAACGGTGGTGAAGGACTGGCGCGCTGGGAAGTGCCAGCCGTTTGCCCGCTCGTCTCGGGGCTTTCCCGGCAGGACGGTGAGTTCATCCTCGGGCGCCTGTCGCAGATCGCGCACGAAGCTGGCGTACCGCTCGCTGACGAACATTGCCGCCCAAACCTCTACATCCTTGTGACCACCCAACCGGAAGATCTTCTTAAGGGGATGGAGAAGCGAAATCGCTCGTTTACCTTCGGCTATGACCGTTCGTTTTATCCCCCCACCGAGACGCCGGCATCCGTCGTCGACGAGTTCATCAAGACTCCTCGCGCGGTCAGGGTCTGGTACAGTTCCGCCGAAGAGGATGCCTGGGGCCAGCCTCTTGCCTACTGTCAGTCAAATTTGGTATTGCCACAGTGTCCACAAGCGGGCCCCGCCGCGTGCGACCCAAACCGGTACTATCGGTGCGGCCCCGCAATCGCAGGCGGCAGTCATCTTGTGTTCAACGCTGTGTGGAGCTTATCGAGAGTCTTCGTCATCGTCGACCGAACTCGGCTCAAGGGGGTGACGCTCGGACAGCTCGCCGACTATGTCGCCCTGTCGGGTTTTGCGAAACTGAAGCCTGATGCTCGCTTGGGTGACTCCCCCACTATCTTGACACTCTTCAATGGCGCGCCTAAGGCCGCGCCGGCCGGCATGGCCGAATGGGATCGGATCTTCCTCAAATCTCTGTATGCGACCGAACAGAAATCCAGGTTGCAGCGAAGTCAGATCGCACACCGAATGGTGCACGAAATTGCTCCGTGATGGCGCGGAGATACCCCCCGTGTCAATAAAGGCGTACCTCGCAGTTGTCGCTACAGTTTTAGCCGCTCTTGTGACTCAGTGGACCTGGGGCGCGGGAAATGGCTCGTCGTCGTCCCCTGCGACTGCCGCTTCGGCCGGAACGGCGCCTTACGCCTCCGAGAAGTTGCAGGAGATCGAAGTCACGGCTCGCCGTCTTGAACTGGAGAAAAGGGTCGCGAACTTCGTCAATCAGATCGCCGCCACCGAGAACGGCGATGAAGGCCTCGCGCGTTGGGAAGTGCCAGCCGTCTGCCCGCTCGTCTCGGGGCTTTCCCGGCAGGACGGTGAGTTCATTCTTGGGCGCCTCTCGGAAGTCGCGCGCATTGCCGCAGTGCCACTGGCAGGCGAACATTGCCGCCCAAACCTCTACATCCTTGTGACCACCCAACCAGAAGATCTGCTCAAGGGGATGGAGAAGCGAAATCGGGCCTATACTTTTGGCGTCGACGCTTCGTCTTATCCCCCCGTGGAAACACCCGCGAATATGGTTGACGAGTTCATCAGGACTCCTCGTCCTGTCCGCGTCTGGCACAACATCACAGAGAAGGATGCTTGGGGACAGCCTCTCACCTACTGTCAGTCGCAAATGGTGTTGCCGCCGCCGCCATTGTGCACGGAAACCTCCATTATTAATCCGGCCGCGTGCGACCCAAATCGGTACTATCGGTGCGGCCCCGCAATCGCCGGCGGCAGCCATCTTGTACTCAACTCCATGTGGATGTTCTCGAGAGTCTTCGTCATCGTCGACCAGACTCGGCTTAGGGGAGTGACGCTCAGACAGCTCGCCGACTATGTCGCGATGTCGGGTTTTGCGAAGCTCAAGCCCGGCGCTCGGCTGGGCGATGCCCCAACAATTCTGAAACTCTTTGACGCAGCCTCTCAGCCCGCGCCCGCCGGCATGACCGAGTGGGATCAGAGCTTCCTGAAATCCCTGTACGCAACTGAGCAGAAATCGAAATTGCAGCGCAGTCAGATAGTGCACCAAATGGCGCGCGGGATGGCGCCCTGACTGACTCCAGGAAAAGGTCCGCTAGCGACTGCTCGAATCCTCCGGAGCCGGCGGGTCATGCATGTGTGTGAACAGATCTGCGCGGGCTTCAATTTTTCCGATCTTGCAACCCCCCATGAAAACCGGGAAAGCGAAGACGAGCGCGCATCGATCGCTGAGATTGACCACCAAGCCTCCACCGGGTAGTGATTCGAAGCGATGGGTGTGCGCGTAGTCCCAGCCGAACTGCGGGCGCGGCGCTGGCCTGGCGCCGCTGTTCGGAGCCTCGCCGGCTGACAGCCTGGAGGCTCTGCGGCGCGCCTGTGCGTCGGCCTCAATCCGGTCGGCCGCGACGCGTTCAGCCTCTTGCGCCCAATCGATGGTGATCGGTGCCGTGGTTTCTGGCGCTGGCGGCACGGGTGTCTGTGGGGGTGTCGGGCGTCGCGGCATGCTTTGCGCAGAAGTTGGCGCACGCGGGGACGGCGCCGTTAATTTCGTCACTTCAGTGGCAGGCCGCTGAGGCCTGTCCTGCACGAAGAACACGGTTGTTGCGAACCCGTTGTCGGAGCGTTCCGGAGCGGGCCCGCGCAGGCTCGCAAAGTAGAGGACGCCGAGCATGTGCGCGCCCAAAAGAACGAAGAAAATCGCGATCCGCATGGGGCGCAATTTCCGACGGGATCGTGTGCCTGTTTGGTGCGGCGCAAGCGGCATCGGGAATCGAAATTGTTCGCAAGACTGAGTGGACCGTCCTTTCCCGACAATAGTTCCTGAAAACGACAGGCGCGTCGGCTCAGACCAGGACACCCAGCGACAGCAGCACCACCACGGCCAGCCAGTTGAATACCTGCGGCAGCCGGCTGCGAACTTCAGTGTGTGCGGACATAAGATTCACCCCTTGCAAAGCCTGTGGCCCGTAACTTGATTGGGCGCCTCAAATCTGGCTCGGGCGGGGTGCGGATCCGGGCGTTCGGCGGGCAAATCGTGGCAGATCGTGGCGATCGACGGCGGGCCCCTGCCGCGCGCGATGCGGTTGCAGTAGGCTGTGGCAATGAAACTGATCGCGATCATCGAAGACGAGCCGGCCATCCGCGACAACTACGCCGCGGCGTTCACGCGCGAGGGCTATGCGGTGCGCACTTATGGGAACCGCAAGCAGGCCATGACCGCCTGCGCGGCGCGACTGCCGGACCTTGCGGTCATCGACATCTCGCTGGAGGATGAACCCGAGGGCGGCTATGAACTGTGCCGCGCACTGCGTTCGATGTCGGCCGAACTGCCGATCATTTTCCTCACCGCGCGCGACAGTGAGCTGGATGCGGTATCGGGGCTGCGGCTGGGCGCCGATGATTTCCTCACCAAGGACCTGAGCATCCCGCACCTGATCGCACGCGTGAACGCGCTGTTCCGGCGCATCGAAGCGCTGCGCAAACCCACAACCAGCGGACAGACGGTGCAGCGCGGGCCATTACTGGTGGACAGCGAACGCATGCAGATCCAGTGGGAGGGCGAGGTCGTGTTGCTGTCGCTGACCGAATTTTGGATCGTGCACGCGCTTGCGCGCCATCCCGGTCATGTCCGCAATCGTCAGCAGCTGATGGATGCCGCGAATGTCGTGCTCGACGATAACACCATCACTTCGCATGTGAAGCGCATCCGCCGCAAGTTCCAGGCCCTGGACCCCAAGTTCGATGCCATCCAAACCGTGTATGGCATGGGCTATCGCTGGGTCGAGTGACCCCGAGCATGTCGCTGCGCCTGAAACTGCTGCTGCTCGGTCTGTTCACGCTGGTCCTGCCGTTTGAAGGCTATGAATATGCCCGCCAGATGGAGGCCGCGCTGCGCGACGGCGAACAGCAGTCGCTGCTGGCCATTGCGCAGACCATCGCGACCTCGCTGCAGGGACGCGCCGACCTGCTGTATCGCCTGACCCCCGGTTCCGGTCCGGCACTGCCCGGACCGAACGACCTGCAGGCCGTGCCGCTGCCCGCAGCGCCGTTTCTGGATGGTGATGCCGATGAGTGGCCGCGCAATTCGCCCTTCCGCCGCAGCTTCTCCGACGGCCCGCGCCAGCTGTCGCTGCTGGCCGGCGTGCACGAACGCATGGCGTACCTGCTGATTGAGGTTCGCGACGCGCACCTGGTGTGGGATGCACCGGGAGCCGATGTGCTCGACCCGGCGGGCGCCGGCGACCGTATCTGGGTTGCCTTCACTGATGCGAGCGGCGCGCCGCATCAATATCTATTCGCGACTTTCGAAGCCGGCCCCGTGCATGCGCGGCGCATCGAGACTCAGGATCTCGGACGGCAGGTGGCCGTCGATGAGTCGCGCATCATCGGCAGCTGGCAGCTCATGGACGGCGGCTATCGAGTCGAACTGCGAATTCCGGTGTCCATGCTCGGTGCGCGCCTGGGCGTCCTGGTGGATGAGCGCCGGCGGCGTGGCGCCGAACCGGTGAGCTTCGGGACCTTGGACCCGGACAGTCTGGCGCCGCAGGGGCGTTTGCTAATTCCGGCACCCGAACTGGCCAACTACCTGGGGCAGTTCGTTCAGCCGGGCCTGCGGCTCAGCGTGATCGGGACCGACAGGGCAGTGCTCGCCCAAGTCGACGCCCTGTCGGTAGCCACGGTATCCGCAGCCGAGCGCGGCCTGCTGCCGCAGCTGTACCGCCGGCTTCTCGAGCGTCGCAACGATCGCAAGGTCGTGGAGGCCCAGGCCCCGATCACGGCGTTGGACCACCACCAGTTGCTCGGCGCCGTGCAGATCGTCGAAACCGCCGAGCACTCGCTGACCCTGCGCGACAAGGCACTCACGCAGCTGCTCGATTTCACGCTCATCACCAGCGTGCTGGCCATCATCGTAATGTTCGCGTTCGCCGCATGGCTGGCCTGGCGACTGGCGCAGCTGCGGCGTGCCAGCGAGACCGCCCTGACCCGCGAGGGGCTCGTGACCACCTTCCCGGACACCGACGCGACGGACGAGTTGGGCGATGTCGCCCGCAGTTTTTCGATGCTGCTGGGCCGACTCAATGAGTACACCGGCTACCTGCGCACCCTGGCCGGCAAGCTCGCCCATGAGATCCGCACCCCGCTGACCATCGTGCGCTCCTCGCTGGACAATCTGGAGTCCGAGCCCGTCACCGCGGCTGCCCGCACCTATCTGAACCGGGCGCGCGAGGGCAGCGAGCGGCTGAACGCGATCCTCCTGGCCATGGGTGCCGCGACCCGGGTCGAAGAGGCCATTCAGAGCGCCGAACGTTCGCGCTTCGACCTGCGTGCGCTCATGGACAGCGCAGCGGCCGCCTACCGCACCGGTTTTCCCCACCGCCAGTTCGCGTCCGACCTGCCCGCCGAGCCGGTGATGCTCACCGGAGCACCGGACCTCATCGTCCAGATGCTGGACAAGCTCATCGATAATGCCGTGGACTTCAGCCCCGAGCAGGCTCGCATCACCCTGCGATTGTCGGCCGATGCCGGCGCGGCCACCATCGAAGTCGACAATCCCGGCCCACCCCTCTCCGATGCGGAGCAAAGTCACAGCTATCTCTTCGAATCCCTGTGGCAGTCCCGCTCCGGCAGCGACAGCCGCCCGCACTTCGGGCTCGGCCTGTACATCGTGCGGCTGATTGCCGAATTTCACGGCGGCAACGCTGTGGCCGAGAATCTGCCCGGCGGCGGGGGCGCTCGATTCCGAATCCGCCTGCCATGGTCAAGCTAACGCCAGGTGTCGCTCATGTCGTACAACTGCAACATGCATAAGTTTAAAAAAACCGCTACCATTAGACAGTGGACTGTGTCGGAAAGATCGGATAAGCGTCTGTTTTGATTGTTTTTAGCGGCTCTCGCATCGAATTGAGGTCTGAGGCAGCAACAATTCCTCACCTCGGTTGATGCGTAGAGTGAACAGATCGGTGGCAGGTTAGAAGAGAGAAACTCGGGCGATTAACACAGGCACGGAGGGCTTTCGCCAGTTGTGCGGCGGCCGTGGGCGGGTAGCGTGAATTGACACGCAGTCTGCATTTGACAGACAGGAGTTGGTTAGCTCCATCGCCAAACCGTAGTGAATTGCAGCCTGTGTCGACGCGACGCGAAGGGCGCTGACGGATCCTCGGTGGATTCAAACATTTGCGCACTTGGCCGGAGCTGACAGCGATTGACCCGGTCGGTGAGGACCCACTTCGAGCCCCGCTCTGCGGGGCTTTTTTTTAAGTGCAGGGTCGCCGAAAGGCGCATTGTGGCTGATGGAAAATTCCCGGCACCCAGGCAGCTCCTTTGAAGCCGTTGTCGCGGGCCGATTCGGCATTCTGCCCAATTTCTTCAAGTCCGCTCAGTCAGCACCCGAGCTTCTCGAGCAGCTGTGGGGATTCGCCAAGGCTGGCTATCTTGATAACCCGATGCCCTCGGTATTCAAGGAACGTCTCTTCGTGTGGCTTTCGCGATTCTGTCCGATGCGCTACTGCATCGTGCGTCACGTCGGATTCCTGCTCGGCGAGCACCATGGGCACGCTGCCGGAGATGCCCATGCGGGCACCCAAACCATCGACGAGGTGATTGCACTGCTGCGCAGACCCTCTCCCTGGCGGCGGGATATGGCGGCCGTCTATGCAACTCTTCAGGCGACGCCTCCCCAGATCGATGCATGGCCGGCGCCGGGGAGCGATATGGAGGATGCCATATTTGCCTGCGCCGCAATCATGTTCATTGAGCCTGCGCGCAGTGATTCCGCGCGGCTTGCGCTGGTGCGCACGCTGGGCCTGCGCGAGTACGAGCTGTTCAGCGGATGCCTCGCGTTTATCCGTACTGCTCACTACTGGACGATGCTGCATCCGGAGATTGAATCCGAGGATGACATGGTGGCGCTGTTGTGCGGGCAGGAAGAGCTGTCACGCCTGCTGCTCGAGGATCCCGAGGCGAATCGATCGGAGATGAGCGAGCGGATGTTCGCCGAACTTGTGCAGTTACGCGAACACAACGAGCGCGGTGAGCTGAAGAAGGCCAAGCAGGCGCTGGAAGAGAAGGATTGGCGGAAGAACCAATTCATTGCCGTTCTTGCCCATGAGTTGCGCAATCCGCTCGCCACGATACGCACCGCTGCTTATTCCCTGCGCCTGCTGAACCTTGCGGATGAACGCGCCGCGCCCATCGTCGAGCGTGTCGCGCGTCAATCCACGACAATGGCCCGGATGCTGGAGGACCTGCTGGACGCCTCGCGCATCGCGTTCGGAAAGGTCGCCGTGCAACTGGAGCCATTCGAGTTGCAAAGTGTCTTGGCGGATGCACTGGAGGGGCAATGGCCGCACGCCCGTCAAGCCGGGTTGCACCTGACAGCCGATATCACCGAAAGCGCGTGTATCGTCAATGCCGACCGGATGCGCCTTCGACAAATCGTGGACAATCTGCTCACCAATGCCATCAAGTTCACCCCCGCGGGCGGCAACGTGAAATTGACCCTGGCCAGAGACAACGAGACTGCCGTGATCGTGCTGCAAGACACCGGGATCGGCTTCGATGGCCCTTTTGCAGAAGCGCTCTTTGAACCCTTCGCTCAACTTGAATCCGGCCGCGAACGGGCATCAGGCGGCTTGGGGCTGGGGCTGGCAATAGCCTCACGCCTGGCGAGTCTGCTGGGTGGCTCGCTGACCGCGAGCAGTCCCGGGGTGGGGCTGGGGGCGGCGTTTACATTGACGATGCCCGTGGTGGTGGCGCTGAAGAGCGGTCCGCTTGAGGCAAGTGCGCCAGCGCGGTTTGCGCCGAAGCAAATCCTGCTGATCGAAGACAACCGCGACCTCGCCGAAAGCATGGCGGAGCTGCTGCGCCTGGAGGGCGCCTCGGTCCGCATCGCGTACGACGGTCCGTCGGCCTTGAGATGCGCACTGGATCTCGTTCCAGAACTGATTTTGTGTGACCTGGAACTTCTCGGGGAAATGGACGGCTATGCGGTCGCCCGCAGCTGCCGAGCCGATGCGTTGCTCGAAGATGTGGCATTGATCGCCATCTCCGGGTACAGCTCGGCCCAAAAACTGTCGGGCGCCACCGCTGCGGGATTCGATTCGTTTCTGGTGAAGCCGCTATCCGAGGCCGCCTTGCGGGCGCTGGTGCAGTGACCTCACCGCTTATGCCACTGGCGCTCCGATTCCGCCGCAATTGACGGTTCGCGACGCACGTGCGGCGCAACCGGTGGTCGGCGCACCCGAACAGCCCGGTGCCATTGATTGCGCATCAGTCCAAACAGCCCCGCCAGGATCAGCTCCACCGCGAGCGCCAACACCAATCCGGCAATGACGCCGTACGCGATGGCCTCCGGACTGAGCGGTACCGTATACGAATATGCGGCAAGAGTTTCCTGGAGAATGTCGCGATTCGGATTGACGATGATGTGAATGAGGCGCTCGATGGATGGTCCGTTGAGTGCGGCCAGTTCCGCGCTCAGGTCCCGGATCCGGGCGAACAGATCGCCGATGGTCTTTGCCTCGCCCTTGAACACCACATCGGAACTGGCCAGATGGTGCGCCACCAGCGCCTTCACATCACCATTGAAATATTGATTCGCCGCCTGCTGAAAACCCGCGAAATTGTGTTGCGCCTCGATGTAGTGCGCACTGACGCGCTTGACGTACTGGTCGACGAACCCCGGCGCCTGTACGCCCACCAGCAGACCGACGGCAAAGGCCACCAGCCGCAAATAGCCTCTCAGCATTCGACTCTCCTCATGGCGCCGCGCCAGCTGCCTTTTCCACCAGCGCGCCCAAACCGGCAATGTTGCGAATCAGTTCCGCCGACAAGCCGTGCCGTCGCGCCACGTATTGGGGATCATTGTAGGCCACGTGTGTGCGCGCATCGGCATCCGACCACACCAGCACCTTCAGGGGCAGGTCGATGGCGCTCGTGGGTTCGGCCGCGATGAGGGGGGTGCCCGCCTTGGGATTCCCGGCGAGCAGCATGCGCGTCGGGCGCAGCTGCAGTGCCTCGGCAGCCGCATCCGCGCTGAAATCCAGGTCCGCAAAGATCTTGAGATTGCGCGCACGCATCATCTGCTTCAGCCTGGCAACGAGCTCTTCCACCGATCGGGGGCTTGCCAGCACGATCAGTCCGGCGAGGTGCTTCTCGGCACTCATGGTCATTCCTGGCCTCCTTCCGCACAGCCTACCCTAGCGGATTTCTGCAGCCGCGGGGATAGCCTTACAATCACCTCCAGCATGACGCGAATGAATCCTGGCATTGCGAGTGCGTTGATCGCCGCCTTGCTGTTCGGGGCAAGCACTCCGTTGGCGAAGTTGCTGCTGCACGATATCCGGCCATTACTGCTGGCAGGTTTGCTCTATGCCGGCTCCGGGTTGGGACTCCTGCTCCTGCTGGCGCTGCGCGCCCTGCGCTCCGGCAAAACCGCAAGCGGCGGGCGCAGGCCCAGCGCCGCTGATCTGGGCTGGTGGGCCGGCGCAATCCTGGCCGGTGGTGTGGCAGCGCCCGTGCTTCTGCTGCTGGGCTTAAGACAGCTCGGCGCGGCTCAGGCCTCGTTATTGCTGAATCTTGAAGCGGTGCTGACGGCGCTTCTGGCCTGGTTCGTGTTTCGCGAGAACTTTGATCGGCGCATTGCCATCGGCATGGCGGCCATCGTGTTCGGTGGAGTCGTGCTTTCCTGGGACCCCGGCAGCACGGCCGGGTGGTCTTTCGGGGCGCTGCTGGTGGCCTGCGCGTGCGCCTGCTGGGCGCTCGACAACAATCTCACCCGCAAGATCGCCACCCACGACGCCCTCATGATCGCCTGCGCGAAAGGCGCGGTGGCGGCCGCTGTGAATCTGACACTGGCGCAGGCGCTTGGCATGCACTGGCCGCCCTTCGGCGCGCTCTGTGGTGCGCTGGTCGTGGGATTCGTGGGCTACGGCGTCAGTCTGGCGCTGTTCGTGGTGGGCTTGCGCCAACTCGGTGCGGCGCGTACGGGTGCGTATTTCTCCCTCGCGCCATTCTTCGGCGCGGCGCTCGCCATTGCGTTGCACGGCGAGCCGCTTTCCACGGCGCTGCTGCTCGCCGGTGCGCTGATGGCAGTCGGCGTGTGGCTGCACCTGAGCGAACGGCACGTACACGAGCACACGCACGAACCCCTCGAGCACGAGCATTCGCATCGGCATGACGCGCATCATCAACATGAGCACGCGTTCGCGTGGGATGGCCGGGAGCCGCATACTCATCGGCACGTCCACGCGCGACTCGTGCATGCGCATGCCCATTATCCCGACATTCATCACCGGCATCCTCACTGAAGGCGCGTGAGCAGCCAAAAGCTGCCCAGGCCGCACAGGCCGGCAGCACACACGTCACTGACGATGGCTTGCGGCGCCATCACCCGCCGTGCCCGCAGCAGCAGCCACGCGCCGCTCAGCAGCCCGATCAGCACGATGGCGGTGAGGGTGGCGCCCAGATCAAAACCAACCAACACCCGGGTCCGAGTCCATGGCGTCAACTGCGCCGGTCCGAGTACGGCCGGTAATGCAAAGCCGTCCAGGAAACTGAACATCGCGACGAGGCACGGCCATAGGATCCGCCGACCGTCGAACCGATGCGAAACACTCAAGAATCCAGCCGCCACTGCCGCGCCCCCCAGTAACGCAAACGCGGCCGCAGGCGCGCGCACCAGCCCGATGCACACAACCAGGAGCAGCAGGATGGCAGGCCAGTGCACCCTGCGGTCCGGGTGGCCGTGCAATTCGCGCTGCATGATGGTCGCGCCCAGCAGCGCGACCAGCAGCCCCATGAAGGCCTCCATCCGCGGCATGCGCGGCAGCACCCAGTCCGTGGACACCACCAGCACCGACAACAGGTAGCCGCAGCCCAAGGCCGCAATGAGATACCCCACATCGAGCCGGCGACGCACGAGCAGCAGGGCGCCGAGCAGGAAGATCCAGCGTTCCGTGCCGCTCAGAAGATGCCTCAGGCCCAAGCGCAGGTACGTGGCAAACGAAGTCGGGGACACCGCGCGGCCATCGGGCAGCGCCAGCTGCTGGTGCTGGGCCGTGAACAACTGCGCGACGACCCGTCCGTTCATATTGATGCGCGCGAAGTCGACATGACCCGGCGCGCTCTCGAACAAGGCGGTATTGCGCAACAGCAGGTGCCGCGGATCCTGACAGCGGTAGAAGATCTCAAATCCGTACAGATCCGGCCCTACGGCGATCGGATCGACGCGGCCGAGGTCAAAGCCCTGGTCGATCGCCGGACACTCCCCTGCCGCAGAACCCACCGTTTGATGCTGAAGTAGGTATTTCTCCAGTTTGTCGGTGGTGAGCACGGAAACCTCGACACCCATCAGGCGTTGTGCCGCGGTGACGGGCAGCAGATAGCGCAGCGTCACCATATTGCCCGCGATGATCCAGGTCGAGTAGCTGACACTGCGCTCCTGCGCCACAGCGCAGCCCGCACTGGCGGTGAGCCAGCACAGTGCGATCAATGCCAGCCGTTTCACTCCGACAGTCCCGGCGCGAGCAGGATGCTCGCCTGGCTGCGCAGCAGACGCAGGTTCTGGCTCGTCGCCCGATTGGAGGCGGCGGTTCGATAATCCAGGTAAACGCGGTCGCGCACCGTCGTGAAGTCGGCCACCTGCGGAAACTGATGCCGCTCCATGACGATGATGTGCACGCCATCCGGAGCGAGTATGGGATCAGATACTTCTCCGTCGCGCATACTGGAGGCAACTGCGTAGAGCTGCGCACCCAGGTGCAGCTTCGCCGCAAAATCCAATTCCTCGCCATCCGCAGCGCGCCCCGACGGCATGAAGCCAAAATGTGCCATGACATAGTCGATCGAGGCGCCGGAGCGCAACTGATAGACGGCTTCGGTGGCGTCGATCTGCGCCTGCGCGGTGGTCTGGTTTGCATTCTGGTAGCCCCCGACTCCCAGGACCAGGTCATGCAACGTCATCGACCCGGGTGTCGAGTAGTTTTGCCGCGACTTCTCGTAGAACGCGCGCAGCTCCGCGTCCGTCGGTTCATACGCCAGCACGGGTGCTGCGACCTGGCCGTTGACGCCGACGGCCATCGTGGCGCGCACTTCGTTGGCCGTCTCCGGCAGGTCGAGAACAACGGCACGCTGCACCAGCAGCTCTTCATTGATCATTTCGCGCAGTACCCGGCTGCGCTCCGCAGGCGTCGCGTCGGCGAAGTGCTTGCTGGTTTCCAATTCCACCTGCGTCCGCAAGTCGTTGAGCAGAAGTCCTTTCTGATTCACCAGTGCCGCGTAGCCCGGCGGAACCACCATCAGCGGCTTTGGCGCCGCGCGAAACAGCCCAAAGCCGGCCGCCACCAGGCCTGCCGCCATGGCCAGCGCGGGCAGGAGCACGGTGCGTTGCGGGCGATACAGCAATTCCCGCACGCGACTTACTTGCGACATCGAGGCGCTCCGGAAGAGGTTCTATTTTGCGTGTGACACCGCATACACGTAGGTCGCCAGGGCGCGGATCTGCTCCAGGGTCAGGGTTCCGCCCCACGCAGGCATCATACGGTGCTGCCCGAAGTAAATGGTGGAGTAGAGAGATTGCGGGTCGCCGCCGCTGTTCCAAACATTGCGCGTCAGATCGGGCGCGCCGTAGTCGGAGTTGCCGCGTGCGTCGGGACCGTGGCAGTCGCCGCAGTTGCCGGTGCCCGTGTACACCGCGCGACCCTCGTTCGCCGCCTCCGCGCCGTATGGGCGCCCGCTCAATTCCAGCACGTATTGCACGACGTTTCTGATCTGCGCGTCACTTAGAATTCCGCGCAAGCCAAATGATGGCATGTCGGTCTCGTTATGCGTCTTGTCCAAGCCCGAGCGCACCCCGTACAAGATCGTGCGTTCGATATCGAAGATGCGGCCTTCGCCGTAGAGCCATACGGAGTCCGTGAGATTCGGCGCGCCCAATGCGGGATTGCCGCGCATGTCGGCTCCGTGGCAGGCCGCGCAGTGTTCGGCGAACAGCGGCCGCGCCTGTGCGCTCGCAAAACGCACGAGCGCCGGGTCCGTCGCGACCGTCTCCGGCGCGTTCGCCAGCAGTCGGTAGCGCAGCCGGTCGGAGCGCCAATGAAGCATCGCTACTATCACCAGGCCGATTACGACAAGGGCCGTCAGTGGCAGCGCCCACTTCGCGATCTTCACTCGTTTCAAGTTATTCGGCTGCATTGACTATGCGTTACTATAGGCCCGCGGCGCAGCCAGCTTAATACAATGGCAATTACACCCCCTACCAGCACCGAATCGGTTTATCCCCGATCGCATCGACTGACCCGGCGCCTGTCCCTCGTGTATGGAATCGCCGCACTGGCGGTTGGTGTACTGCTGCTGCCGGCATTGTTGCCCGCGGGCATTGGCGCACCCATGCGGGCGGTCGCGCACGAGGCCATCGCGGGTGGCTTGGCGGCGATGGTGCTGGCGGCATTGCTGCTGGCGTTGACGGGCATGCTGGCCACGCTTGCATTGACCTCCGCGCGCTTCCGGGAAGCCACCGCTGCGGAGCAGGCGCGCGCCGCGGCCGGCACGGGTTGGCGGCAAGTGCTCGAGCATCCCGGCGTCGCGGCCCGTATCGGCCAGGCCGTCATCGTGCCGACCGGCGCCATTGCGATCTACCTGGTGCTGCAGTTTCTGTGGCCGTTCGAAGCGACGGCCGATATTCGTTCCAGCGCAAATATTCTGGCCGCGTTGGTGTTCCCATTGGCATTCGTATCGCTGGTGTGCGAACGCATCATGGTCGCCTTTCCGGCGCCGCAGCTGCCCGAAGCGCCCGCTCTGCGCCGACTGCTGCTGCTGACGAC
>DATDIL010000198.1:0-9693 GCA_036521075.1 Steroidobacteraceae bacterium | reverse complement strand
CGGGGTGCCGTTGGTAGCGGCGCTCGAAGGCAGCTGCATCACAGGCCGCTGGCGGCGACTTGCTCACAGCAGGTAGGCCTCAATCGATCGAGTAAAATATGGCAGCACATGCGTCGGCAGGATCGGATGACGCGGCGCAGGGGGATTCAGTTGCGATGGAAATGCCCGGATGGCGCTCTGTTTGGCCCGACGCAAAGTGTGACTGAGGGATAGGCAGCCCCATTGAGCCTGTCTCAGGTTCGAGGGATCGGTGTGGTGCCATGCCCAGATTGGATAGCGCGCGAGGGCAACGGCATGTTCCCGCGCAACCTGCAGGCAGACCTCTCCCACAGCCTCGTGATCAGGATGGCCATCTCGTTCGAATGGAGCCACGAGCAGAGTCGAGGGTGATATGACACGGGACAACATGCTCCGCAGCGTTGCGCGATGAGACTGCACGTCCCCGTCTGGCAGCCCCAGGCGTTCGATACGAACCGCGCTGGCTCCGAGGCAGCCTAGCGCGCAATCCAGTTCCCTACGTCGCACGCGGGCGAGTTCCTCCCAATCTGGAAATGCGGCCTCGCCATCGGTGACACTGACCAGGGCGACCCGTCGGCCGCTGCGCATATAACTTGCGATCAGTCCGCCTGCGCCCAGGATCTCGTCGTCGGGATGGGGGGAAACCACCACAAGCGACCGCGCCTGCGGCCACCAGACGGGTTGTGCCTCGAGAAGCTCGAGCCAGGCTCGCTCATGCGTACCCGGGTGGTTAGGATCAAACGGCATGCTCTGGAACCTGAAATGCGTTGACGTAGTCGCCCTGACGGTCTGTCGTGCCAGCCTCAAATATCGTATGGGCGGTAATTGCCGGGCACCATAGATGGGGTTCGCATCGCGCGCTCGGTAGGGTCCTACGCATCGGTTCTGCGCTGGATGGTGCTGTGTCGCGGGTCTACGTAATCTGCCGCCGCATCGCAAGACTCTGGGCCTTCTACCAGCTCGCCATGCCAGGCGGATCTGCACCCAACAACTTGTCGAAGAGCACCTGTTCCGGGGATACAACATGCACGTCGAGCTTCCGCTGTCTCAGTGAGGCGGCCACTTCCAGACCGATGAAGCTTGCACCGACAATGACCATGCGCTTCGCCACCTCTGCGGCGCGTATGAGTCGTCGGCATCTCGCGGGCTACGCAAGACATGGACATTCGGCCGGTCAAAGCCCGGCACTGGCGGGCGTTTCGGCTCCGCGCCCATCGCCAGGACGAGCACGTCATAGGCCAATGCCATCCGCTCACCGCTTGGGAGGATCACGAATTTTCCGTCGATGTCGAGTGCCTGCACCTTGCAGGCGAGACGTAACCGCGCCCCGCCCTTCGCCTGGTCATACATTTGCAGATCGGCGATCAGGGTTTCATCTGGCGATTTCATGCCGATGAGATATTGCTTGGAGCAGAAAGTCCGATCGCAGGGCGGATCCGTGTCGTCGCTCACCACCGTCACCGGAGCCTTGAAGCCGGCCCGTATGAGTCCATCTGCACAGGCGTTTCCGGCGGCAGCCTGAAGGCTCCTTGCCGTTCATGGCAGGCCTTGTGATTACCGGCCCATCAGGCGGCCTCTCGTGCGGGTTTGCCGAATCCTTTCAGCGCAGCCTCGGCGACCTGCTCATCTTGCTGCACGGTGCCGCCGCTTGCTCCAATAGCACCGACGACCGCGCCTCCGACCTTGACCGGAAGACCTCCGGCGAATATCACCACCCGGTCATGATTGGTGCTGTTGATCCCGAACAGCGGCTTGCCCGATTGCGCCATCTTGGCCAGGTCCTCGGTGGGCATATCGAAAGCTCGCGCAGTCCAGGCCTTGTTAATCGAGATGTCAATGCTGCCCAGCCAGGCGCCGTCCATGCGCGCGTGCGCGATCAAAGCGCCGCCGGCATCCACCACCGCCAGGTTATACGGAACCCCCAGCTCTTTTGCTTTGCGTTCGCCAGCTTCGATGATCATTCGTGCATCGCCCAATGAGAGCGAAGAGATTTGCGTCGTCATGGGTAATCCTCGTTGATTGCCGCTCGCACCGTATCGACCGGCTGCCGCCCCGAACATCAGCGAAAAGAACAAACGCGCGTAGTCGTGGACTGGCTTGGCCAGATGGCGAATTCGCTGTGGTCGCAAGCATGTCCGTCCCAGCGAGTATTTGGCCCTCCACGCTCAGGCCCTAGGTCTGTAGCGGTCGACTCGGTGAATTCAGGCGTCGGCTTGCCGCTCCGGCGGCCCGGTCGAGACGTC
Source organism: Steroidobacteraceae bacterium (assembly GCA_036521075.1). Taxonomy (GTDB): domain Bacteria; phylum Pseudomonadota; class Gammaproteobacteria; order Steroidobacterales; family Steroidobacteraceae; genus DAIDKA01. The sequence continues at coordinate 7,432 of DATDIL010000198.1, read as the reverse complement.
AGCGAAGTGCCGGCGCGCACAATCGCGCACGCGATCGATGTGCGCCGCAATCACGCTGCGCGGATTCGGCGGCTCAACCAGGTCGAAGTGCAAGTGCTCTAGCATCTCGAAGCCCGAGGAGCGGAAGATGTGAAGATCCTGTAGGAGTTCGATGGCCTTCCATTCACCGTTTGCATGCAATAGCGACAGCGGAGAGCCGGAGAGGGTCACGAGCACGCAGCGCCGCCCGGCCAGCAATCCGCGGGTAGCTCCGGCGTTGGCCTCATAAGCGAAGCCGCGCGCAAAGACCCGATCGATGTAACCCTTCATCATGGCGGGCATACTGGCCCACCACAGCGGATATAGCGCAGTCAGCACATCACAGGCCGCGACTGCGGCCTGGGCTTCCCTGACATCGCCGGGTGCCGGTTGCCCTTTCGATAGCGGTTCGAGTTCAACCGCTCCCATGACCGGATCGAATCCCAAGCGATACAGGTCATGCATGACACAATCATGGCCAAGGTTGGAAAGTTCCAGCGCGTAGGCGCGGGCCAGTTTCATGGTCACGCTATCCTCGAGCGGGTGAGCGACGACAATTAGATGCTTCATGAGACCTGAGGCCGCCTATTGCATCACAGCGCGAAATGCACCTTGCGTTTGTGGCCATTTTGAGAGAATCGGCACAACATGAATTCTGCTGTGGGGCTAGGCTGACGCGCGCGGGGGGCTGACCGGAACTGGCGACGGCGCTCGGTCACCGAGACTATCAGAGCATTCCCGATCGCTTCTCGATCAGTGCGGCGTGCAAAGTTGATTGCCTTGCCTCCGTTGCCCTGTAGCTGGCGAAGTACCTTGCCCAGCGTCGCGACACTTGTGTGAGAAGCGGAGAGTCGCGCAAGTGTCCCCACGAAATGGAGCCCGCGATTGGCCTCGTCAATCAAACGAATGTAGGCACTCCCCTCTGCCAGGTACAGACTGGCCAGATGTCGCTGGACGACCGCCTGCTCCAGCCGAACCAGGGAACTGTCCTGTAAGCAGAGTAGGCTGCCGCGCGCGACTGAAGCGGCAAGGCTGACATTGAACGCCTGCAGGACCCGGCTCAGGGTGCCGAAGAAATGGACCGTTGGCCTCGATAGCAGCATGCTGGAGGGCATTGATAGCCCTTCCGCAAACGCTTCGTTGATCAATGCCGCAGCGCCGTAAAATCGAGTTGAGCCGCAGAGCGCGCGATCCCACCGTCGATATAGAGCTGCGCGCTGCGCGAATTCCTCGGCCCAAGTGGGTTCTGTGCTCTGATGCACGGCTGGGTTCCCGGCCAAGGCTGTGATGATGCGTCGCTAGACCCGAGCGAACAGATCGGCGTGGCCAGCGATCGGTGCAGCTTGTCCAACAGGCAGAGGGATCCGGCATCAGTGGAAGGAACGACGTTGCGTAGTCCTGAACTGGCTGGGGCAAGTGCCGGCCGTCCTCGTGCGAGAATCAAACAGGTTATAGCCGCAAAGGTTCCTACAGAGCCACGGTTGGCATCACCGACAGGCAACACGCGCCCCGTGCCCCAGTATTGTGCCGGTGTCGCGGCGAAACGGGCAGTCGCTCCTTCTTCCCACCTGGCCTCTACCCGTTTCGGCCGTGGCCCCTTAGAACTCAACCCGGCCTGCACTTGACCATTCAGATGAGCCCGCTTGCCGACTATTTCTCCTGGAGTCTGCCTCATGAGCGAAATCACCGAACACCCGCGCGACGATGCGCCGATCGCTACTGCGAAGCATCCTGCGAAGGCGGCACTTTCTGCGCGCGAGGATGCGGGCTCAGACATCATCGGCCGTTCGGTGACCGTTGATCGGCCACGACAGGAACTCTATCTGTTCTGGCGGGACTTCAGGAATCTGCCGCTATTCATGACCGGTATCCGACGGGTGGAAGTCGATGATGCCGAACATGCTCGCTGGTTCGTGGGGCGGGGAGGAGGGACAGACCAGACCTTTGTCTGGAACACAGTGATTCTGGCGGATCGGCCGGATGAACTGATTGCCTGGCGCACCAGCGACGGCACAGAAACCTTGCACGAAGGCAGCCTGCAATTCCGCGATGCTATCGGCGGCCGTGGTGCGGTGGTCACGGCGACGATCTCTTACGACCAGAGCGGCGGCAGGATAGGAGAACTGATCGCTCGGATCCTTCATCGCGATCCCAAGGTTCAGGCGCGACGTGACCTACGACGCTTCAAACAACTGATGGAGACGGGTGAATTGGCTACTGCGGCGCCCCCGTACGCTGCTCCCCGAGCATAGCCGCCGCACCCGGAGACAGATGCAGATTCCTTAAAAGGAGAACCTATGCGCGCCCTTACCTGGCACGGCAAACACGACGTCCGCGTGGATACAGTCCCAGACCCCCAGATCGTCAATCCGCGCGATGCCATCATCGAGATCACATCCACGGCGATCTGCGGTTCTGACCTGCACCTGTATGACCACTACATTCCGACGATGAAGTCCGGGGACGTGCTCGGTCATGAGTTCATGGGACGGGTGGTGGAGGTGGGGCCCGGTAACCGCAAATTGAAGGTCGGACAACGCGTGGTCGTCCCATTCGTCATCGCCTGCGGCCAGTGCTTTTTCTGCAAACGCCAGCAATTTGCAGCCTGCGATAATTCCAATCCGGCCGAGACCGCCGAGATGTCGGAAACCCTGTACGGCTACGCCATGACAGGTGCCTTCGGTTATTCGCACCTGACCGGTGGCTACGCAGGAGGGCAGGCGCAGTACGCCCGTGTACCATTCGCCGATATCGGTCCAATCGTCATTCCAGATGACGCGATTCCCGATGAGTCGGTCCTGTTTCTTTCCGACATACTGCCCACCGGTTGGATGGCCGCGGAGAATTGCGCCATCGAGCCCGGCGACACGGTCGCGGTCTGGGGCTGTGGCCCGGTCGGTCTCTTCACGATCCAAAGTGCGCTCGTGCAAGGCGCCGAGCGCATCATCGCCATCGATCATCATCCGGGGCGCCTGGCCCTGGCGAAGCGATGGGGTGCGGAGGTCATCAATTTCGAGGAGACGCGTGTACGTGAGGCACTCAGTGAGCTCACCGGTGGTATTGGGCCGGATGCCTGCGTCGATGCGGTAGGCATGGAGTCGCACGGCTACACCCTCGACAACATCTACGATCACGCCAAGGCGGCCGTCGGACTAGTGACGGAGCGCACCCATGCCCTGCGACAGGTCATCCTGGCTTGCCGCAAGGGTGGCCGCATCTCAATCCCCGGCGTGTACGGCGGCTTCACCGACAAATTCCCGCTGGGCGCGCTGATGGAGAAGGGCTTGACCGTCAAAAGCGGCCAGACCCACGTGCAGAAGTATTCGGCAAAGCTGCTGCAGATGATCCTCGACGGCAAGCTCGATACCACCTCGCTAATCAGTCATCGTCTGCCGCTCGAGCGCGCGCCCGAAGGCTATCGGCTCTTCAAGGAGCAACAGAATGACACGACCAAAGTGGTGCTGAGGCCGGCCGAGCGCGTGATTCATTAGTTGAGCTGCTCCGGCACGCGCCTACGCACAGGCACGAGTCGCATCGACAGAGCCACTGTATCCGGCGCGCGCAAGATGAATCAACTCCCATGCTTTCTTCAAGGAGAATCGTTATGGCTACCGCAACTCGTCCTGGCGATCGCCCGTTAGCGGTTGTCACAGGGGCTTCAACCGGCATCGGCTTTGAACTCGCCTCGATCGCAGCCGAACACGGCTTTGATCTGTTGATCGTGGCCGATGAGGAGACCATCGAATCGGCTGCCGAGCGTCTGAGCGGTACAGCCTCACGGGTGACTGCCGTGACGGCCGATCTGACGACCTCGGACGCAGTGGACAAGCTGCTCCAGGCTGCTGGCGGTCGGCCGATCGATGTACTGTTCGCCAACGCCGGGCGTGGCCTTGGCCGGGACTTCATCGATCAGGACGTCAATGCATGGCGACGCATCGTCGATACCAATATAACCGGCACGCTATACCTCATTCAGAAGGTAGCGCGCGGCATGCGGGAACGTGGTCGCGGCCGGATCCTCATTACGGGATCGATCGCAGGGCTGATGCCGGGCACCTACCAGGCTGTATACAACGGCACCAAGGCATTCCTGGATTCATTCGCCGAGGCCCTTCACTACGAGCTCAAGGACAACGGCGTGGTGGTCACGTGCCTCCTGCCCGGTGCCACTGAGACCGAGTTCTTTAAACGTGCCGATATGCTCGACACCAAAGTCGGCACGGAGAAAAAGCAGGATGCCCGGGAAGTCGCCCAGACTGGCTACGATGCGCTGATGAGCGGTGAGGAGAAAGTCGTCGCAGGCTGGCGCAACAAGGTGCAGGCTTTCATGACCAATGTGCTGCCTGACGGCACCCTGGCGAAGATGCATGTCAAGCAGGCAGCACCCGGAACGGCGCAGCACTGAGCATGCCGTCTTTCGAACGACCGGGCGATTCCGCGGCGCGTGTATCAGGCTGCGCTTGCGCCGCCTCTGCAGCCAACTCCGCTGTGCCGCAAGTCACTCAGGGCTGTCCGGAACCGCCGGATGAGCCGTAGATCTGCCCATTGGCGAAGCTGCTCTGGTTGTCGGCAAGCTGCACATAAATGCCCCCTAACTCCGCCGGCATGCCGGGGCGTCCGAGCGGTGTCATTCCACCGAAACTCGTTTGCTTTTGCGCCGATGCGCCGCCGCTGATCTGCAGCGGTGTCCAGATGGGGCCGGGCGCTACCCCGTTGACCCGGATGCCCTTGGGCCCGAGTTGCTTGGCCAGTGACTTGACGAAGTTCATCGTCGCGGCCTTGGTCTGGGCGTAATCGTAAAGCTCGGGGCTGGGATCGTAGGCCTGCTCGGAGGTGGTGGCGATGATGCACGAGCCTGCCTTCATATGGGGAAGGGCGGCTTTGATGATCCAGAACGGCGCATAGATGTTCGTTTTCATCGTCCAGTCGAACTGCTCATCGGCAATATCGAGGATGGACGCATTCGCCTGCTGCCGGCCGGCGTTGCTCACGAGGATATCGAGGCCCCCAAGTTCCTTGACCGCGCGCTCGACCAGCTGACGGCAAAAGTTGGCGTCACGCAGGTCTCCGGGGATGGCTACCGCTTTGCGACCAGCCTCCCGAATCAACGCGATTACCTCATCAGCATCCGGCTGCTCCGCCGGTAGATAATTGATGGCCACGTCGGCGCCCTCGCGGGCGATTGCAATCGCGGCCGCCCGACCCATGCCGGAGTCCCCGCCGGTGATCAGCGCCCGGCGACTGAGCAGTCGCCCGTGGCCCTGGTAGCTCTTCTCGCCGTGATCAGGTCGCGGTTGCATTTTGGAGGCGAGGCCGGGCCAAGGCTGATGCTGTTCGGGAAAGGGCGGCTTCGGATACTTGCTCGTCGGATCCTGCAGCGGCATCGCCGTGCTACTGCCCGTCAACCCAAGGCCCATGGCGCCGGCAAGGTCACGGCGAGTAATCCCGGTGGAGTCGGAAGGCATGACTCGATCTCCTTGAACAGCGCCGACTCAGGCGCGCGACGGGGCGAAGCGTCGCATTGTCTCCCAATCGTTGCTGTCAGCCGATGCCCCTTCACACGTGAGGGTGATCGAATCGGCCCGGATCGGCCGACGAAAGCAGAGGCTCGAAGTCCTACACTGCATGCCGGCAAACATACCCTCCATCCTCTCAGCGACATTTTGTACGGTCCCGTCAGTACCACAGAGAAGTAGGGAGTCGATCATGAAGCAATTACTATATGTCGCACTGCTGGGTCTGCCGATGGTGGCTCACTCGGCTGATAATTCACCGGACCAATCCTTCTATAAGGCGGCCGCCCAGGGCGGCTTGGCGGAGGTCGAGCAGGGGAATCTGGCGCAGGAAAAGGCACAAAGCCCGGCGGTCAAAGATTTCGGTCGCATGATGGTGCATGACCATTCCGCGGCAAATGACAAGCTCAAGGGAATCGCGAGCAGCAAAGGCATCGACCTGCCGACATCGCCCAGCACTAGCCAAAAGGCCACGATGGGAAAGCTCAAAGTCTTATCCGGGGACACCTTCGATAAGTCCTATGTCAAGGGGATGGTCAAGGACCATAAGGAGGACATCAAGGAGTTTGAGAAGGAGGCGAAGATCGGCAAGGACCCGGATGCTCGTGAGTTCGCACAATCAACCTTGCCTACGCTCAGGGCACATCTGAGTAAGATCGAGTCAATAGCCGCAGCGGCCCATATATCGACGGACTGAGCGCGCTTCTGTCCAGGTCTGTGCAGCGAAACGCAAACACGGTCGGAAGGCGATTTGCCTTCCGACCGTTGGGACCATCTGGAATTTCACTGCGACGCCGTGGCAGGAATCAGCCGCGGCTGGCCAGCTCTACCAATAGCGCTCGGCTCGATAGTAGTCGTAGGTGCGATCGCGGTAGGCCATTCCGTCATTCTTGGTCAGCTCGTCCAGTGAATCGGCCGGCGCGGCCTTCAACTGTTCAGGCGTAACGTCGACGACATAGCTGGACGCATTCTCGTCATAGTCGAGCGTCGACCAAGGCAGTGGATGGTACTTTTCCGCCATACCGAGAAACCCGCCGAAGCTGACGACTGCAAACATGATGTGGTTCGAGTGTTTGTCGAGCACCACGTCTTCGATCTCACCGATCTTCGTTCCAGACCGATCCTTCACCGCTGTTCCCACGACTTTTTTGGCCCGGATGGCCGTGGTATGGCCGCTCTGTGTTGGCATGATGATTCCCTCAAATAATAAGTAGGTTGCGTTCCAACAGTCTGCGGGACATGCCTGGCCGCGGCTGTCGGATGAGTGCGCATAGCGATGTAATACAGTCCCTGGGTCGACTACTTTGGCGCGGATTCCGATCCCGCACGTCGTGCCCATGTCGTGCGCCAGCCGGTAGTGCACTCGCATCCGCCGTAGGACAGTCGCAGCCGTGTTGCCGGGCCCGTCCGATAGGCGCTCCAAACGATGGTGGCACGATGCGGACTGTCAATGCCACCTTGGAGACGCCACGGTGATTCGGACTGGACGGCACCGAGATGCTGCGGCACGCGCTGACTGATTGGCTCGATGACATGCACCTCATGCCCGCCGGCGGCCCCCAGCTACACAGGCGCAGCGTCGATTCCCGGTCCCAACCCGCTTCGATGGCGGAGCCACGCCCGAAGTAAGCCGCTGGCGGCGATTTCACGAGGATTCGCCCTAAGCCAATGCAACTATCGCGTACCGCGTTGATGCCGGGAGTTTCCCACTTCAATTCGCGGCGTCGTCTCGCAGGCGCGGCTTTTTGGGCGGGCTAGAGTTCGAGTTCGGCGAAAGGATCAATCTATGATAGCCCATACGACTCTGCATGTTAGCAACTACCGCAAATCGAAAGATTTTTACGTTGCCGTCTTGGCTCCGCTCGGGTACCGAAACAACATGGAGTTTGAAGATTCGGCCG
>DATDIL010000197.1:0-28356 GCA_036521075.1 Steroidobacteraceae bacterium | reverse complement strand
CCAATCGTGCCCGGCTGATGCTCGAGGTCATAGACGCCGTCATTTCCGTTTGGGGCGCGAGCCGGGTGGGGCTGCATCTGGCCCCGCGGGGGGACTCCAACTCCATGGGTGACTCGGATCCGGCCGCCCTGTTCGGCTACGTCGCGTCCGAGTTGGGCAGGCGCCAGCTCGCGTTCCTGTGCGTGCGTGAACATACCGGCGCGGGCCGACTCGGGCCGGTGCTCAAGCGGGCGTTCGGCGGTGTGTTCATCGCCAATGAGCGCTTCAGCTTCGAGTCCGCCGCGCAGGCAGTTGCGGCCGGTGAGGCGGACGCGGTAGCGTTCGGCAAGCTGTTCATCGCCAATCCTGATCTGCCGCGGCGCATGCAGCTTGGCGCCCCGCTCACGCAGCCCGATGCGTCGGGGTTCTATGCCGGCGGGGCCAGGGGCTATACCGATTATCCGTCCTTGTGAGGGGGTTTACATGTCTTCAGTTAATCACGGCGCGGGCTGCGACGATGAGTCCATCAGCCGCCGCCGATTCTTGAGTGGCGCAACCACCGCCGGTGCCGTCGCGTTGAGTGGCCTGGCGCTGTCCGAAGAGGGCAGCGCGCAAGCCGCGGCAGCCCACGCGGGCGACGCAGCGTTGCCACCCAACTGGTTCGAAGGTCCGGACCCGAGCATTCCCAAGGTCGGATTGCGCTGGGCCTTTTCGGCCACCGTGTTCTTCGCCGACCGCGTCATGATCAACACCATGGACTCCCCGGCCGGGCGCGGCTATACCTCCGTGGGCGGGGGTGAAATCTGGGGTCCGCGACTGCAGGGACGGGTGCTGCCGCACAGTGGCGCGGATTACTACAAGACTACTTTCACCACCTATTACATGTTCCAGGCGGCCGACGGCGCGCTGATCTTCATCCACAACCGCGGCACCATGCGGCGCTTCGCCGCGCACTACGAACCCGGCAAGCCGCTGTTGCCAGCGCCGGCGCCGCCCGCAAAACAGGATTCGGTGTGGACCCGGTTCCGCGCCACGCCCGTGTTCAGCGCACCGCTGGGCCCGCACGACTGGATGAACCGCACCGTCTTTGTCGCAAGCTCCCAGCGCCGCGCCAATCCCGACCACACGGTCTTCACCTACTACGAAGTGCTGTAAGGAGAGGATCATGCGTGATTTTGTGGTCCCCAAGACCGATACCAAGATACTCGGCACGATCGAACTGGAGTACGCCTTCAGACTCACGGCTCACTACGATCCGCCGCAGGAGTCGCACACGCCGCGTGGCATCTTCCGCTACCAGGATATCGTCAGTGGCGAAGTGTCCGGCGCACGCATCACCGCCACCGTCTATCCTGACAGCGGCGGGCAGTACGACACCGTCCGCTCCGACCGGGTTCGCGACGTGGATGCGCACTTCATGGTGAAGGCGGACAACGGCGAGTGGCTGTACATGGAGCATGTCGGCTATCGGCGCACCGATGGCTACTATCGGGCGATCGCGTATATCGAGACGGATCTGAAGGGTGCGTACGAGTGGATGAACAACACCACCTTCGTCGTCACCGCAAAGGAATCCACCGATCAGCGCGAAGTCGTCTTTTATTATTACATCGCGAACTGACTGGCGCCGCGCGCAGGCTACTGCGGCTCGGTCTCCACGCCGCGCTTGCCCGATTCGCGTTTGACGCGATCGATGAAGTCCTGCAGGTAGCGGCGTGAGGCGGTGATTTCCAGCATCGAGCCATCGGTGCTGCCGGTGCTGCAGAACACGCGATTGCGCCCCGCCGCCTTGGCCTCGTAGAGGGCGGCATCGGCACGCCTGATCAACTCGTCGGATCCCTCCTGCGTGCCGTCCATCCAGGCACCGCCGACGCTGACAGTGACGCGCAGTTCATCCGCGCCGACCCGGAATGGCGTTGCACAGATGTTCGTGCGCAGTGCGTCCATCAGGCCACTGCGATCCTCGAGCGCCAACCCCGGCATCACGACCAGCAGTTCTTCGCCGCCATAGCGCCCCAGGAAATCGCGCTGCCGCAGCGTGGCCTGCAGCCGGCGCGCCAGCTCCTTGAGCACCTCATCGCCGCCGGCGTGACCGAAGGTGTCGTTGATGTGCTTGAAGAAGTCCACGTCGATGACAGCCACCGCCAGGGGACCGCCGTGGTTGCGGGCCCGCTCCAGTTCCCCGGTGAGGAATTCCAGTATGGTGGCCCGGTTCCACAGGCCCGTCAGGGCATCGCGCGTCGCGCGCTCCAGCAGCGCTTGGCGTTCGCGGTGCTGCTGCTCCAGGGCGCGCTGGTGTCGCTGCATGCGCCGGTTCTGCCAGCGCCACGCGGCCACCACGGCGAGGGCGGCCAACAGTACCGCGAAAATCCTGAACACCAGGGTATTCCACCATGGCGGCTTTACGGCGAAAGCCAGGGTCACGGCGGCCGAATTGCGCTGATGCGGTGTATCGACTGCCACCGCTTCGAGCCGGTAGTTCCCCGGCGCCAATGCCGGAATATGAATGTTGAACGTGCGCGAGGAGTACCACTCGGTTGACAGGCCGAGCAGCCGGTAGCGCAATTGCGTCGTCGGCGAGCGATCGAAGCTGCGCGAACCGAAGGCGACATCCAATGCCGCGTTGTCGCGCCACTTGACCGTTGGCCTCCATCCCGTCAGCAGGCTTTGCGTGCCCAGTTGTGCCGTCGCAATATCGAGCCGTAACGGACGCGTGAGCATCTGTACCCAGCGCACCGGATCCTTGATGTGCGTAATGCCGCGAGCGGTGCCCACCCAGATCGATCCGTCATCGTCCGGGTAGAAGGCGAATTGCTCCGTGTCGGTCCAAACCAGCCCGTCCTGGATTTCGAGGCGACGCCAGACCTGGCCATCGTAGACCGCCACTCCCTCTCCGGTGTTGGCCCAGACCCAGCCACGCGAATCGGTACGCAGCGAGTACACCGTGGAACCCTGCAGGGTCTGCGGATCCTGCCAGTTGGCAACGAAGGTGCGCGGCGTCACGTGCAGGAGCTTCTCGCCGATTCTCGTGCCCCACACCGAGCCGTCGGTATTGGCCGCGACGGTCTGGATGCCGATGGGCTGTCCGTCCACGACGGTCTGAATCTTGATGAACCGATCGTTCTTGATGCGGTACAGACCATTCGTCGTGCCTACCCAGATCGTGCCGTCGGGCGCCTGCGTCACATCATCCACGCGCGGATGGCCCGGCGGGACCAGACGCGTGACGGCCAGCGTGGTGCTGTCGATTTTCGCCACCCCGTAGTCCCAGGCCGCGATCCAGCCCGTGCCCGCATGATCAAACAGCATCACCTGCGCATCGAAGTGATCCGGCACCGTGGTCACGCGCTGTGCCTTGGTGCTCCCCGCCGGCACGCGCCACAGCTGCGACGTCTGGTAGGACAGCCACAGCGCGCCGGATGGATCAACCGCGCTGGCATTGGTCTCCGCTTCCGGGAATCCCTGGTAGGGGCAGGGCATGACCCAGTGCGTCTTCTCATCGAGCATCCTGCAGCCCAGATCCGTGCCCAGGATCAGGCGATGTTGCCGGTCCCGGACAATGTTCCACACCGCCTCCGGTACCAGCCCCTGGTTCTTCGTCCACGATTCGACGTTGTCGTATGCGTGCCAGCGCCATAGGCCGACTCCGCTCACGGCCAGCCAGAAATTGCCGTCGTTATCCGACAGCGCCGCCGTGATCGGGTTGTCCGGCAAGCCATTGCGCGCATCGAACTCCTGCCATGCGCTCCCATCCCAGCGGGCCAGCCCGCGCGAGGTACGCGTGACGACGTGGCCCATCGGGTCCAGGGTCAGGGTCAGGTGCTGCAAGCGGTTGACGAGCGGCGCATGCGGCGGATCGATGACTTCGAAACGCTGCGCACGGGGCCTGAGGCTCACCAGGTGGTCCGCACTGCGTGCCCAGATACCGCCGGCGCGGTCCTGCAGGAGGCTGCCGTACTGCGCTTCCGGCAAGCCTGCGGCATTGCCGTATACCGTGAGATGGGTGCCGTCCAGCTTGCACAGATGCCGGCCGCATCCGAACCACAGTCCACCGCCCGCCACGGCGATGACACTCTGAACCTGCGTAAGCTCCGGCCGCGCGGCGCTGCGGGCAACACTGAATACCGGTCGGGTGCTCCACAGCGAACCGGATCCGGCGCCGCGCTGCGCCTGCATGAGCTGGTGATCCTCCAGATACAGCACCCGGTCATCGGCGGTTGCGACCAGCATCGTGTACTGGTCCGCGATCAGCGGACCCGTGGCGCTGCGCAGGGGCTCGAAATGATCCGCATTGCCTGAATACAGACCCGCATCCACGCGAGTGAAGATCCGGCCCGACGGACTCGCGGCAATTGCCATGGTGGCATCCGCCGGGATGCCCCGGGACTTGTCGTAAGAGACGAACGAAATGCCGTCGTAGCGGTAAACGCCACCGTCCGTCGCCAGCCACATGTTGCCGCTGCGGTCGAACAGCAGCTGCTCGATGCCCAGGTTGCGCAGACCCGAGGGCTGTGTGTAGCGGCTGAAGCTGAACTCCTGCGCGCGCGCCGGGGTCATGATCATGAAGCCGACGAGCAGTACCGAGCCTAATGCCGCGAGCCGGTGAGGCGCAGCACGCCGGCCGCCATCCGCCGGCCGCAGCGCGCCATCCCCATGAGTTACCGAACGTTCCGCGAACATTGCCGCAAAGTCTAGGGTGCGCTCCTCCATGACGCCGAGACCGATGTCACTGATGCTGCGAAACGCGTCACGAGCGCCGGGCGCAATCGCGCTTTCGCGCCAGCGACAGTGGCCAGAGCGTGCGCTGCATCACGGAAAATCAGCAATCGCGGCCGCGCTGCGGCAGCACGCGCTGGCGTTCAATCAATGCTGAATTTCGCATACCTGGCATGCGCAAAACGGATTGCTGTCCCGCTCAAGGCGGTGGAGATTTTGGCGCGAAAATCGTACCCTACGGCACCCCCGTGAAACTGCGCAATTTAAGTACCGCCGTGCTGGGAGCGAGCCTTGCTGGCTGCAGCTCCGCTTTGCTCGATCCCCATGGTCCCATCGGCCGGCAGGAAAAGCTGATTCTGATCGACTCGACCGCGATCATGCTCGCGATCGTCATCCCGGTCATCATCGCCACACTGGTATTCGCCTGGTGGTTTCGCGCCGGCAACCCCAAGGCGAAGCGACTTCTGGACTGGGATTACTCGGGGCGGATCGAATTCGTCGTGTGGGCCATTCCGGCGCTGGTGATTCTATTCCTGGGCGGTATCGCCTGGATCAGCTCGCATGACCTGGATCCGCCCAAACCCATCGCGTCGAGCCAGGCGCCGCTCGACATCGATGTGGTCTCGCTTGACTGGAAGTGGCTCTTCATCTATGGGGATGCCGGCATCGCCAGCGTCAACGAACTGGTGCTGCCCGTTGGCACCCCGGTGCGCTTCCACATGACCTCGGCGGGCGTCATGAACAGCTTCTTCATCCCGCAGCTGGGCAGCCAGATCTATGCCATGGCCGGAATGGCCACGCGACTGAACCTGCTGGTGGATGATCCCGGCACCTACCGCGGCCTGTCCGCGCAGTTCAGCGGCGATGGGTTCTCGGATATGACGTTCGAGGTCCGCGCGCTACCGCGTCGGGATTTCCAGCAGTGGCTCGCTACCACGCGCACTCAGGGCGGCAAGCTGGATGCCGCCGCCTACGCGGCGCTCATGCGCCCGAGCGCGAAGGTTCCGCAGCATACCTACGCCACCGTGACCGCCGGGATCTTCGATGCCATCCTCCTGCACCCCGGTGCCGCGCCCACTGCCGCGCAGATCGAACATGCCGATACCGTTGACTGAGTTCCTCAAATGCTGGGCAAACTGACCTGGGCCGCGATTCCCTTCGACCAGCCGATTCCGCTGGTCACCTCCATCATCCTGGTCATCGCGATCGTCGCGCTGCTGGCGCTGATCACGATAAAGGGCTGGTGGGCGTACCTGTGGAATGAATGGATCACGAGCACCGACCATAAGCGCATCGGTGTGATGTACATGGTGCTCGGCCTGGTGATGCTGTTTCGCGGCTTCGCCGATGCACTGATGATGCGCGCGCAGCTGGCGTTGGCCCAGGGCGCCTCACCGGGGTTTTTGCCACCGCAGCATTACGACCAGATCTTCTCGGCGCACGGCACGATCATGATCTTCTTCGTGGCCATGCCGTTCGTCATCGGCCTGATGAACTTCGCCGTACCGCTGCAGCTGGGTGTGCGGGACGTGGCCTTTCCGGTGCTGAATTCGGTGAGCTTCTGGCTCACCGCCTCGGGCGTGCTGCTGGTCAACGTGTCGCTGGTCGTTGGCGAGTTCGCGAAGACCGGGTGGCTGGCCTATCCGCCGCTCTCCGAGCTTGCCTACTCACCGGGCGTCGGCGTGGATTACTACCTCTGGAGCCTGCAGATATCCGGCTTGGGCACACTGCTCACCGGCATCAACTTCACGACCACCATCCTGAAGATGCGCGCGCCGGGCATGAGCTACATGCGCATGCCGGTGTTCTGCTGGACCGCGCTGGCCGCGAACCTGCTCATCGTCGCGGCCTTCCCCATCCTTACGGCGACTTTCGCGATGCTGCTGCTGGACCGCTATTGCGGGTTCCACTTCTTCACGCCCGACCTTGGCGGCAACCCGATGATGTATATCAACCTCATCTGGTGCTGGGGACATCCCGAAGTCTACATCCTCATCCTGCCCTGCTTCGGCGTGTTCTCCGAAGTCATCGCGACTTTCTCCAGCAAGCCCCTGTTCGGCTATCACTCCATGGTGGTCGCGACCATGGCGATCTGCGTGCTGTCATTCCTGGTGTGGCTGCATCATTTCTTCACCATGGGCGCGAGTGCCGATGTCAATGCCTTCTTCGGCATCATGACGATGATCATCGCCGTACCGACCGGGGTAAAGGTGTTCAACTGGATGTTCACCATGTACGGCGGCGCGATCCGCTTCACGGTGCCCATCTATTGGACACTCGGGTTCATGGTCACCTTCGTGCTCGGCGGTCTCACCGGCGTGCTGCTGGCCGTCCCGCCCGCCGACTTCGTGCTGCACAACAGCCTGTTCCTGATCGCGCACTTCCACAACGTCATCATCGGCGGGGTGGTCTTCGGCGTCGTCGCCGGGTACAACTACTGGTTCCCCAAGGCCTTTGGTTTCACGCTGGATGAGCGGCTCGGCAAGGCCGTCTTCTGGTGCTGGTTCTTCGGCTTCTACCTGGCCTTCATGCCGCTGTATGTGCTCGGCATCATGGGCGCGACGCGGCGCATGCAGCACTATGCGGACCCGTCATGGCAGCCCTACATGGTCGCGGCCTTCGGTGGCGCGGTCCTGATTTTCATCGGCATCTGCCTGATGGTGGTGCAGCTGTGGTGGAGCATCCGCACCCGCGAGCAGCGCCGTGACCTGACCGGGGATCCCTGGAACGGCCGCACGCTCGAATGGGGTACGGCCTCGCCGCCGCCGTCGTGGAACTACGCCGTCGAGCCACACGTGAACGGCATTGATGCCTTCTGGGCCGTCAAGACCAAGAACAAGGAACTGCACAAGGTCGCGGAAGACCGCTACGAGGCTGAGCATCAGCCGCATTACGAGACCATCCACATGCCCAAGCGCAGCGCGACCGGCTTCACCAGCGCGTTCTTTGCGGTGTTCTTGGGCTTTGGGCTGATCTGGCACATCTGGTGGCTGGTCATCCTCGCCATCATCGCGCTGCTGGCGGTGCTGCTGCGCCAGGCCTGGGACATGGATCGCGACCAGGTCATCAGCGCGACTGAACTCGAGGAGTTCGACCGGCGTCATCCGAGCCTCGGAGCGCAGCGATGAGCGGCGGGGTGAATACGGCCGTGCTGGATGCACACGGTAAACCAATCCCCCTGTCCGAGCGCGGACCCGCCTCGACCTGGTCGATGATCAGTTTCGGCTTCTGGCTGTTCCTGCTCAGTGACATCGTGGTTTTCGCCTCGTTGTTCGCCACCTACGCGGTGCTGTCCAATGCCACCGCCGCAGGGCCCGCGGGTCGCGATATCTTCGAGTTGAAGGGTGTCTTCATCGAAACCTGCTGTCTGCTGGCCTCGAGCTTCACCTGCGGGTTGATGCTCATCGCCGCCGGCCGCCGCCAGGTGCACAAGTTCTATCTGTGGGCGGTCGTGACCTGGGTGCTGGGCGCCACGTTCATCGGCCTCGAGGTCAGCGAGTTCTCCGACCTCGTCGCCAGGGGTTTCGGGCCGTCACATAGCGCATTCCTGTCCGCATTCTTCACGCTGGTCGGCACGCACGGCTGCCATGTCAGTTCCGGCCTGCTGTGGCTGCTCGTCATGATGGCGCAGGTCGGCACCCTGGGCCTGCGCACCACCGTCGTGCGGCGCCTGTTCTGCTTCAGCCTGTTCTGGCACGCGCTCGATCTGGTATGGATCGGCGTGTTCACCATCGTCTACCTGGGAAGCCTCCATGTCTGATACCAATTTCGAAATCGCCGATGAGGGCGGTACCAATGCAAAGAGCTATCTCGCCGGTCTGGGGCTTGCGATCATCCTGACGCTGGCCTCATTCGGGCTGGCACGCACGCATCTGGTGTGGGGGCCCGGCATGCCGGTCCTACTCGCCGTGTTAGCTATCGCACAGATGGGCGTCCACCTGGTGTTCTTCATGCACGTGAATGCCACCGAGGAAGGCGAGAACACCGCTCTCGCCTTGGGGTTCGGCATCTTCATCGTATTCCTCGTCGTGTTCGGCTCCCTCGTCATCATGAGCAACCTCAGCAGCGTCATGCCGACCATGGATCAGCTGATGAAGATGCAGCGCTGAGGCTCGCCGCTACGGCCGAGTCGACCCCGCCGCCGCCGCTGCCTTGGCCTGATTCGCACGCTCAATCAGGTAGGCCCGGATAGCCTCGAGCTCCTCGGGACTGACCTTGCCCTTGAAAGAGGCCATGCCACCGGACTGCATGGCCCCATCAATCACGATGGTGCGCATGACTTCCGCGGTGTTGATGGCCGGCGAGTAGCGCAGATCCGGGAACGCGCCGCGGTTGGCATATGAAGTGTCGTGGCACATCGCGCAATGATCCGCGAAGGACTGCTGACCGGCGGCGATGACCGCCTGGGATGCCGTCGACGGTGGTGGGTTCAACACCAGCGGCGGCGGCGGCGGCGGCGCCGGCGGCAGGTTCGCGCCGCCATGGAGCTTGAACACCAGCAGCCGCGACTGATTGCTCATGCCAAAGGGCACCAGACCATAGCCGGCTTCCACCGCCACGTACTCCTGACCGTCGACCGCAAACGCCGAAGCGGCGGCCACCACACCGGTCTGCGCCTCGAAGGTCCACAGCGGCTGACCATTGTCTGCCCGGTAGGCGATGAACTGTCCTTTGTTCGTCCCTTGGAAGACAAGACCACCGGCCGTGGAGAGCGTGCCATCGCCGATAGTGCCGTGCGGTGGCGTGCGCCACACCTCGCGCTGTTTGATCGGGTCCCAGGCGATCAGCTGCGACGACGCGGTGCGCGGCGCGCTGGAGTGCTGCTCATCGTAGGTCGAGCGCGGTAACCCGGTGGCCAGGCCCGTTATCGAGGACATGGGTTTGCCGTTGAAGGTATCGGCAGCCTTCATCAGCGCGCTGGTCTCGATGACCGAGAAATATACCAACCCGGTTTGCGGGTCGTAGGAGAACGGATGCCAGGCATGCGCGCCCTGGCCGCCGGGCTGGACGATCGCGATCTTGCGCGTGATGTCGTAGCGATCAACGGCGGTCATCAGCGGCTTGCCAGTGACCGGGTCAATGCCGCTGTTCCAGGTCACGGGAACGAAATTCTTCGCCGAGATCACCTTGCCGCTCTGCGCATCGAGCACGTAGTACATACCGTTCTTGGAGGCCTGCATCAGCACGTGTCGCGCGCGACCGTCGATCTTCAGGTCCGCCAGCATGAGTGGCGAAGTGGCATCGTAATCCCACTCATCACCGGGTGTTTCCTGGTAGTGCCACACGTATCGGCCGGTATCCGGATTGACCGCGATGATCGAGGCGATATACAGGTTGTCGCCACCGCCATCGCCGCGGTACTGGCGATTCCAGGGTGAGCCGTTGCCGGTGCCGATGAAGAGTAGATTCAAACGTGAGTCATAGACGATGCCATCCCACACCGTGCCGCCGCCGCCCCACTTCCAGAAGTCACCGTTCCAGGTGCGCGCCGCGGCCTGCAGATACGCCGGCTCCGGTCCCGCGGCGGGGTTGCCGGGCACCGTGTAGAAGCGCCACAGCTGCTTGCCCGTCTCGGCATCGTAGGCGGAGATATAGCCGCGCACTCCGAATTCAGCGCCGGCATTGCCGATGATGACCTTGCCGTTGGCGATGCGCGGTGCGCCGGTGCTGGTCAGCGGCTTGTCGTGATCGATGGTCAGGGTGCTCCACACCACGGCACCGGTGCTCGCCTGCAGCGCCACCAGTCGACCGTCATAGGTGGAAACATAGATACGCCCCTTCCAGGCCGCCACGCCGCGATTGACCAGGTCGCAGCAGCCGCGCCCCGCGAACTCGCCGGGCACCTTCGGGTCGTAGGCCCACAGCAGCTTGCCGGTGCGCGCATCCACTGCCTTGACCTTGCTCCAGGCCGTCGAAAAGTACAGCACGCCGTCGATGGCCAGCGGGGTTGCCTCCTGGCCGCGATTGCTGTCGAAGTCCAGGTACCAGGCCAGCGACAGCTGGTTCACATTGTCCGTGTTGATCTGCTGCAGCGGGCTGAAGCGCTGTTCGTCCGCGGTGCGGCCCACGGTCAACCATTGACCGGGCTCGGACGCTGCTTTGCCCAATCGGGCACTATCCACCGCTGCCGCATCGCCCGCATGGGCCAGGACGCATTGCAGCACGGCGCCGAGCAGTACCACTCCCCACAGGTGCCGTCCGGCACTGACTGCCTTCGCTTGCAATATCATGAAGCCCCCCATTTGATTGCCGACTCTAGTCCAGATCGGTCGGCACCGGATAGTCGGACTTGCGCCGTTGCCGGCGCAACGCCAGACTCAGTGCCCGGTAATTGGTGCGCAACAGGAGAGCGAGCATGTGCGAGCAAGACGACTTCGATGCAATGGTCCAGTACCAGCGCCGCTCCGCGGCCCTGACGCGACGTGAATTCGGAGCGTTGAGCGTGGGCGCGGGACTGCTGTCCCTGGTCCCGGCGGGCGCCTATGCTGCAGCAACCACCGGTGCCGATGTCGATATCAAGACCCCCGATGGCACCTGCGATGCCTACTTCGTGCATCCTGCCAAGGGCAAGCACCCCGCCGTGCTGATCTGGCCCGATATCTTCGGCCTGCGTCCGGCATTCAAACAGATGGCCACACGCCTGGCCGAGTCCGGATATTCGGTGCTCGTGATCAATCCCTTCTACCGCATCCAGAAGGCACCAACCTCCACCACTACGACCTTCGATGCCACCACGCGCGCCGCGCTCACGAAGATGATGGGATCGCTGTCACCGACGACTGCGCAGACCGATGGTGCGGCGTTCGTTCCCTGGCTGGACAAGCAGCCTTCCGTCGACAGGAAGAAAAAGATGGGGACGACGGGCTATTGCATGGGCGGCCCGTTCACCTTCCGGCTTGCCGCGCAGTTCCCGGAGCGCGTCGGCGCCATCGCGACCTTCCATGGTGCCGCGCTCGCGAACGCCTCGCCCGACAGCCCGCACCTGCTGATACCGAAAATGAAGGCCAGCGCGCTGATCTGTATTGCGGCCAGCGATGACATGTCCGATCCGAAGGCCAAGGACCTGCTGGAGGCTGCCTTCACGGCCGCCGGACTGCCGCACGAGGTGCAGGTCTATGAGGGCACGAAGCATGGTTGGTGTCCTACCGACTCGGCCGTTTACGACCATGATGCAGCGGAGAAAGCCTGGTCGCGGTTGCTGTTCTGGTTCAACAAGTCGCTGGTGTAATCATTCGGATGATGCTTCGCCGGCTCGGCAGCACAGGCCCCAACGTTTCAGCCGTGGGCCTGGGCTGCATGGGCATGTCGGGCATCTACGGGCCCAGTGACCGTGCCGAGAGCATCGCCACGATTCATGCGGCGATCGGCGCCGGCATCACGCTGCTCGATACCGGTGACTTCTACGGCATGGGGCATAACGAGCTGCTGATCCGCGATGCGCTCCGCGGGGTATCGCGCGACAACGTGCAGATCAGCGTGAAGTTCGGCGCCTTGCGCGGACCGGACGGTGCCTGGCTGGGATACGACAGCCGCCCCGCTGCCGTGCGCAATTTCGTCACCTACTCGCTGCAGCGACTGGGGACTGACTACATCGACATCTATCGGCCTGCGCGGCTCGATCCCGGCGTGCCCATCGAAGAGACGGTCGGCGCCATCGCCGATCTCATCAAAGGCGGCTACGTACGGCATGTGGGATTGTCCGAGGTGGGCGCCGCCACGCTGCGCCGCGCCGCCGCCGTGCACCCCATCGTCGATCTGCAGATCGAGTATTCGCTGCTCTCGCGCGGCATCGAGGCGCAGATCCTGCCCACCTGCCGCGAGCTCGGGATCGACATCACCGCCTACGGGGTGCTCTCCCGCGGATTGATCAGTGGCCACTGGGACACGAGCGTCGTCGCGGGCGGCAAGGATATCCGCCCCTTCAACCCGCGCTTCCAGGGCGCGAATCTGACGGCCAATCTCGCACTGGTCGAGAAGCTGCGCGGTGTCGCAGCCAGCATTGGCGCCAGCGTCGCGCAGGTCGCCATCGCCTGGGTCGCGGCACAGGGCGAGGACATCGTTCCGCTCATCGGCACCAAGCGTCGCGACCGGCTCAAGGAAGCACTCGGCGCCTTGTCCCTGGAGCTCAGCGCCGAGCAGCTGGCGGCCCTCACGGCAGCGGTACCGGCCAATGCTGCCGCCGGCGGACGCTATCCCGCCGCGGCGATGCAGCATCTTGACAGCGAGCGCTAAGCGCCCTCGCTCTTGACCCGCACCAGCTCCAGGTCCTCCCCCGTATCCTCATCGAGGGTCACGGCCGGCAATATCGCGGCGGCTGCCGATTGCGCGAGACGGTCCAATCGCGCCGACGCGCGATCGGACCTGCGCGCCCTCAACGCTTCGCGACCATTGCCTTGAGCCTGGGATTATTTACTTTCATCACTGCCGTACTGACCGCATCCGACATGCATCGCTTGTAGTCCGTGGAACCCGGCAGGTCACTGACCTGCGGCTGCGGCGAGCACACAGTGGTCGCGGCGGCGCGAATGCGGACCAGCAACGCCGACAGACCCGCAGACTTTGCAAGATCCAGATCGGCATAGTTGACCGTCGCCGTCCGTTCCTCGGTCCCGGGGGCCGCAGCAGCCTTGTGTCCGGTGACAACAACCTCGGTCGCATCCTCTGCGTTGACAGCTCCAAGTACGCCAAGCGCCAAGGCGCCGAGTGATGCCACGATAAGCAACTTCATCTTAGTCCCCTTCTTAACGTCGCGTTATCGCGACTTCTGAGACGGACCTTACCCGCGGCATCCGAAGCGGCGGCGGGTTTGCGACCAGCGGCGTGAATCGGGCCCTGAACGCCGGAAAATCAGCATTGAATCGGCAGTGCGCAGATTTGATCAGCCCTTCGGCAGCGCGATCAAAGGCGCCGGCACGGCGCCGAAGTCGGAAATGTACCGGCGCCCATCAGGACCCCAGGCCATGCCGCCCGGGACGTTCAATCCGGTAATGACATCTTCGAAACGACCTGGAATTCGCTGGGAACCTGCGCCCAGACCGACGGCGCCGCGCACGTGGCGATCGCGCCGCCCACGGCGAGCACTGCAGGGCATAATGCGAATGGTTTCACTGGAGTCTCTCCTTGTTGTTCCCCTGACGGTGAAACTAACGTGCGGGCGCGCCACTGCATGACTTTGCGACGAGCGCCGGAATTAGCCGACCGAAGCCGGAAAAAAGCGCCGTGGGCGAGCCGGCGCGACCGCACCCATGAGACTTTCCCGGGCTTTTCAGCCCTGAACGACACCTATCTAACTATCCATTTGCCGCAATTGTGCGAATAATCGAACCCACTACCATGACCATTTCGTCTCTGCCAGCGACCGACTCCATTCGCGAAGCGCCGCGGTCAGGCGCGCATTGGAGAATCAACTGGACCCGCGGCTGGCCGACGACTTTCGGACTGGCTACGCTGTTCGCATTCGGTATGTCGACCCAATATCTCGCGCAGCTTTTCGTCTGGCGCAACTGGCCGCTGGACGAGGTGCTGCTGGGCTGGCTGTACGTTCTGCGTGACCGGCTCATCGTCGCTTGGTGGATCGCGCTCGCGATTCTGATCTTCAGGGTGGGACCGGCCCGCTCGACCGCCCGGCGCACTGCGCTGCTGGCTGTCAGCGTGTTCGTAGGTGCCGCCTGCGGTGAGCGGCTGGTGCAGTGGCTGTATGGCAGCTATGGCTCCTTCGCATCGCTGATAACCCATGTATTGCGGTGGAACACCGTCGCGCTGGCGGTGGCAGCGAGCTACTACCTGTGGCGCACGTCGGCCGAGTCGCGCGACTCCCTGCGGCGCGAAGGCCTGCGGCGCGCCTCCATCGAGCAGCAGCTGACGAATACCCGATTGACGGCGCTGCGCAAGCAGATCGAGCCGCATTTTCTTTTCAATACCCTCGCCACGGTGCGGCGCTTGCACCGCACGGAGCCGCAGGCGGGTGCTGACATGCTCGCCAACTTCATCGACTACCTGTGCCGGCTGCTGCCGATGCTCGAGCGCAGCGAGGTGCTGCTCGGCGAAGAGGCGGATCTCGTCCAGGCCTATCTGTCCGTCATTCAGGTGCGGATGTCGCAGCGCCTGCACGTGCAGCTCAGGATCCCCGATGCGCTGCGCGAGGCGAAGGTGCCGCCCCTCGCGCTCGCCACCCTGGTGGAGAATGCCATCAAGCACGGCCTCGCACCGCTCCCCGCCGGCGGTCGTATCGAGGTATTTGCTGAACGCGCACACGACGGCAGCCTTCAGCTCACGGTGCAGGACAATGGCGTCGGCCTCAAATCCGACGCGGGCGGCGGCACAGGCCTCGGGCTTTACAACATCCGCACGCGGCTCGCGACGCTGCACGGAGCGCGCGCCTCGCTGAGCGTCGAAGGCAACGAACCTCGCGGGGTGAGCGCCCGCATGATCCTGCCATTGCGGGTCGGTGCCGCTTGAGGCTGTTCGCCGCAACTTTCGACGGCGGCCGGATCATTGCCTGGGCCATCACCTGGGCGTGCCTGGTCGCAGTCCTCGAATCGCTCGCCATGTCACCCGAGCGTTGGGCTTCGCCGGAACTGCTGCTGTGGTGGCTGACCTACTGGACGCTGCCGTTGTGGTGCCTGATCGGGGCACTGTTGCTGTGGTTCGCAAACCGCAGCGAGCGCACCGGGGGGCTGCTCGGGCTTGGGGTCGGGGTTCTTCTGGTTTGGCCGCTTGCGGCGTTCGTCCAGCCAGTCGTGTCAGCAGCGATGAATGGCGGGGCGCGATCGCTCCCGGGGTTGCGGCACTTCAGCAAGGAACTCGCCACGATTCCGAATCCGCAAAACTGGCTCAGCATCGGTCTGTACAACACCTGGATCTACTTCTTCTACGGCGGTTTACTGGTTGCAGTGGCTTTGCTGACCATGCGCGCCGAGAGAGTCCGCTCCATGCTGCTGGCCAGCGCAAAGGCGCGAAGCCGTACCCAGGGCCTGCTGGACGCCGAACGATTGCGGGTGCTGCAGGCACAGGTTGATCCGGGTCTGCTGCTCGAGGCCATGCGGGAGATTGAGCAGCGCTATCGCCGTGATCCGCAGCACGCCGAGAAGCTGCTCGAGGCGCTGGTCGAATTCCTCCGTTCCGCCATGCACGGTCTGCGCGTCCCGATCTCAACGCTGGACGCCGAGATCCGTCTCGCCCGCACTTTCTCGAATCTGCAGCGCGAGCGCGGCATACCAAGCGCGTGGCGGCTGGACGCAGATGCTTCGATCGAAAACGCCGGCATCCGCTTCCCGAGCCTGTTGATGCTGCGGCTCCTCGCTCTCGGCGGGGAGGGAGGACGGCCGCTGCTGCGGGTGCGTACCGAGCCCACCCACACCGTGCTTTCGCTGCATGGCCTCACCTGCGACATCCCACCCGAGCTGCGTCAGCACATCAACGCGAGTCTCGGCGCTCTGCACGGCGATGGCTTCGAGCTCGATTGTTTACCCGAGCCGCCGACCCAGATCCTGATCAGACTGCACCGACCCTTGGCATAGGAGACTCTCATGCATGAATTGAAAATCGACGAAGTGCGCCGAGCGTTGCTCGCCGTCCTGCCCGGCATCGCCGTCGCTTTCGAAGCGCAGGCACAGGATGCCGCCGTGATGCAGCCGCAGAGCTATCGCGTCGCGCTGGAGAACGAGTATGTACGCGTGCTCGATTTCAAGAGCCGCCCGGGCATGGGCGTGTGCGGCAGCGGCATGCATTCGCATCCGGCGCATCTGACCGTGCTGCTGACTGACGGGGCCGTTCGCGTCAAGACTCCCGACGGTAAGATCGTCGAGCAACACAACATGCCGATCGGCACCGTTTTCTGGGAGCCGGCAGTGACGCATACCGTCGAGAACGTGAGCGGCGCCAACATGCGCGGCCTGCTCATCGAAGTGAAGGGCGCCAAGGGCTGAAACCGTGAAATCTCCAAGCGCGATTCTGGCTGAGGATGAGGCCGTGCTGCGGGCGGAACTCAAGCAGCACCTGGGGAAGCTGTGGCCCGAGCTTCGCATCGTGGGCGAAGCGGCAACGGGGATCGAGGCCATCGATATTCTGGAGCGCTTCGCCGCGGATGTGCTGTTTCTCGACATCGAGATGCCGCTGATGTCCGGCCTCGATGTCGCTCAGCAGGCGCAGGGCCGCTGTCACATCGTTTTCGTCACGGCCTACGACGCACACGCCATCGCCGCATTCGAGGCAGGCGCGGTGGACTATGTGCTGAAGCCCCTCGAACCCGACCGGCTCAGTCGCGCAATCGAGCGTCTCAAGCAGCGTCTGGGCTCCACGCCGCCCAATCTCGAGTCCATATTGCGCGATTTCGCCCGTACGGCGGCATCGCGCACCTACCTTCGCTGGATCAACGCCTCGGTCGGGCCGACGCTGCATCTCATCACCGTGGATGAGGTACTTTATTTCCAGGCCGATACCAAGTACACGCGCGTCGTCACGGCCGCCTTCGAGGCGCTCATCCGCAAGTCGCTGCATGAACTGCAGTCGCAGCTCGATCCGGCGATCTTCTGGCCCATCCACCGCTCGACCATCGTGAATGCCAATGCCATTGCGGGCATCGCGCGCGATTTTCGGGGTCAGCTGTCGGTCACGCTCAAGAGCCGACCCGAGCGGTTGGCGGTGAGCGAGTCGCAGCAGTACCGGTTCAAGCAGATGTAGCCTGTGGCTAAAGGTGGGCCTGCACCCAGCGGATGATATCCGTCTTGCCCAGCGCACCCGCCTGCCGGGCAACTTCGCGACCTGCTTTGAAAATCATGAGGGTCGGAATACTGCGAATGCCGAACTCGCCGGAAATATTCTGCGCGGCATCGGTATCCAATTTTGCCACGCGTATCTTAGGCTCCAGCTCCGCGGCCGCCTGGGCATACTGCGGTGCCATCGCCCGACACGGACCGCACCATGGCGCCCAGAAGTCGACGAGCACCGGAATGTCGTTGCGATCGACGTGCCGGCGAAAATTGGCACCGGTAAGTTCGATCGGATGACCGGTGAACAGCAGCTGATGGCAATGCCCACATTTCGGCGCCTCGCCGAGGCGCGAGATGGCAATGCGGTTGATCCTCTCGCAGTGCGGGCACACGATGTGCGGGGTATCTGACATACGCCCGACCTTGGGTCTGGCGGCATGATTTCAAGGCGGCCGCTCGTCGCGCCCCGCGCTACTTGCTCGAGGGCGAGGGTCCTGCGAGATATCGTTCCACCAGGGATCCCCAGATCGCCGATCCGCCAGCCCCGAAGAATAGACGGTGCCCTTCATTATCGAACGGGCCGGGTTGCTCGAGGTCCGCGTGCCCGCCCGCGGCGGTGAATGACTTGTACAGCGCCTGTGCGATCGTCGGCCTGAAGAAAGTGTCGTTGAGGGCGTAGACCCAAAGCATCGGGGTCGTCGCTGTCGCGCCATAGCGGCCGGCCGCCTCGGCCAGCTTCTCCGGATGGCAGTTCTGATTCGGACGATCGTGCAGATGCCCGCCTCGTCCGCCCGCCATCACGATAAAGGAAGAGACCCGAGGATGCGCGACACTCGCGTAGGCGATGGTTCCCCAGCCCCCCGCAGACTGCCCGACGATCACGACATTATCCGGCAATACGAACGGAAGTGTCGTGAGCGCCTGAACTGCAGCGTCGATGTCACGTGCCGTCTCCAGCCCCGCGTGAAAATAGTCGGCGTGATCGCACCCGCCATAGGTCTCTGCCCACGCGCCTCCCGTCGCGCCGTAGCCGCGACGAAGCGGGAAGGCGACCAGGTAGCCGCGCCTCAGAAACCACTGAGCCGCTTCCTGGTCACAGCGCCCGACCTGCATCCGGGGTCGCGCGGCCGGATCCGGCGGCGATCCGTGGTTGATGACGACCAGGCGGGCGGCCGTGTCGGTTGCGGGACGGCACACACGCACCAGGATATGGCTCCCATTATCCATGCGGACCGCGAAACTCTGGTCCCGGCTTTCACTGACGGGGGCAGCGGAAGCATCAAAGGCCGTGTCCGCTGCGACCGAAATCTGCGTGGCCAGAACGCACAGTGCGAGACCGGCCACATTCAGAATGATCGACGCGACGCGGTGCGATGGGTTCATGGACAGCTCTCGGGTGGGCGCTGTGTGAGCAGCATCTCCTTCAGGGCTCTACGCTGGATCTTTCCCACAGGATTCTTGGGCAGATCGTCAAGAAATCGGATCTCCTCGGGAAGCTTGTAATCAGCGATATGCTGCCCAGCGAATTGGCGAAGCTCGGAAGCGCTCACCGCATGACCTTCGCGCAGTACAACGAAGGCCGCGACCCGCTCCGCCGTGACCGGATCGGGAACGCCGATTACACCAACCTCCAGCACGGCAGGATGCTTGTAGATAGCTTCCTCCACTTCCTGCGGCGAAATGTTGGACCCGGCCCGGATGATGATCTCCTTCTTGCGACCCTTGAACCAAATGAAGCCGTCAGTGTCTCGGCTACCGAGATCCCCGGTATGCACCCAGCCATCGCCCATGGCCGCCTGGGTCGTCCCGGGATCATTCCAATACCCCACGCAGGCGGATGAGCCACGGATTACCAGCTCACCAATCTCCCCCTCCGGCACATCCCGGTCTTGAAGGTCCACCACGCGCACGTCAATGCCCTCCATAGGCAAACCTGCGGAACCTCGCCGGGAGGCGCCTGCCGGATTGGCGCAAATCGCGCACATCTCCGTCATGGCATACAACTCCAGAAGTTCGGTGCCAAAATGATCGAGGAAGCGATCCTGCAGCGTCGGGGAGACCACATCTCCGCCGGCAATCACCGAGCGCAAGGAACTGACCCGGCGCGGCCTGCGGGCCTGTTCCTCCACCATGGACAGAATCATTGTCGGTAGCCCTCCGGTCGTCGTGCAGCCGAATCGCTCAATAGCGTCGAGAGCTGTGCCGGCCTCAAAACTTGATAATAGGATCATGGGGGAGCCTTCATAAACGGCCATTGCCAGGAACCACAGACCCGAGACGTGCATCATCGGCAATATGCACAGACGCACCTGATCGGGCACGTGCTGGCTCATTCGAGCGCCCTTCAAGCCTTTCTGAAAATGCGAACCCTGGGTATGAACCACACCCTTGGGCCGGGCCGTGGTTCCCGATGTATAAACAATCACAGCCGGATGATCGGCTCCCACAGCGGGCAGTTCCCTGCAATCCGCGCTTGCCGCCGTATGGTCGGGAAGACGACTGAAGATGGGGAAGGCAGCGCCGGCCTCTTGGAGGGTCGGTATGAGGCGCGCTTCGCAGAACGCAATTCTCGGCTGAGCATGCGCCAGGAGGTACCGAATTTCATCGGCCTTTAGCCGCGTGTTGAGTGTCACCGCGATCAAGCCGGCCTTGAATATCCCAAAGTAGGCCTGGACCAGTTCGATGGAGTTCAATGAACACACCGCAACGCGGTCGCCTGGACGCAAGCCCTGATTCAGAAACCATTGGGCAAGATCAGTGGAAGTCTCATTCAGCGCGTGGTAGGAGATGGTTGCATCTGCATGACGCAAGGCCGTTGCCTGCGGTTTCCCTGCCGCGTGAAGTCGCAGGGAATCGCAAAGAGTTTTTGGCTCGATGGTCATCTAGTCCACGTTGGCCCAGGGCGATTCGACTTGTTATCGGCAAGGGCGCACATCATACGCTGCGGACCGAGCGCATCCGATAGTCTCGCACGGCCAGCGGATGGGCAGCCGTCCGGCGTGATGCGTAGCAGCAAGACTGGACGTATCCGGACGCATCGCGGTCGTACAGCCGATCTGTACCTGCGCCAGATCCAGCTCTGTCTCTTAGCAGCGTTGGGCGCAGCTGCTAGCCTTCGCGGGTACATGGAGGCTGAATGAAGCATACCGCACCAAAACTGCCATACCTGCGATTGCGAGTTGAGCGCAGCCCCGCCGAACGCAGAGTCAAAGGATCGGACATTGTCGCAGCCGTGGATCGCGAGCACCACGCCGGACGGCTGCCAAGCGGCTGCCGGCTTCCGCCCGTTCGCGTCCTGCAGCATCAATTGGGTATAGCCAAGAACACCGTGCAACATGCGTACGATGAACTCGTCGCAAGAGGGATTGTCGAGAATCGCGAGCGGCTTGGCTACTTCATGGTCGCGCCCGATAAGCCGCATCCGCGAAGCAAGCCCCTGGTGCCGTCATCCCCGACGTTCTTCGAAGCGCACCCGACGCAGCCTGCACGGAAGCCTGCGCGCGGCACGCTCAACCTCGGCAGCGTATTCATCGATACCGAGTTGCTGCCGCGCGAACGGTTGGCACAGTGCTTCCGTGCTGTCCTTAAGGATCCGGGCCTGCCGACCACTTACACGGCGCAAGGCTTTGCGCCCCTGCGCGCACTCATCGCAAAGCGCCTGGCTAAACGCGGTATTCCGGCCAAGGCTGACGACGTCATTATCACCGCCGGATCGCAGCAAGCTCTTGACCTGGTGGCGCGGGCATTGCAACGACGCTGCATCGCCTCCGAGAACCCGGCGTACGGCATCGCCAAGCGGATGTTCGAGATCTACCAGATGCAAGTCATCGATCTGCCGCTCAACCCCTTCACCGGAATCGACCTGAACGAATGGCGCCACCGAGTCGCAGCTGCTCGACCTGCCGTCGCGTATGTGACCACGAACTACCACAACCCAACGGGCTACTCGTATTCGACTTTCGAACTCACGCAGCTCCTGGAGTTGTCGCGGGAGTTCCAGTTCGGCCTTGTCGAGGATGATTGGGGATCCGACATGCTTTCGTACTCCGACTTTCGGCCACCGCTGCGCGCGCTCGGCGGGGACAATGCCCTGTACATGAATTCCTTCACCAAGAAACTTCTTCCTTCTTTGCGCATCGGGTATCTCCTGGCCAATGACAGGACGCGACCGGCATTGCTCGAAGCGAAGCACGTGGCCACGCTCGGCAGCGCGACAATCGTTGAGGCGGTATTGTTCGAGTTCCTGAGCCGGGGTTACTACGACTCGCATCTGAGGTTTCTGCAGACCGAGCTCGACGCGCGCTACCACGCGTGTCTTCAGACATTAGCGGCCGTGATGCCCGCGGATGTGCGCTGGACCACGCCCGGTGGTGGCCCGACACTCTGGCTCGAACTGCCAAAGCGTATCGACCTCTCGATACTCGGTGCGCGACTGGCGGACCAGAATGTCTTACTCGGCAACGCGCTGGACAGCTGGTTTTTTGGCGAACCGCATCTGCATGGCACGCGCATCGGCTACGCCCATCTTCCGGTTGCGCTCATGCACAAAGGGCTGGACCTGTTGGCCGGCGAAATCCGCAGGCAGCTTTGATGATTGCACACGGCGCTGCTGCCGATCCATTTGAGTGGTTTCAGCGCTGGTACGTGGAGGCGCGAAGCGACATGCCAGGCGCGGACGCCGTTGCCCTGGCGACGGCCAGTCTCGATGGACAGCCCTCGGTTCGCTTCGTGCACTTCAAGGGACTGCACGCCGAAGGCTTTGTGTTCTACACGAACTACGGCAGTCGCAAGGCGTTGGAGCTCGCATCAAACCCGGCGGCCGCCCTGGCGTTCTGCTGGCCTGCGCAAAAGCGCCAGGTGCGCATCGAGGGTCGCTGCTCGCGCCTGGACCGCGCTGCCTCGCAAAGGTACTTTGCTACGCGAAGTCGCGAAAGCCAGCTCACCAGTGTAGCCTCCGAGCAAAGCCGTGAGCTGCGTTCGTTCGCCGTCCTCGACGAAAGAATCGAGCAGTTGCGCGCCGCGCTTGTCGGTCGGGATATCTCTTGCCCTCTCGATTGGGGTGGAATCGCGCTCAAGGCGCAACACATCGAGTTTTGGGAAGGGCAGTCGCATCGCCGCCATCGCCGCTATCGCCGCTATCGCTACGACTATTCCAGAAACGCCTGGAATGTTCGGCTCTTGTACCCCTGAATTCGGAGGTGTCATGCACAAACGGGATCTTCGATCGTATTCTTCGCGAACATCAAAGATTGCAATTTGGATGACGATTCTCCTGTTGGGACGCGTCCCGCTGGCATCAGAGGCGGCCGAATCTCACGCGGCGCTCTGGCACGACCCTTCTGCCCACGGTGCACGTTTTGTTGCCGTCGATAAGGACGTGCAAGTCGAGGTTCTGGATTGGGGTGGACGCGGGCCACCATTGGTGCTGCTTTCCGGGCTGGGAAATTCGGCGCACGTTTTCGATGATTTCGCCCCGCGACTGACCGGCCGGCATCACGTTTACGGAATAACCCGGCGCGGATATGGCGCTTCAAGTGTTCCCTCGACACGATACACAGCTGATAGTTTGGCTGACGACGTCCTCGCTGTGCTCGCCGCCTTGAAGCTCGATCGGCCGGTGCTGGTCGGCCACTCCATAGCGGGAGAAGAACTGAGCTCCATCGGTTCCCGATTTCCTGATCGAGTCACCGGGCTCAAGTCCAACGGCAGCGGATCTGGCGAACTTTCTGTCGCTCGGTGATTGGTATGCACGGGTGCGAGGAATCCGCTTCCCTGAAGCGGAACTGCGTGCCGTCAGAACCCTGACCGACGACGGCCGGCCGGGCAAGTGAAGGCGCCTGCTTGGGTTGCCGCGGCGATTAACGGCGGTGGCAAGAAATTCACGAAGATCCCCGTGCCGATTCTCGCAATCTGCGCGGTGCCGCAAGCGCCAAGCCGCCCGGGTTGATGCATTTGAGCACGGCGTTCCCACCGCCCAGGTGGTGCGGCTCCCGCACGCGAATCATTACATCTTCTTGTCAAATGAAACTGAGGTCTTGCGCGACATTGAGCAGATCACCGCAAGTCTGCATAGACCCGGTCAGGTGCCGGGGACCGGACCCGATTGAATTCATGGCAGCAGGATGCTCCAATCGGCGCCAGCGGATGGGCTGGCAGGGAGGGCGATTCAATGCTGCAGGTGCGAAAGATGAGATATGCGGTTTTGGCACTGATACTGGCCGCGCTGGGCGGCGGAGTCGCCCTGAGTCAGTCTCCCAAGCCAGGCGTCAAGGGTTACGAGGTCGAGTGGGTCTACCGCGTCCGCTACGGCTTCATCGATGAGTGGTGGGACATCTTCCGCAAGTACCAAATCCCGATACTCGATCGGGAAAAGGCGCTCGGCTACGTTGTGGACTACCGGATCTATCATCCGCAGTTGCATACCGACGAGGCGGCGCGCTGGGACTATCGCGTCGAGATCACGTATCGCGACTTCGAGGGCTCGCGGCATGAGGATGAAATCACCGACGTCCTGTTCCCGGATGCGGCGACGCGCAAGCGCGAGGAGAACCGTCGTTGGGAGCTGACCACCAACCACTGGGACCTGCCGATCTATCAGGTTGATACGACCAAGCCGCGCTGAGATCGGTTACGCGCCTGGAGGCGGCACAGGTTTCTTTTGCAGGTAGCCCCCCGCAGGCAGGGCTGCTACCTGGAAGTAATTGCTCTTCGCGAGAGCCTCGTAAAGGGGCGGTGTGAAGAAGGCCGAGATGCGCGACGCAATGAGCGCGGTCGCCATCATCGGGATCACCATGCCGGTGCCATTGGTCATCTCCATCACGATGACGAAGGAGGTGATGGGCGAGTGAGTGACCGCGGCGAGATATCCGGTCATGCACAGTGCGATAACCGCCGCCATCGGCGCCCATGCGAACGCCGCGTGCACCCACTGCGCGAGCCCCGCGCCGATCGATAGTGAGGGTGAGAAGAGCCCGCCCGGAATGCCGGTCATGTAGGTCGCCACCATGGCGCCCCACTTGGTGATCGCGTACCCCGCAGAGAGCGGCTCGGCGCCCGTCAGGAGGTGGCGCGCCTGGTCGTAGCCGCTGCCCCAGGTCTCACCGTGCGTGCCAACGCCCAGCGCCGCCACCACGATCCCGACGGCCAGGGCGTACAGCAAGGGCCTGCGCGCGCGCAACGCGATGAGCCAGTCGGGCATCCACGCCCGCCACCGCAGCAGCGCCAGGTTGAACGCCGCACCGAACAGCCCACACAGCACTGCCGACGACACGACCGGCAAGACGAATGCTGCGCCCAGATTCTCCGACACGTTGATCTGGCCGAAGTAGAGGTAGTTGCCCGCGAGCGCAAGCGAAGTCAGGCCGGAGAACACCACCGCCGTGATCATGATGCCGTTGGTGCGGCTCTCAAAGTCCCGCGCCAGTTCCTCGATGGCGAAGATGATGCCGGCAAGCGGCGTATTGAACGCCGCCGACAGCCCCGCCGCCGCGCCGGCCAGCAGAACCCGGCGCTCGAGTTGCACGTTGCGGTGCGGATAGAAGCGGCAGACCTGCGCCATAATCGCCGCGCCTATATGCACCGTCGGTCCCTCACGGCCGATCGTGAGGCCGCCCAGCAGGCCGATCAGCGAGACGCCGATCTTCCCGACGATCACGCGCAGGCCGAACAGGCGTCGCATCAGCGTATCTTCATTTTCAGTGCGCGGCGCATGCAACGCCGCAATCACCTGCGGAATGCCGCTACCCTCGCTGCCCGTAAACCAGCGCCGCGTGAGAAACAGTGCCAGAACAGTCAGCGCCGGTGTGATCACGAAGGCGAGCCAGGAGCGGCCCGCGATCCAGCCAAGGAAGATATTGGACGCCTGCGTGCTCCACTTGGCGTACAGCACCGAAACGAGGCCTACGAGAAGGGCCGCGCCCCAGGGTAGGCCCACCTGCAGAAAAAGCCGCCTGGATTGAGCGCCGAGAAGCCGACGCTTTGCCCGCTCACGAAGTTTCTCAGTCCCACTCAAGCGCATTCGCCCTGAAATTTCTGCCACTGAATTTCGCCGCTGCAATGGCCGGCGGACCGTCATCGGGAAAAACCGTGCACAGGTGCGGTAGATCGCTCATGGGATGCTCCGAGGCCCTACGCTGAAGATGTTTCAATTATAGCGTCGAACCGGCCACAGCTCCCGCCTCTCTCAAAAGGGGTAGATCCAGCCCCCTAGCCTTGGGACATATCTCTAGGGCATGAGGTGAATGTTCGCCAGGCGCCCCGCAACGGATGATGTGTGCCATCAGCACTGGGTTGGGAAACGGTCCAGTTACGTCATCGGTACGGGGAGTCGGGTATGAAGCTTCAGTCACGTCAGTCAATTTCCATCTGGTTCGCTGTCGCTGTTTTCACGGCGGTCATCCTGGTCCAGTTAGCCGGCTGCACGCGCGGTGAGACGGCCATGCCGGCCGCTGCTGCCACACCGCCAGCTGCCACGGTGGCCACGGTCGTGTCACGGCAGATTTCCGACTTCGATGAGTTCACCGGTCGCTTCGAGGCCGTCGATCGGGTCGAAATCCGGCCGCGCGTCTCCGGCTACATCGCTTCGGTGAATTTCGTTCAGGGCGGGGAAGTCACCAAGGGCGAGGTGCTGTTCGTCATTGACCCGCGTCCCTACGAGGACGCGTTGAAGCAGGCCCAGGCGCAGCTCGAACAGGCCCGCTCGCAGCTTACCCTGGCAGCCTCCGAGCAGGATCGGGCCGACAAGCTGCTGGCGGCGCGCGCCATCTCGCGTGAGGAGCTGGAGAGTCGCGAAGCAGCCCTGGCCCAGGCGCATGCGAACGTCGCCGGCGCACAGGCCGCCGTCGATACGGCCGCGCTCAATGTCAGCTTTACGCGCGTCACGGCGCCCATCACCGGCGTCGTCAGTCGCGCCGAAATCACCGCGGGAAATCTCGTCACCGGCGGGCAGACGCTGCTGACCACCGTGGTTTCCGTGGATCCCATCTATGTGAGCTTCCAGGGAGATGAACAGGGCTTCCTGAATTTCATGAATTATGCCCGCAAAGGTGCCGCGGCCGAAGCCACGCACCCGCTGTTCGTCGGACTCGCCAACGAAACGGGCTATCCGCACCAGGGCGTCATGGCCTTCGTCGACAACGAAATCGACGCGGCCACCGGCACGGTGCGCGCCCGCGGACGCCTTGCGAATCCCGACCACCAGTTCACTCCGGGCATGTTCGCGCGGGTGAAGATCACGGGCACTTCGACCTTCCCGGCTCTGCTCATCAACCAGACGGCGGTCGGCACCGACCAGGGTCTGAAGTACGTGCTGCGGGTCGGCCGCGACAACACCATCGAGTATCGCGAGGTGAAGCTCGGACGCGTGGTCGATGGCCTGCGGGTCGTGCGCGCGGGCCTGAACGCGGGTGACACCATCGTCGTCAACGGGCTGCAGCATGTGCGTCCCGGCATGACCATCACACCGCAGCGTGTCGCCATGGGCGAGGAGAACCTCAAGGCCGCATCGGCTGCGAAGCTGGTGGCGAGCAATGCCCGCTAAGTGCCGGAGGCACCATGAAACTTTCTGAATTCTTCATCGAACGGCCGATATTCGCGGCCGTTGTGTCGACCTTCATCACGATCGCCGGCGCACTGGCGCTGATCAGGTTGCCCGTCGGGGAGTACCCGGAAGTGGTGCCGCCCTCGATCGTCGTCACCGCCAACTACCCGGGCGCGAATCCCAAGGTGATCGCGGACACCGTGGCCGCACCCTTGGAGCAGGCCATCGTGGGCGTGGATGACATGCTGTACATGTCCTCCACCTCCACCATGAACGGCACACTGAGCCTGACCGTGACCTTCAAGCTCGGCGCCGATGTCGACCGCGCCCAGGTGCAGGTTCAGAACCGCGTCGCGCAGGCCCAGCCGCGCCTGCCGCAGGAAGTGCGTGACCTGGGTATCACGACGGTGAAGAGTTCCTCCGATCTGACCATGCTGGTGAACCTGATTTCGCCGAATGGCCGCTACGACGCGCTGTATCTGCGCAACTACGCGACCTTGAATGTGCGCGATGTGCTGGCACGCCTGCCCGGCATGGGCCAGGTGCAGGTGTTCGGCGGCGGCGATTACGCCATGCGCATTTGGCTGGATCCGGAGAAACTTGCGGTGCGCAATCTCACGGCGAGCGATGTCGTCAATGCCATCCGCGAGCAGAACGTTGACGTGGCCGCGGGGCAGCTGGGCGCCCCGCCGTCAAAAGGCACGCAGTTTCAGATCGCCCTGAACGCGGCCGGCCGCCTCACCACCGAGGAGCAGTTCCGCGCCATCATCGTCAAGACCGGCGCCAACGGCGAACTGGTGCGCTTGGGCGAGCTGGCGCGCGTGGAGATGGGCGCCCAGGACTACGGCATGCGCAGCATGCTCGACAACCAGAATGCGATCGCGCTGCCGATCATGCAGGCCCCGGGCGCCAATGCACTGCAACTCTCCGCGAACGTCCGCAAGACCATGGAAGCGCTGAAGAAGGATTTCCCCGACGGCATCGACTACCGCATTGCCTATGACCCGACCCAGTTCGTACGCCAGTCCATCGAGGCCGTGCTGCATACCCTGCTCGAGGCCATCCTGCTGGTCGTGATCGTCGTCATCGTCTTCCTGCAGACCTGGCGCGCCTCGCTGATCCCGCTGGTCGCGGTGCCGGTGTCGATCATCGGCACCTTCGCGGTGCTGCTCGCCTTCGGCTTCTCCATCAATACGCTGTCGCTGTTCGGTCTCGTGCTGGCCATCGGCATCGTGGTCGATGATGCCATCGTCGTGGTCGAGAACGTCGAGCGCGTCATCGAGGAGGAGCCCGAGCTGTCGGTGCCGGATGCCTGCAAGAAGGCGATGGCCGAGATCACCGGCCCGATCCTCGCCATCACGCTCGTACTGCTGTCGGTGTTCGTGCCGGTCGCCTTCACGCCCGGCATCAGCG
>DATDIL010000196.1:0-6605 GCA_036521075.1 Steroidobacteraceae bacterium | reverse complement strand
CCGGCGCCCGAGGAGCCGATGAAGCCGATCGCCAGGCGCGGCTCGTAGGCCATGGCAACGAGCGCCGCCTTGCCGTAGCGCGAGAGGCCCTCGATACCCACGCGCCGGGCATCCACGGCGGCATCGGTCTCGAAATAGTCGAGCGCGCGGCTCGCACCCCAGGCCCAGGCGCGCAGTGCGCCCCAGTCATCGGGTTTGCGCGGCTGCCCTCTGTTGACCAGACCGATGATGCCGGCGGCCAGGCCCGCGCCGTTATCGGCCTGCACGCTGGTGGGTATGAGCAGCGCATAGCCCCAGCCCATGGCCAGGACCTGCTGCTGCCACGGCGGCCCGTTGCCGGCGATGGCCTCCCACTGCGCGCTCGTGAAACGACTCTTCAGCGCGGCCAGCGCCTCGGCGCCGGGTCCCAGCTCCATGATCACGGGCACCGGGCCGCTCGCCTGCGCCGGTGTGGTCAGGGCGAGTTGGATATCAACCGTGATGCGCGGGTAGGACGAGTTGTCGACGTGGCCGATGAGATGCTTCGTGATCACGGGCACCTCACCGATCCGCTCGCTGACGGTGTCGATGACCGCCCAGCGCACGGCCGGTGTGTGCCTGGGTACGCGACCGTAGACCTCGCGGTCGAAGTCCTCAACGATCTGCGGCCGGCGGCGCTGCCACCACGCCTGCGCGCTCGTCACCTTGCTGCCGTCGGCGAACACGAGCGGATCGGGCAGCCGGTACGGGGTGACCTTGGACTCATCGAAATTCGCCGCGTTCGGGGAAGCCGGATTGCCGTCGGGACCGGGCCGCAGCGCGTGGATGTGCAGCACCTCCATCATGCGCTGATGATCCTGTTCGGCGGTTGGCGTGCCGGTGGCAGCGTCCCCGGATGCGGCGCGGGCAAGTGCCACGGTCGGTGCGGCCATGGCCGCGGCGGCGCCGAGCAGCACAATCGATTGTCGAATCCAGTTATGCACCCGGTTGCAGAAGCTTGGCAATGAGCCCGGTCCAGCCGGTCTGATGCGATGCGCCGACGCCCCGCCCGGAGTCGCCGTCGAAGTATTCATGGAACAGCAAGTGGTCGCGAAAATGCGGATCGCGCTGCAGAGACGGGTACTGCGAGTATACCGGCCGCAGGCCCTGCCCATCCTTGAGAAAGATGCGCGTCCGTCGTCGCGTGATCTCCTCGGCCGCATCTTTGATGGAAACGAAGACTCCCGACCCGGTTGGACACTCGATCCGAAACTCATCGCCGTAGTAGTGATGAAACTTCTGCAGCGATTCGATCAGCAGGTAGTTGACCGGAAACCAGATCGGGCCGCGCCAGTTGGAGTTGCCGCCGAAGAGTCCGGAGCTGGACTCGCCCGGCAGGTACGACACGGTCAGCGTCATACCGTCGACAGGAAAGGTATAGGGATGAAGCTCATGGTACTTGGGTAGCGCGCGAACGCCCCAGGCGCTCAGGAACTCGGTCTCGTCCAGCATTCTCTCGAGCAGGCATTTCATGCGGTGCCCGCGCAGCAGCGACAGCAGGCGCCGTCGCCCCTTGCCCTCCTCGTTCCAATGCGACACCAGCGCGCAGAGGTCCGGCCGGTACTGCAGGAACCATTCCAGCCGCGCGGCGAACTCCGGTACCCGCGCCAACAGTTCCGGTTCCAGCGTCTCGACCGCGAACAGCGGACTGAGACCGACCATCGAGCGCACCTTGAGCGGGATCATCCGCTCGTCCGGCAGGTGCAGCACATCGTAGTAAAACTCATCGTTCGCATCCCACAACCCGATTCCGGAACTTGGTGGCAATGTCCTCGTATACGGCGTTGTGCTGTGCGAGCTCGAGAGCGATGCGCATGAGATTGAGCGCATACATCGCCATCCAGCTCGTGCCATCGGCCTGGTCGATGTGTCCGCCCGTCGGCAAGGGCGAACTGCGGTCGAACACACCGATGTTGTCCAGTCCCAGAAAGCCGCCCTGGAACACGTTGCGTCCCTGGGCGTCCTTGCGATTCACCCACCACGTGAAATTCAGCATCAGCTTGTGGAACACGCGTTCCAGGAAGAAGAGGTCACCCTCGTCGCCGCGGTTATTGCGGTCCATTTGAAACACCCGCCATGTCGCCCAGGCGTGTACCGGCGGGTTGACGTCGCCGAATGCCCATTCGTAGGCGGGCATCTGGCCATTGGGGTGCATGTACCATTCCCGCGTCAGCAGCACGAGCTGCTGCTTGGCGAAGGCGGGATCGATGATCGCAAAGGCGACGGCGTGGAATGCCAGGTCCCACGCGGCGTACCACGGGTACTCCCATTTGTCCGGCATGGAAACGATATCGGCGTTGTTCAGGTGCTCCCAGTCGTGATTGCGCCCGCTGAGGCGCTCTGCGGGCGGCGCAGCCTGCAGTGCATCGCCGCGCAACCACTCCGGCACGTCCAGATAATAGAACTGCTTGCTCCAGACCATCCCGGCGAGCGCCTGTCGCTGCACCAGGCGCGCATCCTCATCCTCGATCCCGCGCTGCAGGTTCGCGTAGTACTCGTCTGCCTCCCGCGCGCGGGCGTCCAGCATGGCATCGAAATCCGCGAATGGCGCGGCTGCGGCGCTCAGCCGCAGCCTCACGACCGCCGAATTCCCGGCGGGAATCGTCAGGCGGTAGCGAGCGGCGCATTTCGTGCCTTCACTGCGCGGATTGATCGAGTCCCGGCCGCGGATGACGTGCTCGTGAAATGCATCCTTGTAGAAGCCGTGCCCCGCGGCTCCGTACAGCAACGGGCCGTTGGTCTCATTCTCCGTGAGCAGCCACTGCGGCGTGCCATCGGCGTAACAACGGTGCACGCCCATGGCCTCATGATGCGCAAGCGCATGGCCGCCCTCCAGCCGTATGACCGGCCGGGGCTGCCCGTCCTGCCAGCTCCAGGTATTGCGGAAATGCAATTGCGGCAGGACCTGGATGTCGGCCGTCTCGGGAGCGCGGTTGTGCACGCTGATTCGCATTAGGATGTCACCCGGCCGCGCCTGGGCGTATTCGACGAAGACGTCGAAATACCTGCCGCCCTCGAACGCGCCGGTGTCGCTCAGCTCGTATTCCGGCGCGCCCATGCCGCGATGCCGGTTTTCCTCGATCAGCGCCGTGTACGGGAATGCGGTTTGCGGATACTTGTAGAGCATCCTCAAATACGAGTGCGACGGAGTTGCATCCAGGTAGTAGTACAGCTCCTTGACGTCCTCGCCGTGGTTGCCCTCGCCGTTGGTCAACCCGAACAGGCGTTCCTTGAGGATAGGATCACGTTGATTCCACAGCGCCAGCGACAGGCGCAGCCGCTGTTGATCGTCGGAGAAGCCCGCCAGCCCGTCTTCGCCCCAGCGGTAAGCGCGGCTTCGGGCATGATCGTGCGGAAAGTAGTCCCACGCGCTGCCATTGGGA
The DNA here is from genome assembly GCA_036521075.1 of Steroidobacteraceae bacterium. GTDB lineage: Bacteria > Pseudomonadota > Gammaproteobacteria > Steroidobacterales > Steroidobacteraceae > DAIDKA01. The sequence goes on along the minus strand of DATDIL010000196.1, from coordinate 3,204 downwards.
CTGTAGTCCTCGCGCACCGTGCCCCACTGTCGCTCGCTCAGATAGGGCCCCCAGGACTGCCATGAGGCCGTCACGCCTGCGCACTCGGCGAGGCGCTCCAGCGCTCGCGAACCGGTGCTCTCGGCCCCTCAAGGTTCATCGGGCGGCCTCACAGCTCTCAGGAACTCGGTAACAGCCCATGCCATCGTCCCCGCCATCGGAACCATCGATGACATCGTACGGTAGCGGCCGCGCACAAGCCACGCCGGCACCATCGGTGTCAACGGATCGATAGATGGGCGCGGCACATTGGGTCAGCGGCTTGACGATTGTTCGAACTTATGCGCCTAGGCCTGAAAGCGAGCAGTAACAGCCATGTTGCGGCCTCAACCGGACGTTTACCGCGAAACTGTGACGTGATTCGTAAAGAATTTCCCCGCCCGGTCGACAGTTGGGTAACTCGCCATGCAACCATGGTTCGCGGAACGAACCTGGCCCGAGTGCGGGCGCATAGGATCACATCGCCAGATTGACCCCGGAAGGTGGGCCGATGCCCGACGTCATGAAGACTAAGCGCAGGACCCACGTGCGTGCTCGCAAAGCCCGAGCCGCCACGCCCTCGAACTCGATCGGCGCGCTCGATCTCCTATCCAGCCCGGTCATGCTCGCGGATCGCGATCTGAAGATCACGTACGTGAACCAGGCCATGCGACGGTTGCTGATCGAGCATGGGCAGCATTTCCGCGCGCTCTGGCCCGGAGCCGACCCCGCTCGTGTGATCGGGTTCACTCTCGTCGGGCTTCGCGCAGACGGCGCCCGCGAGCCGCGATTGCCGGTGATGACGCCTGCGCCGCCACGCTGCACGATGATACAGGTGGGGCCACTGGTTTTCGACGTACTGGTGACGCCGACTCTCAATGCCAATTCCCGCCACGTAGCCAATATCCTTGAATGGCGCGACGTCACCACGTCGCGTGAACAGCAGGCGGTCATGGCGATCATCGGCAAGGCGCAGGCGGTCATCGAATTTGCGCCCGATGGCACGATCCAGTGGGCGAATGAGCGTTTTCTATCGCGGGCCGGTTACACGCTGGAGGAGATCACGGGGCGCAATCACAGGATTTTCGTCAAGGCGGCCGAGCGCGACAGCGCGCAGGAGCGCGCCCTTTGGGACAAGCTGCGCCGAGGTGAATTTCATACCGGGCAGTACCAGCGCGTGCTCAAGGACGGCAAGGCCGTATGGATCCAAGCCTCGTACCATCCCCTGCTCGACGTCCACGGCAGGCCATACAGGATCGTGCAGCTCGCCTCCAACGTCACCGAAGGAAAAATGCGGACGGCGGACTACGAGGGACAGCTCGCGGCCATCAGCAAGGCACAGGCCATGATCGAATTTGAGCTGGACGGCACGATTCGCAGCGCCAACGACAGATTCCTGCAGGTTTTCGGTTACGCGCTCGAGGAGATCAAGGGCAAGCACCACAGCCTGTTCGTCGAACCCGCCCAGCGCGATGGCGCCGACTACCGCGCGTTGTGGGCCAAGCTCGGTCGTGGGGAGTACGAGGCCGCACAGTGCAAGCGCATCGCCAAGGATGGCAGGGAGGTTTGGATCCAGGCCTCCTACAATCCGATATTCGATGCCGGCGGCAAGCCGTTCAAGATCGTGAAGTATGTCACCGACGTCACGCAAAAAGTCGTGATGTCGCAGCAGATCCAGTCGGCGGTGGGTGAAACGCAGGCCGTCGTGAAGATGGCGGTCGGGGGCGACCTCCGCGTGCGTATTTCCACGCGCGACAAAAGCGGCGAGATCGAGGCGCTGTGCAGCGGCGTCAACACCCTGCTCGATGCGATGACCGACCTTATCGAGCGCGTGAAGACCGCCGCCCTCGCCGTGCAGGGCGGTGCCCGGGAGATTTCCGAGGGAAATGGCAATCTGTCGCAACGCACCGAGGAGCAGGCATCCGCCCTCGAGGAAACCGCCTCGTCCATGGAACAGATGACCGCGACCGTGAAACAGACCGCATCCAATGCCTTCGAAGCGAACCGCCTGGCGATCGCGGCAGGGGAGCAGGCCGAAAAGGGCGGCACGGTGGTCGGATTGGCCGTCCGGGCGATGAGCGGCATCAACGCATCTTCAAAGAAGATCGCCGACATCACCGGGGTCATTGACGAGATCGCGTTCCAGACCAATCTTCTGGCCCTCAACGCAGCCGTGGAGGCAGCCCGGGCTGGTGAGCAGGGGCGCGGCTTTGCCGTGGTGGCCACGGAGGTGCGCAGTCTTGCGGCACGCAGCGCCATCGCAGCGAAGGAGATCAAGTCCCTGATCCAGGACAGCGTGGCCAAGGTCGACGAGGGCACGAAGCTCGTGGACCAGTCCGGAGCAATGCTCGGCGACATCGTCAACTCATCCAAGAAGGTCACCGCCATCGTGGCCGAGATCGCCCTGGCCAGCCGCGAACAAGCCTCCGGCATCGAACAGGTCAACAACGCGGTCACGCAGATGGAGAAGAGCACGCAGCGAAATGCAGCGCTGGTGCAGGAAGCCGCTGTCGCCAGCGCCGCCATCGTCGAGCAGGCGCAGGGACTCACCGCCGTGATTGCCCGCTACAACACCGACCACGAGCAGGCGGAGATTTCCACCCAGCCCGCGCAGCGGCGCGCGGCGGCTCGGTAGCGGGAGATCGTCGCCTAGCGGTGCCTCCCCGCTCGACACTCCACGATTGCAGGGCTGTCGAACTCTCCGAACGTAATCAGCGCAAGCTGATGCTATACCATGAGCAATGAGTCGTTGCCACTTCGGCACGTTGCTCAAAGGTGCATCGGCGCTCGCTTTCTTTCGACGATCAATATTGTGAGCTTCGCCTGCATTCGATGGCGGCGTCACGCCCTGCCGCTTCCGCCATGTCGGAAGACGGCGTTCTCGAAGTAGTTAAGCGGAAAGAGTCCAGAATGGTAAGTACTGCTTCAGTGGGACTGGCTGAGCTTCCAAAGACCGCGGAATGGAGCAATGTCGACGGCGAAACATTCCGTAACGAGATCATGTCGCGGGACAGGCCGGCCGTCCTGAGAGGACTGGTCGCACATTGGCCAGTCGTGCGCGCGGCCGCCCAGTCTCCGCAGGCGCTGTACGATTATATTAGGGCCTACGACCTGGGCCATCCGACGGAAACCTACGTTGCGCCGGCGGATGTCAAGGGCGTATTTTTTTATCGCGACGACATGAGC
>DATDIL010000195.1:0-5943 GCA_036521075.1 Steroidobacteraceae bacterium | reverse complement strand
GATGCCTCACGCTTTCAATGTTCGACGGGCCCGCAACGGGCGCGATCGCATCCGGCTGATGTTAGACCGTCCCGCACGGGAGCACCAGTGACGTGACCCGGGCTGAACCGAATGGGGAGTTCCATTCACGCGGAATCTAAGAGCGTGAACACACGATTGCACCGCCACTCCATGAATGATATCATGATATCATATCGTTAACTGGAGACTTTTCCCATGGCTCAGGTCGTCGTGCGGAATATCGAGGAAGACGTAAAGGTACGGCTGAAACAGCTGGCTGAGCGCCATGGTCGCAGTATGGAGGAGGAAATTCGGCACATTCTTCGCAATGCGGCAAAGGATTCCAATCGCCCGATCGCCAAAATCGGATCGCGAATTGCGGCACGCTTTTACGGTAAAGGTATGACGACCGATCTACCGGAGCTTCGGGGTCAACCCGCGCGACCTGCAGATGTTGAGTCATGATCGTAATCGACACGAACGTACTTTCCGCGTTGATGCGCGAGGTTCCGGAGCCACCCGTTGTTGAATGGCTGGATCGCCAGCCGGCGGAGTCCATCTGGATTACCAGCATCACCCTTTTTGAGGCTCGGCTGGGGCTCGCGCTCCTACCTAAGGGTAGGCGGCGAAAGGCGCTTGAATACGGCTTCGACAAACTTCTGGTTGAAGACCTGGAAGGACGCGTACTTGATTTTGATCAACCTGCCGCTGAGGCGGCTGCCCAGCTGGCGGCCGGGCGGCAACGGGCGGGTCATACGATTGATATGCGTGACACGCAGATCGCCGGGATTGTCATCGCACGTCGAGCGGAGCTTGCGACACGAAACGTCAGGCACTTCTCGGACTTGAATGTTGATGTGATCAATCCGTGGGATGCATAGGAACTGGGCCTGCTTGAATTCGAACCAAGGACCAAGGGATTATGAGTCCGCCTGACGAACATGTAACCTTAGAAAAGTAGGCTGTTTATGAAGGGTTGTCTAAGGCCAACCTGATTTCCTGGGGACTCTGCCCCTTTGTCTAGCGGTTCTTTTAGATACTCCTCTGGGAAAACAGAGCCCAAGTCCCCCATCTCCTGCACTTGCAATCCTTCGTAATATATACCAAAATATGATATCTATTGGTATACAGATGAGGTTCAGCTTGGCCAAGAACACGAGTGTCTCCCTGGGCGATCACTTCGAAGGCTTTATCGCCCGCCAGATAGAAGGCGGACGTTACGAGTCCGTGAGCGAAGTGATCCGGGCCAGCTTGAGGCTGCTTGAGGAGCGCGAGAAGAGCATTGGGGTCCTGCGCCATGCCCTCGCCGAGGGCGAAACGAGCGGCGATGCAGGGCCTCTCAATATGCAGGAGATCAAGCGCAAAGCACGCGCAAAGTCGGTGAGCCACTCTTGAGGCGGGCCATCCGCAAATCCGCCTTGGCAGAACTAGACCTCATCAGCATCTGGGAATACAGCTTCGGGCAGTGGGATGCGATCCAGGCTGATAAATATCTCGATGACCTGGACAACGGCATCGGCGCCTTGGCGGACAACCCGGAACTCGGTGTGAGCCGTGATGTAGTGCGTGCGGGCTACCGCGCACTCTTAATCAACCATCACGCCGTCTATTACACTATCACTCAGGGTGCGATTTACATCGTCCGCGTTCTGCACGAGGGAATGGATCCGGGGCGGCATTTGTAGCAACGGTGCTTACTGGGGCTAAAGAGACCACACGACAGATGTATCATCATCGAAAATTGGCGGTTCACGAGAAGGTTGTCTCAGATTGGCCCGCCGCAACATCTCTCCATCTGACTAGCGGCATGCAGCCTCATGGCGCTCGCCAGGTACTCAGCAAAACCTATCTCGATGCGCTCGTAGCGAGCCACGAAGTCCGGATGAGCCAGGTACAGATCCGCGAGACCTGAATATCTCTCCGCTGAGCAGGGCCGACCCCACATTGCCGATACCCATGCCCGATGGCGTGCGATCAAGAGATCGACCCCATCCGACCCCGGATCCACACCGTTGCGCAGTGCGCCGGCCAGCGCCGCTTCTATCTCGTGCAATTCCTTTCCCTGAGTCTCCAGGAACGCCTTCCGCCCAGCGGGTGACAATCTTTCTTGAGCCGCTTGGGCGGATTTAATTCCGACGCGCATTGGCTCGCCATATCGCTCGATCAACCAGGCTTCATATCCCGCCTGTTTCTCCGGGCTGAAGCCTTTGTAAAGATCTGCGTTCGCCCTGAACCGCTCTCCCTTTAAGTCTGCAATCGTACAGTCAATGGTTTCAATAAGGATGCGGTAGCGCAGTGCCTCCGCCTCCAACTTCTCGCGATGCTGCTGCAACGCGCCTATCTGATTCTCACCGTCGAGATCAAGCCGCTCCGCAATTTCGCTCAATGGCACGTCCAGTTCCCGCTGGAACAGGATTTGCTGCAATCGAAGAAGTTCCTTGCGCCCGAGTAACGATAGCCGTTCGCACCCACGAAGGCCGGCTTCAGCAGTCCGACCTCGTCGTAATGGTGCAAGGTACGCACGGTGACGCCCGATATCGCCGCGAGTTGCTTGACCGTGAAGTCTTTCATTGACCAGCGGCTCTATCCGCTTCAAATAGTTTGCCCGGGCGATTCGTCAGCTCCGCATCAAAGCGCGGCTGACTAAAGACCAACTGACGGCCATCAGGATCGATCATCCGGACCGGTCGCGTATTCCACGGTGTGTCCGCAGCCGGCTCAATGCGAACCATTCCAATGACCGGTACGGCGGCAGCGCGCACTGCGAGCTGATCGACATCCTCGCCGGACTGCAAGCAAAGCGACCAGCCGCCAACCTCGATCGTCTCGCTCCCCGGCTGGGTCGGTCGGATCAGTACGTCCTGATATTTCCTCCGTCGCAGATGAACCAGCGTCGGCTGACCCTCGCCGCCCGGCGCTTTGAACACGATTCCGAAGCCAAGCGCAGCCTGATACCACTGAACAAGGACATTGACGTCCGGCGTTTCCATCCCGGCGAACATCGGCATCGGATAGATCTCGAAGCCATTGTGCATATTGAGCACTTGCGGTTCGGATTGGTCGAGAATAGCCATGCTTGGCCTCCTGTTCAGCACGACTATGGACTCTGGCGCTGCGTGAGGGTCAACAGGCTGGCGCACCTAGACAGTACCGGTAGCAGGCCAGTGCAAGTGTTTGGATTTACTGGGCCTGCTTGGATTCGAACCAAGGACCAAGGGATTATGAGTCCACCTGCCAAAAGCATAACCCTATGAAAATAGGCACTTGGAAAGAGGGTTGTCTAAGACCTCGCCAATTTCTCCGACATTTTGCTCCTTTTCAGCGAGTTCTCTTGGACACACCGATGCCTGATCAATGAGGCGGAGGTGCAGCCGCCAACCGCTCCGCTAGATCGAGCCGCGCACGTGCGTAGTCCGCTCGGACGATCGGTCCCTTGGTGGTGAACTCAACCGACTCTTCTGAATTGGGCGTTAGCGCCGGCCACTGTGCCGCACTTTCCGTGGGGCGTCCTGTCTTAGCGAACCGCACCCAGCGTGATTGGACTTCGTCGATAACGCGCTGCGTCGTGGCGTCCGGGTGGGATTCGACCTGATCCATAGTGCCGAACACGGCGTATATTTCGTCGCAATGAACCGGTCCGGGAACGTGTGCGGATTGCGATGGGCGTAGATAGGAAAATGTGTACAGATACGTCGACAGGCCGTTGCGGGCCGCAGCGCGCGCCGCGTACCGCGTTGGTGCGGCAAATGACATATCCGTGGCCAACTGTCCCTCGATCAGGTCAGTCCGGTGCGTGCCATAGCCGTCGTACAGTGATGATACAGCGGGCCACTGCGCCGACAGTCTTTGCGATAATCCACGTGGCCACGCCGCAAGGGGCGGCCATCCGACTTCGTAACTGTTGGTACCCAACAGCAGAGGAACGTGCGCGATCTGCCCTGCGTCAAACGCCGCCCGCAGGTCACCGGCAACGATCTTGCCATCGATCACCGGCCAACTGGCGCCAGGAGAGCCTGCGAGGACGGTTTCGGCGGGAACCCTGCGAAGCGCGGCGGCATCTGCTTTCACCAGCCCCCACGACTTGGCGGCGGCGATACCGACAGTCTCGGCTTCCTGCAAAGTCCTTGGCTGGTCCGGTGGGCCGGTGAAGAACACTCCCGATTCAATGATTGCCCGCTGAAACAAACCCTTTGCGAGCGGCGTCGCCAAAAGATAACAAATCGCAACCCCGCCAGCGGACTGGCCAAACACCGTCACATTGGTCGGATCCCCGCCGAATGCAGCCGCGTTCTCCTTCACCCACTCGAGCGCGGCAATTTGATCCAGCAGGCCGTAATTGGCCAGTGGCGCTGCCGCATTTTCGTGTGTCAGGGAGGGATGGGCGAAGAAACCGAAGCGGCCCAGTCGGTAGTTCACCGTCACGACCATTACACCGTGCGCTGCCAGGCGTGCACCATCTGAGGATGGGTGGGCACCCGAGGCGTGTGCAAAGCCCCCTCCGTGCAGCCATACCATTACGGGCATCCTTGCGGATGACGCGTGAGCGGGTGTCCAAACGTTGAGATACAGGCAGTCCTCGCTGAGCGCCTTCTGACCCAAGGTATTGAATCCATCCGCCTCTTGCATGCAGGACTTGCCGAATCCATCTGCCGAACGCACGCCCTGCCAAGGCGCCGGGCGGCGGGGTGCGCGCCAGCGAAGGTCGCCTACCGGGGCGGCGGCGAACGGGACACCCAGATAGGCAGTGACCCCTTGATGTTCAACGCCTTGCAGCAAGCCGGTGGCCGTGGCGACAGGCATTGTCACGGATATGTCCCCAGCCACAGCAAGCGCGCTGGCGCCCGCAAGACTGACTGCGAGGACCAGTCCCACCCTGCCCGGCGCTCTTGCTCGGCTGATCGTTCGCAACTCATACCCGTGCAGCGCACCCGTATTTTGCCCAATGTACCCATGCATGGATGCTGCCTTTGCACTTCCAGTCGGTTGTCACAGCAGCTGATAGTCATCGCCGGCGTCGACCGCTGCATGAAATGCGGGAGAAATAGCGTGAATCTGGGTGACATCCGGTGAATTATCGTGATACGAGGCGAATCGCGCCTTTGACAGCACACAGCGACGGCCGGAGAATCGAGGCCAGCCCAGAGCACGTGCCGGGCATTGGGCGGGCAATAGAGCATGGAATCGGCCACGACACCTGCCATCAGTAGCGCGCCGAACCGCTATTCGGTCGCAGACCTCCAGGTTGATATCGAACGCCGCCGTGTGACACGCGCCGATGTGGAGCTTTCAATCGCGGGCCTCTCGTTCGAATTCTTCCTGGCGCTGTTACGGTCGGCCCCGAATCTGGTTTCAGTTGACGAATTGATTCGACGCGTCTGGCCCGGACTGATGGTCAGCCAGGAGACGGTCACACAGCGCGTCAAAATGATCCGCCGGGCACTGGATGATGACGCCGAGAAGCCACGCTATATTTCGGGCGTTCGCGGACGCGGTTACTGTCTGGTTGCGCCCGTGGTGGCCCTGGCGACGCCGGACGCCGATGAGCGCATACCGCCGCCAGGCACATCCGTAGCGAAATCAAATGCCGCACCAACCGAAGTGGCGTCCGAGCCCAAAAAGCGCGTCGGGTATCGAATACAACGCCGTTGGTACCTCGCTGCGTCGCTGCTTGCGGGGCTTCTGGTACTAACCCTCCTGGCCGGCAAGTTACGCCGTGATGGCGCGACGATCAGAGCAACCACCGAGTTGAACGTGGCGAGCCCGACCGTCCGCGCGCCGGCAAAATCTGTGGCGGTGCTGCCGTTCGTCAATCTCACCGGTGATCCGGCCAAAGACTACCTCGGTGACGGCATGGCGGAGGAGGTCATCAACGCGCTTGCAACCGTGCCGGGACTGAAGATTCCCGCACGCACCTCGTCATTTTCCTACAAGAATCGCAATGTC
>DATDIL010000194.1:0-2080 GCA_036521075.1 Steroidobacteraceae bacterium | reverse complement strand
GGGGGAGTGATGCTCCCCCTCTCGGCATTCAGTGGGCGGCGACCGGCCCGGCCGCTTTGCGCACAGAGGTCACAACCTCCCGCGCCGCACGCGCCATCAGCCCGCTGTCATTGGCGACGGTCACGAACCGGAACCCCATATCGATCATCTTCGCCGCGTAAGCCGCCGTCCCGTTATGCAGCCCGGCGAATTGACCGCGGCGCTTCGTTTCGCGCAGCAGCATCTCGTAAATGCCGAGGATCTTCGGCTCCTCCCGGTCCAGCGCCGGCACCATGCCGAGCGAGAACCCAAGGTCGCTCGGGCCAACATAGATACCGCTGATGCCGGGTACGTCCAGGATCGCCTCGATATTGTCGATCGCCTCCTGCGTCTCGATCATCGGGATCACCATCACCTCGTGATTGGCGATCTTCTGATAATTGCTTGCTTCACCATACATGGCGGCACGGATTGGGCCGTTGCTGCGCTTGCCAGCCGGAGGATAGAGACAGGCGTCAGCCAGACGCTGCGCCTCTTCTCTTGTACTGACCATCGGGCAGATCACACCCCATGCGCCGCCGTCCAGCGCCTTGCCGATGATGCCCGGCTCGTTCCAGGGGACGCGCACCAGCGGGGTGACCGGATGTGCCGCCATTGCTTGGAAGCATTGCACCATCGACAAGTAGTCCTGCACGCCATGCTGCATATCGACCGTCACGCTGTCCCAGCCGCACTGGGCCATCACTTCGGCCGAAAAGCCGGACGGAATGGCGAGCCACCCGTTGACGACCGCTTTGCCGTCCTTCAGTCGCTGTTTGATCCTGTTCGCCATTGGGCGTCCCCTCGACATTCCACGATGTCGCGACGCTAGGCGGCAGGCTGAGTTGCGTCAACGGAGCGGGCCTCATCTGTGGCTGTCCGCTTCAGTCCGGGACCAGCACGGCCGCGCCCTGCACGCGCCCGGCACGCAGATCGTCCAGCGCCTGGTTGGCCTGCTCCAGCGGATACGGCACCGGCCTTGTCCTGACCGGGACCTTCGGTGCCAATGCCAGAAACTCCTCGCCGTCCTGCCGCGTCAGGTTGGCGACCGAGCGGAGCACACGCTCGCCCCAGAGGATGTCGTACGGAAATTGCGGGATCGGGCTCATGTGGATACCGGCGCAGACAACGATCCCGCCAGGTGCCACGGCACGCAGTGCGACCGGAACCAGCGCGCCGACCGGCGCAAAGATAAGTGCCGCGTCAAGCTGCGCCGGTGATGCCTGGTCGGACCCGCCGGCCCAGACCGCGCCAAGCTGACGTGCAAACTCCTGCGCTGCGCTGTCGCCCGGGCGTGTGAACGCAAATACCGCGCGCCCCTGCCATCGCGCCACCTGCGCGATGATGTGGGCGGCGGCACCAAAGCCGTAAATGCCCAGCCGACGCGCCTCGCCCGTCATGCGCAGTGCACGATAGCCGATCAGTCCGGCGCACAACAGCGGCGCTGCTTCCGCGTCGCTATACTTCTCCGGCAGCACGAGACAGAACCGCTCATCAGCGAGCATGAACTCGCTGTAACCACCATCCATCTGATAGCCGGTGAAGCGCGCGTTCGGGCAAAGATTTTCCCGACCCGACCCGCAGTACTCACATGCCCCGCAGGCCCAGCCCAGCCAGGGAACGCCAACCCGCGCACCGATGGGCAATCGTTCTGCACCCGGGCCGCGCGCCTGCACGACACCGACGACCTCGTGTCCCGGTACCAGTGGCAGTTTCGGGCTGTCCAGTTCCCCATCCACGATGTGCAGATCCGTCCGACACACCGCACAGGCCCGCACACTTAACAGCACCTCACTCGCTGCGGGCGTGGGGATATCTTTCACAACCATATGCAGCGCGCTACTTGGTGCGTCGAGCCGCATGACACGCATGAGCAAGTCCTTTACGACAGTCCGATGACATCACCGAGTGCGTTAGTGCACGAAGGTGATCGGTGAACGACCCGGCCACGATTTGTGTCGCGTCTTTAACTTTCGCCAATCAGTCGCATGTGTTTCGTGAATGCGGCGGTAAAAAGTTCAGTATGCGATTTATCTAGTTGACGCCTGCTCAAGATTCCGTG
>DATDIL010000193.1:0-11781 GCA_036521075.1 Steroidobacteraceae bacterium | reverse complement strand
CAGGATTGGACCACAGGGTCTGCTTGATCGCCGGCGCCTCCCCGTCCTTGGCCTGCACGACAGCGAATACACTACCGAGAAGGACTAATGGAAGGAGCGATACAACAAGGAATGAGCGATTCTTTTTGCTCATGACATCAACCCCCGTACTCGAAATATGACCCGGTACTTGTGCACACAGCAAGGCGCGCTATATCAAGAAAGACGCCGCATGATGCGACGCTGTCGCGGTCCGCGCAATTCGCGATGAGAAAGACACTGCTGCCCCAACGTTATTCAATCAAAATCGACCGAGTTGTCTCATATCGTCAGCGCCAGTCGCGCCGTCAACGGGGCAAAGACCAACTTGGAATCCGCCTCCGATTGCCCGAATCCGCGGTCAAATCGTCACTGGAGAGAATGAGAGAAAACTCGTTCATATTTCGGTACCTACGCCGCTCGCGGCCCGCAGCAGCGATGAACAAGAACCAAGTGATCAAAGCCAGGTGATGTCTGCCGGTTATACTCCCCGGCCGGTTCGACGCACGCCGATGCGGGCGTGACAGCCAGGTTCATTCAAGGAGGGGTTCATGAGAAATAAGTTCGGCAATGCAGCACTGTCCATAGCTCTCGGCGCGTTGTACGCAACGACCGGCTTTGCACAGGCTCCGGGAGCGGCGCCACCCACCGGCAGCGTGGCAGTGGCCAATCCGACCTACACGGCGATCCTGATGGAAGTGGACGTCAATCGTCCCGCGGCGGAAGTCTGGAATCGTGTGGGAAAGTTCTGCGACATCGGTGAGTGGATGCAGTTTCCATGCACGATCACGTCTGGCAAGGACGGCGAGGTCGGCGCCGTACGGTCCATCGGCCACGAGGTCCTGGTGGGGAAGACGGACCTCTCGTACACCTATACGCAGCCAGTGACGGAAGGCCGGCCGTACATCCTGTATCACGGCACGCTGGAGGCGAAGCCGGTCACGGCGACCACCTCGAAGCTCTACTACACGCTGATGTGGGACAACTCGACGCTGCCCGATGATGCGGCTCGCGAAAAGGACAGGGCGCAGCGCCGACAGATGTTCGAAGGCGCGCTCAAGAACATGAAGACTCTTGCCGAAGGCGGCACGTTGCCGCCGCGGCCTCCTCGCGGCGGTCGTCCGGGCGGTGCTGCTCCACAAGGCGGTCCCGGAAGCGTTGGCGCTCCTGGCGGCGGACAGCCCAAGTAGTCGAGGTCGGGAGTCCGATCAACTCTGACTTAGAAAGATCCTTCACCGCAAAATGCCCCGACAACCGCGTGCCGGGGCTTGGCGTCCAGGTCGATGAACGTTTGCGCGCCCTTGGCCGTCGTGGTGGCTCGGAACTTTCCCCAATCGATCCATCGGCGCTGCGTTCGCCTCAACGGGCATAATGTGAGCTCGGGTGTTTCGGTTAGAAAGCGCGGGTTCAAAAAAAGTGGCGTTGCTGGGGTGACGTTCAAGACTTCGCTGCGGCGGATCTGATCGCCTTAATCCGCTCGGCGATAAAGGTCCGCCGGCCCGCGGATTTCACCCGCTGTGTGTATTCCTTCAGCCGTTGCCAGTGAAAGCCGCGCGGAATGCTGAGTTCGGGCAGCTTCGAGAACAGGCGCGATCTTCCCGGTGCGAGATAGAGCAAATCAAAGAGCGCTTTTTCGGGAATCGCGATCTTGGCATCCGACCGCGATGACAGTTCAAAACCCATAAAGAGTTCCGGCGGGATGCGATGGAAGGAGATGGTGCCCATCGGGGTTCGGAATTGACGCGGCCGCGCTGGCGTCACGGCGTAGAGAATCGCCGGAATCTGCTCGATCAGCCCATGATGAAACAGCGCCGACTGCAGCGAGATGTACGCCGGGTGGGGCGCCGCAATCAGTTCCGGCAGCGCAAGGCGATCGGTCTTCTTGTCGACCAACCATCGGCCACGGCTCAAGTGAACGATCATCCCCTCGGCTCCGAGCCGTCTCAGGATGGTCGTCGCGTTGCTGGCGGCGACCTGCAATAGCGCGGCGACATCACGCGATTCCACGACCGGCGTCGCCAGCGTTTGCAGTCGCTGCAGGGCTTCGATCTGGTTCATGGCCGCAAGGCCTCCAGACCATTGATGACTTGCTCCTGAAGCTCATTCCAGGCCTTTTTGTTGCCGTAATACGCCTGGTACTCCGGCTCCAGATAGGCGAGCACTTGACCGGCGAAGGCGTCGTAATCCACCGCTAAGGCATTCTCGATGGCGGCGACCAGATGTTTGGTTGCTCCCGGGAGTATTGGTTGCGCCGTGCCTGCGGCATCGAGCAACAGCTTCAGATCGAACACGTCGCGCGATTGCACCTGCTGACGCAAAGCCAGGGCGGAGACTTTCTGTGCAAATGCCGCACGCAAACTGTAGTGCTGCACGATGACCGGATAGAGCCGGTACGCTCGGATGACTTCGGAGTCCACCGGTTCCACCGCGGTCTCACCGTCCAGACCGCGCCGCGAGAACTCGATCTTGGTCGGTATCGCGGTACCGGACTCGAGGATGCGCAGTCCCAGTTTCCAGCGCTGCGTCGTCCCGGTCTGCTTAGGCTGTGCGGTCCTGACCAATTCGATGCCCTGCGCTCGCAGCGCCTGCAAGAACGCGGGCGTCTGAAGCAGGCGATTCACGTTGTTCTGCAGGGTGCCTACGGCCATGGTCTGGATGTCCAGATCCATGTCTTCCGAGTAGCGGATGCTCTTCAAGAAGAACCGCAGATTGCAGCCGCCCTTCAGGGCGAAGAGGGCTTTGTCGACGCGCGCACCGAAGGCCCGCAGGAACAGCAGGTGGAAGATTTCGATGGCTTGGCGGTCATTCCACATAGTCAATTATATTACGCGTAATCGACTCATATGTCGACTACTAGTAATGTGCATTCATGACGGATTCAGCAGAAGGCCTATCGCGCAAGTCCACGAGTGACAGTAACAGAGCCCTCGCTACGCCGAGGTAGCCCCGAAAGTGCAAAAGGGCCGGCGGAGCAACAAGGCGGGGGCGTCTGAGTTTTTGCTCCGTTGGGGCATCGGAAGAAAGAAGTCCGAGTTCCCTCCTAGGCGCCATGCAGCGCCCTTAGACCCGAGGTGGGTTGGTCTCCTAGGTGCGCAGAGACCTGAAACCGGCGCGTGATCCAGGAAGTAGCCGGCGATACGCTTCGCGGCACACTACGGGTGTCTTTCATTGGAAAAAGGGAACGCGAATATCAACAATCCATGATCTGCGTCCTCCATGCTGCACACGGACCGTTCTAAAGGTTCTTAAGGCACTCGGAATGAAGCTGACTCCGCAAGTCGCCTAATGACGCTCCGAACTGTCGGTACGGAGTGGCCGCTGTGCACCGACGACTATTTCGAATCGACTGCTGCTTCATGCCCTAGGGGCAGCGCGGCGGCTCCGTCTGGCGCCCCAGTCCCGTTTGAGCCGGCTCAGACCAAACCCTTCCGGGTCGAAGACGCCGTCGCTCCAGTGCACCATGTGTATAGACATCCTATAGGATGTCACATATTATTATGATATGCGAGTACTACTCGACACGTCCGTCTTGGTCGCTGGACTTCGGAGTCGGCTCGGCGCCAGCAACCAAGTACTCCGCAACGTCGCCGAACGGCGTTGCATACCACTCGTTACGACGGCGGTATTTCTCGAGTACGAAGCAGCGCTGCTGCGACCGGAGCACCGGCTGGCGACCGGCATGAGTCCGCAGGACGTCGAGGGATTTCTCGCAGCATTCGCCAGCGCTGCAGAGCCGGTCGAATTGAACTTCATGTGGCGCCCGCAACTCCGGGATCCGGCCGATGAGTTGATGCTCGAGGCTGCCGTGAACGGGCGGGCGGATGCTTTGGTCACACACAACGTCGGCGATTTTCAGTCGGTAACAGGACGGTTTGGTGTCAGGACCTTGAGTCCGAGCGCGTATCTAAAGGAGCTACAGAAATGAGCAAGAGCACGTACCCGTTAAAACTTCCTAATTCTGTTAAGGAAGCTGCCGCCAAACTCGCCAAGATCGATGGGGTTTCTTTGAACCAATTCATCGCCGCCGCCGTGGCGGAGAAGGTGGGGACGCTTCGAACCGCCAGCGAATTCCTCCGGCAGCGAGCTGGATCTGCAAAGCCAAAGGATTTGGTCAAGTTCCTTCGTCGAGCGCCCAAGGTAGCGCCGATCGAGGGCGATGAACGCGTATAGCGGCGCTCGCGGTGGAACTCGCGCCGAGCGGCGTCCGTGTGAACGTCGCCGAGGTCGTCGCGCTGCTCGTGTCGGATCGCGGGCGCTTCGGCAAATGTAGGTCTTCTCGGTCCATACATTCTGCTTCCGAGGGGTAACGATGTTGCGCACGGTACAACCGCGTGCCGTCAGGCTTTATCGCACAGAAGAGCAATACGTCCCGGGAGCGATTGCAGGCACGGCTCGAGCGAGCGGGCAACGAGCATCGCTCCTACCGGTGATAAATGATCCGCATCTCGATACAAGGAGCGCCCGTCGCTCGATTCGAATGCGCAGCGCTAACCCGCACAGAGCACGTCCTTGGGGTCTACTACTTTCACCCCGCGCGTTACCTCAAGGGCCCGTGCCGGCCCTTCGAAGTACGAGTCGCGGGCCAGAATCTGCGTGCGCGTGACGTCGAGGAACGAGGTGTCCAGTCCTCGCCGACGCGCCATCGCCGTCGCGTATGGCACCAGATCTGGAAAGTCGGGTACATCCAGCACCACGCAAATCGAGGAGCCGGACGCACGCAGCGGGCCAATGAAAATGTCGACTCCGAGAAAACCACCAGGCAGAGCGCCGCGCTGAAAGTGGTACACAACGATTGCGAGCACGGCAATTGCTCGCAGACCATCGATGTATGGAAAGTACGGCATTGGATTGGGTTAGTTCCCCACAATAGGGGCGGGGTTCATTTCGTGGTCAGCCCACGTTTTCTTTGGCAGATCCCCGATAGCGCGGAACGCGGTGCCCTGCCGCGCTTGTCGAGAATGATGACGCCACCCTTGATCACGACCTCGGTGGTCATGAAGTTCCAGTGGCCCACCAGCGGATTGCCGCCGAGTACGACGAGGTCGGCGAGCTTGTGCGGCCGTTGATCGGCAGAAGGCCACCCTCGCGCCCCTGCCCCTCATCGCTGACGATGCCTTTCGGCCACGGCCTGCGCCTCGGTGAGCCAGTCCCAATGAGGTGTATGGATCAGTTTCTTGCCACCGATGGCGACCGCCGCGACCATGTTGGCGGGGCTGACCGCATGGATCTGGACCGGCAGGCCGATTTTGGCTCCTTCCTCCAGAGCCACGGTCAGGTTGTGCGTCTCTTTTTCCGTGGGGGGAGCCGGCGGCGGCGCCTGGGGGTAGATCACCTCCGCAATCGAGTCGTAGCCGGCTGATTTGGCGGTGCGCTAGGCGGCGATGATGCGGGCTTCCTTTGCGCTATTGCGCCTTGCGAAGCCGCTCGAAGTACCGATCGAGCACCTTCACCCGCTCGAGAAGCGGATAGGTGCGCGCGCTCGGCGTGGCATCGAAGACCATGACCTGCTGATTCTGGTCCGTGAAGGTGGGCCACTGCGGCAGGCCCGGCCCATTGGGGTCGCCGGTCTTCGCAAAATTCACATCGTAGGAGCTGATCATGTCGGACAGGGCCAGATCTTCCTTGCGGGGCGTGCCTCGGGTCGCCAGCGTCTGGAAATGGTAGGGCACGTCGCTCCCATGACCCGAGCCTTCGGCCTGCGGGGCGTGGTTGTCGTAGTAGTAGTTGAACACCTTGCCCTTGCCGTGCTGCGACTGC
This sequence comes from Steroidobacteraceae bacterium, assembly GCA_036521075.1. Classification (GTDB taxonomy): domain Bacteria; phylum Pseudomonadota; class Gammaproteobacteria; order Steroidobacterales; family Steroidobacteraceae; genus DAIDKA01. The sequence goes on along the minus strand of DATDIL010000193.1, from coordinate 6,006 downwards.
TCGCGGGCCCAGGTCCACATGTGCCAGTCGAACTGCGTGTCGTTACGCAAATGCCGAGTGGCGCTGAGCGCTTCTGCGGCGGTCGCGTGCGGGTAGACGCCCAGTACGGCCTCGGCCTGTTCGCCGAACTGGCGTGTGACTTGGGCTTCGAACTCGGCCGGTGTGACCGACTTGGGGCCGCCGAAGACGAGCGTTTCATCCGAGGTGTCGCCGAGCAGTACGGGCGTATCGTTGAATCGCCCCTGCTGATAGAGGGTGTAGGGATCGGCGGGCAGGACGTACCCATCGGCAACGGGCCGGAATGCGAGGCCGCCACCGGTGCCGGCCTGGATGGCATCCGCGCTCAGGCTGCGCGCCTCGGCGATGCTCTTCACGCCCAATCTCGCGAGGAAGGTACCACCGGTTTCCTCCGCGAGCTTGAGGGTCGGGATGCTCAGGCCGGACCCGCCCTCCGCTGTAGTCTGAAGCGGGGCGAAGGAACTGCCGCTCATCGCGATGACACGCTCGAATAATCCCTTGGCGAGTGGGCTGGCCGCCAGAATGCTCGCCGCCCCGGAGCCGGCCGAGTGTCCGAAGACCGTGACGTTGTGGGAATCGCCGCCAAAGGCAGCGATATTCTTCTGCACCCATTTCAGACCCGCCACCAGGTCCTGGATGCCGTAGGTGCCCGAGCCGTGTCCGCTCTCGCGGCTAAGATCCGGGTGGGCCAGGAAGCCATAAGGTCCAAGCCGATACGCGAGGCTCACCAGTACGACGCCCTTGTGGGCGTAGCCCGAGCCGTCATACATGGCGATACTTGTGGACCCGCCCACATATCCCCCGCCGTGAATCCACACGATGACGGGAAGCCTGTCGCGGGCCGATTTGGCCGGCGTCCACACGTTCAGGTACAGGCAATCCTCGCTGACCGGGGCGGTGTTCCCCTGCGAATGCGGCGCCTGCATGCAGGCATGCGCAAAGGCGTCGGCCGGCTTCACCCCCCGCCAGGGCCGCACCGGCGCCGGCGCCTTCCAGCGCAGCGCATCGACCGGCGGTGCGGCAAATGGAATGCCCTTGAAAATCGAAATGCCGTTCTCGGCAGTGCCGCTGACCTCGCCGCCGGTGACCCGGGCCCGGCTGATCTGTGCGTGGGCCGCTTGAACACACAATGCGGCCAGGACCACCCATAGAATGCTGCGCATATGTCCCCCTCCTTCTGATTGCCGACATCTTGCTTCGCTTGAGAACGCCCACAAACCGAAACGGGCCAGGCGATCCACCGTCGCCTATTCTAGCCCAGCGGACCGGCCACCACCGATGCGCACACCGCTCTTGCACCGTACCCAAGGTCACACCGTAGAGTGATTTTTGGGAGCATCAATGAACGACATAAATCATGAATGAAGCGACGACCGAATGGCTGACCGCGGCGGAGTGCGCGTTGCGTACGGGCCTCACGGTACGTGCACTGCGTGTCTATGAGAACTACGGGCTGATCACGCCGAGCCGTTCCGCGGCTGGGTGGCGTCGCTACGGCGCCCGGGAGCTGCTCAAGCTCAACGAAATCGGTCTGCTCAAAATCCTTGGTCTGACCCTGAGTCAAATTCGCGACCTGACGCGGCGGCCGTCGTCCCCCACGTTGCGTCAGCTTCTGGAGCTGCAACTGGACACTTGGAAACATCGCCGCGCCGAAGCAGAGCGTGGCCAGAGCGTTGCCGAGGCTGCGCTAATGCAGCTGCAGGGGGGCCGTTCATTGTCCGTCGAGGAACTGTGCTCCCTTATCAGGAGTCTTGAAATGACCACATCTACCGCTGATGCCTCGATTTCCGACGCCGCTGAACAAGTCACACCAGACACCTCAATGCTGGCCCGCTATGTCGGCTACTACTTCCGCAACCGCGCGCTGGAACTCGAGCAGACCGGTGAAGCGGATTTCGCCATCCCCGAGTTCGATCTCGTGCTGCACTTCGAGCAAATCGAAGCGGGTGCCGCGAAGCGGCTGGCGATCTGGCAGCGTGGCACCGTGATTCGATTGGCGCGGACCGACGCGCAAATCGCCAAGCTCATACGGGACTCTATCGCGGACCGCATCAGGGATCGCGTTCCCGCACCGGGCAGCCAGGAGGCATTGCGCCAGATGCTCGACGCATGTAGAGCCGGCAACCCCAACTACGACCAGGTGAGCCCGGAGTTTGCGCAGGTCATACGTGGGCAGATGCCCTATTGGCGGACTATTGGCCGGTACTTTGGTGCGGTCGAGTCGATCGATTTCTTACGCGTCAGCCACCAGGGATGGGACATCTACAAAGTCCAGCATGAGCATGATGTTCATCAGTACCGTATCGCCTTGGGAGATGACGGCAAGATCTACGGCTTTAGCGAGGCAAGTGCTACAGCGGACAAACGGGCCTTGGTGTAGGGGGGTACACGCCCAACGGGCGCATGGCGCCTTTTCCATACTTATCAATGTGATAATGCCGCGCGGCCGCGGAGTAGCCACTTATCTGTCGCTGCGTTGCCGCCATGCACAAAACTCACCGCTGAAGTTAACGTTCCCTTCCCGACCGCCGCAGACTTGCGTTGTCAACCATTCGCGCGACATCCTAGGCGCAGGGGGACAGAAAAATGAAATATGCGATCTGGCTCGTGCGGCTCTGGTATGCGGCCTGGATGATTCCAGCTGGTCTCGAGCACTTCATTCACATCTTCCCGCAGCCGGGGTACTACACCACGCGACCCCTGGCTCACGAGATGCTGTTTGCCCTGCTTGACAGCCATCTGTTTGACGTCGTCAAGGCCGTGGAAATGCTCACCGGGATCGCCGTCCTGCTGGGCTTCTTTACCCCCCTCATGCTTCTCGTGTGCATGCCCGTCGCATTCTGCGTGTTCTGGTGGGACGCACCGCTTTCGGCGTGGAACTATGGCAGCATCATGGCCGGCGGCAGGGTGCTTGCCAGCGATGTGCTGCTTTGTGTCGCTTTCATCGGCTGCTATCGCGCGATGTTCCAGCTGCAAGCGAAGCCGCAGGCGGCCCAGCAGCTCGTACTGGTTGGCCGCATCATTCTCGGCGCCTGGATGCTGATGAGCGGCGCCAACTACCTGTTCCTCTCCCTGTGGCCGGTGCCAATGGGCCATGAGCCGCTGTCCATGCAGCTGATGGGCGCATTTGTTCACTCGGGCCTGTTGACGGTTGCCATGCTGATCCAGCTGGTCACGGGAGCGCTGCTCCTCACCGGCATCTTCGCGCCGGCGGCACTGTGCGTGCTGATGCCGACTTCGGCCTGTGCCCTTTACTGGGCGCTGCTCGAACACCAGCCGGTCCCATTGCTGCTGGCACTCGTTGCCTTTGCCCTGAACGGCCTGCTGATGCTGGCCTACCTCGGCTACTACGAGGGAGCCTTGCAGCGTAATCCACTGACGCTGGGCGAATCGGGACAGGTCACGACCTGGGATAGCCTTTTCGTGCACTCCAAAGGCCGCACCGCGCGCGGACACTTTGCCGCCGCGCTGATTCCGCTCGCGATCGTGGTGTGGTGGTACGCGCAGGCCAGTCCAAACGTCTACCCGCAGTGGAGTCTGCTGGTGCTCCTGTTCCCCACCATTGTGCTACTTGCCCGCAGACTCCACGATATGGGGCACAGCGGGTGGTTGCTGCTCATCCCGGCAGTGCTGACGGTTGCCGCCATGGCAGTCTGGGATCATCGGCTCGACTTGGGCGCTCGGCTCAACGCTGACGTGCCACTCGCCGCGCTCATCGTCTTCGTCGGATTCGCCCTGTGGGGCTGCATTGGCAAGGGAAAAGCGGAAGCCAATGCATTCGGGCCACCGGCAATGGCTTAAGTTCAGCCGCGACTACTGTCCGGATCCCTTGGGCGCGCCGGTCGGAGCCAGCGACCGAAAACCGACTTCGAGGCCCTTCTGTGTCTTGAACCAAACGATGAAGCCACCGTCTCTTCCGTCACGGCGCGGCGCAATGAGCAACTGAATGTGGTCGCCCGCCTGCACCGCGCCGCGGACATATCCCGCGCGGTAGAAGTTGCTGGCGCTGTGCCCCTCGAAATCGATATCGCGTGTGCCTTTTGCATCGACCAGCGTGACCAGCGCGTGCGTATGCGGATTCATTACTTCGAATGACTTGACCGTCCCCTCAATTGTTATGGTCTTCGCAAAGTCAAAGGGAGCAGCGGAGTGATGAGCCTGCGCCGAGTGACTGAAGATCAATGCGGCGGATGCGACGACGCTCAGGCCGGACCCGACAAGTCGGCGGATATTGGATTTCATTTCTGCGTCTCCTCCCAGGCTTTATAGACGTCACTCATCATTGCGTCCACCGGCTTGCCGGCATGCAGCTGATCTCGTCGTGCTTTCAATAGATTCAGCCAGAATTCATCCGGACAGCGGTAGGTGAACAGGAATCCATCGGGCACCAGGGCAAATTTCTTATCCACCGTGACGGCGGTGGTGTAGTACACCGGATCCGTCATCCTCATGGAATAGCTCAGGAACCTGACGCCCTTGGCGTCCGTTCCCAGTCCGAACCTTTCGGTAATGTGGGCTTGATCGCTGTGGGGATGAGACTGGTCCTCACCATCAAGCAGGTCACCCGTCTGCACCACCAGCGTCTGGCCTTCCCAATGCCCCACGGAGTAGCCCTGCCGACTCGGAATTCGTTTCTCCTCGGGAATGCCGCGCTTGCCCAGGAAGACTCTGCGGGTCTCCCCTTCCACTTCGAAAATGATCGTCAGTTGATCCCCTTTCTGGATGAACTCGAGCGGATAGCCGCCGGCCATCTCCATCATCATGGGCATCCCGTAGTCGACGCAGTAGGCGCCCGGGTTGGCCTTTTCGGGACCCAGCAGCTGCTTGTATTCATCGTTACGTTGCTTACCCTCCGGCGTGAAGGGAAGCGGTGCTGTAGAGCGACGGCCACCGCCGCCTGGAGGGGCCCTTCCCGACACCACGTAGGTGCTCCAGATGCCCGTAAAGTCAGGATGCGGCGTGGCCGCCCGCGCTGCAGCACTCAGCGCGGCGAGCGTGCAACCGGCCAGTGCCGCCGCCCAAACGCTCGCCAAAGGAAATGGCGGCGATCGACCTTTCATTGGTGGGTCCCCCTGCTGTCGGCAAGACCTGTAGCGTAGCAAAAACTGCAGGTGCCGCCTCGTTCGCCTCGACCGGCTACCCCTCCTTTGAGCAAGTCGTAGCCCAAGGTGTCGGTGAATCGACTTCACGAGCGTTCCACGCCCGCGCCCAGGGTGAGGAGCAATTCATCCAGTTGCGCGAATGTCTCGGGCATTCCGCTCTCCATCCCGGCGAGGGTACGCTCGACAGCTGGCGGTACCGTTCGATCCGTGCCGCCTCTTCCTCCAGTCGCCTCAGGCCGAGCTCGCAGGTCCGCACCCGCCCGATCTTCTGGGTGATGACGAGCCCCGCCTGCTCCAAGACGCCGACATGCTTCCTCATGCCCGTGAGAGTCACGCGGAACTTCGCGGCAAGGTCTGTGATCGAGGCGTCTGCACGCCCGAGCTGCTCCAGAACGCCCCGTCGGGTGGCGTCCGACAGCGCTGCGAACGAGGCATCGAAGCGGGCCTGGGTACACTGAACCATATGGTTCGGTATGAAACACCAGCTGCCAACGTGCAAGGGAGGCCGAGCGCGTTGCGTTGCCGAGCGCTAACATTGCAGTCCACGGTAAGACAGGCTGGGCGGAGTGGGACGATGAAGGTGCCTTACGCGAAAAGATGGCAGAGGGAAATAAACGACTTGAGGAAGATCGCGCTCGACTGCGATCTGGCCGAGGAAGTGAAATGGGGCAAGCCCTGCTTCACGTATCAGAAAAAGAACGTGGTCATCATCATCCCGCTCAAGGAGGTATGTACGCTTTCGTTTTTTAAAGGCGCGTTGCTGAAGGACCCCAAGCACATCCTCAAAAAGGTTGGCGAGCATACACAGGCGGGCCGCTGGATTCGATTTACATCTTCAACGGAAATTTCGGCACTGAGGCCGACCCTGAGGAAATACCTCGACGAA
>DATDIL010000192.1:0-5320 GCA_036521075.1 Steroidobacteraceae bacterium | reverse complement strand
GGCGGGACATGCATCAATACCGGCTGCACGCCCACCAAGACATTGGTTGCCAGCGCCTATGCCGCGCACATGGCAAGACGAGCCGCCGAATTCGGTGTGGTGATCGGCGGCGGCGTCACGGTGGACATGCCGCGGGTGAAGCAGCGCAAGGATGAGATCGTCGCGTCATGGAGTGCGGCGACCGAAGCATCCTTGCGCGCCACCGAGAACTGCGCCGTGCATCGCGGCCACGCGCGCTTCGTCGCCGCGCACGAGCTCGAGGTCGGCGGCGAGCGGCTGACCGCGCAGCAGGTCTTCATCAATGTCGGCGGCAGGGCGGCGGTGCCCCCGGTCCCCGGCATCGACAGCGTGCCCTACCTCACCAACTCCACGGTGCTTGGTCTGGATGCCGTCCCGCGGCATCTGATCATACTCGGCGGCAGCTACATCGGACTGGAGTTCGCGCAGATCTTCCGCCGCTTCGGCGCACAGGTTTCCGTACTGGAAGCCGCACCTCGGCTGGTGCCGCGCGAGGATGCGGAGATCTCTGCCGCGATACGCGGCATCCTGGAGAGCGAAGGCGTGCGCATCGTCTGCGCTGTACGCGACGTGGCGGTGTCGCCGTCACAGCAAGGCGTCGAACTCGGTCTGATCAGCGGCGACACGCGCCTTACGCTCGAGGGGTCGCATCTGCTGCTCGCGACGGGACGGCGGCCGAACACCGATGATCTGGGCCTTGACCGAGCGGGTGTCACAGTCGATGCGCGGGGCTTCATCACCGTGGATGAGCAGTTGCGCACCAACGTGCCGGGCATCTGGGCGCTCGGCGAATGCAACGGTCGCGGCGCGTTCACCCACACGTCCTACAATGATTTCGAGATCGTCGCTGCCAATCTGCTGGATGGCGAGATAAGGACGGTGAACGACCGGATCGGCGCTTATGCGCTCTACACCGATCCACCGCTCGGGCGCGCGGGCATGACCGAGACCGAAGCACGAAGTTCGGGCCATAACGTGCTGGTCGCCAGCCTGGCCATGGCGGACGTGGCACGAGCCATCGAGAAAGGCGAGACCGCGGGGCTGATGAAGCTTGTCGTGGATGGCGAGACCCGCAAGATCCTTGGGGCGGCAATCCTCGGCACGGGCGGCGATGAGGCTATCCACTGCATTCTCGATCTGATGTATGCCGGCGCGTCGTATACGGTGCTGCAACGGGCAATGCACATCCACCCGACCGTGGCGGAGCTGCTGCCGTCGCTTGCGGCAGAGCTGACGCCGGTGCCTTGACACTACGCCCGGCCTCCGGCGGGATACTCGGCAGTAGGTCAAGGAAAATCCCATGAAATTCGGCATCTTCTACGAGTTGCAACTGCCGCGCCCCTGGGGGCCGGACGATGAGCGCCAGCTCTATCAGAATGCGCTCGATCAGGTGGAGCTGGCCGACCGTCTTGGCTACGACTACGCTTGGGAGGTCGAGCATCATTTCCTCGAGGAATACTCCCACTCGCCTGCCCCCGAAGTGTTTCTCGGTGCCGCCAGCCAGCGGACCAAGAACATCCGGCTCGGCCACGGCATCGTGCAGCTCACCACCAACCCGCCGCAGCGCATCGCCGAACGCATCGCGGCACTCGACCTCGTCTCAAACGGCCGCGTCGAGATGGGTACCGGCGAGTCGGCATCGGTCACCGAACTCGGCGGCTTCGACCGCGACATGGAAACCAAGCGCGAGGTCTGGGAGGACGCACTCCGCTGCATCATCCCGATGTTCAAGGACCAGGGCGTCGAGCTCGACACCAAGTGGCACAAGATGCCGATGCGCAACGTGCTGCCGAAGCCGGTGCAGAAGCCGCACCCACCGCTGTGGGTTGCGTGCTCGCAGCTAGAGACGATCGAGATGGCGGGCCGCCGCGGACTGGGCGCACTGGGCTTTCAGTTCCTGAGCGCGGACGCCGCGCACGCCTGGGTGCACGCCTATTACAACACGTTCGTGAAGCATCAGGAAAAACTGTGCGACTACCAGACCAATCCGAACATTGCGCTGGTCAGCTACTTCATGTGCGCCGAGACGGATGAGGAAGCGCGGCGCCGTGCGGATGGCGCGACGTTCTTCCAGTTCGCGCTGCGCTATTACGGGTCGAGTTCGGGGCGCAAGCGGCCGGATCCCTACACCGTCAACATGTGGGACGAATACAACAAGTGGAAGCGCGAGAACCCCGAGGCGGCGGCGCGGGCGATCTCGGGCGGGCTGATCGGCTCGCCGGAGACGCTGCGGCGCAAGCTGCGGCGGTTCCTCACCTCGAACATCGACCAGGTGATCCTGCTCAACCAGGCGGGCAAGAATTCGCACCCGCATATCTGCGAAAGTCTGGAGCTGTTCGCGCGCGAAGTGATGCCGGAATTCCACGCCGACGAACCGGCGCACCAGGAATGGAAGCGCCGCGTGCTGACGCGCGAGATCGAGCTGGCGGAGATCGATACTACGCCGTATCGCGAGCGCTTCGGCCCCAACACGGTGCCGGTACCGGCGCGTCCGGCGGCGGAATAGGCAGAGTGCTGCTTCACCGCGCCGGACGCAGGACCGCGTCCGGTGCGGCGTTGCGGCCTATGCCGGCAGGCCGGTGAACGCGAGCGCCACCGCGACAGTCGCGACAAAGATTCCGACCGCGACCAGGAACGGCGACAACTGCGGATGCGCTGATGCAAAGCCATGGCCGCTGACTGGAGCGAAGCCGGTAGCCGGATGGGTCACGCTCATGCTGAATTGCCCTCGATCTGCTGCACAAGTGCGATGTCTGCACCACGCGACATCGGCTTGGCTTTGATCCAGATCAAAAGGTAAGGACTGCTGCCTCAGGCGGCGGCGCCTCACGCCCGTCGCGCACCGGGACTATCACCCATTATTAACGCGCCGTTCGTCACATCTGGCGAATGAAACCATTTGGATCGGTGTTAGAACCCCCGCTCGTACGGCATCGCAAGCAAGCGATGCCGATCGCGGCGACGTTACCCAATGCAGGAGCAATCCAATGGCCTTTTTTGGAGTCTGCTATTCGCCATACCGGCAGGAAACCACACCTCCTCCCCATCCGGTGCCCGAGAACCAGGTCAATGCCGACATCAGGCAGATCGCCGATGCCGGCTTTAAGTGTATACGGACATACTCGCAGGGCGGCACCACAGACGGCAATATCTGGAACGTCGCTGCCGCGGCAAAGCACGGCCTCAAAGTTGCCCTCGGGGTCTGGATAGTGCCCGACAACGATGCCTTGAATAAAAAGCGGATCGATACCGCGTGGGCTGAACTGCAGGCTCATCCAAGCGCGGCTATGCACCTGGTGATCGGCAACGAGGTCAATCGCACCGATGTCGGAGTGTATAAGCCAGGCGACGTCCTGAAGGCCGTTCAGTATGCGATAGCAACGCGCCCAAACTATTCTTCCGTTCCGGCGAATACCTATGTGACCGTGTGCTTCAGTGGAACCGTATTGCAGAACGCGAGCTCGCCGTGGCAGAGCGTCGTGGAGGCCTGCGAGAGCGTCGTATACCTGACCGTATATCCATGGTACGGCGGTGCCCAGCCCAATAATATCGACGCGAACATGGCGTGGTCATGGAGCAACGGGATGCAGCAGGTGGCGGCACTCGGCAAGAAGGTCATCATTGCTGAAATCGGCTGGCCCAGCGCCGGCGGTCGAGAGACATCCATCGCAAACCAGCAGACCAACTATAAAACAACGAGGAAATGGGTATCGGGTCAAAATACCCTCAACATGTCATTCGATACCTTTTGGTTCGAGATGTACGACGAGCCCTGGAAGACGGCGGAGGGTTCATGGGGTCCCTACTGGGGATTGTGCAATAAGGCCGGAGTGCCGAAATTCCAGTTCTCAGCAACCGCCGACGAACGACCGCTCAGCGCGGTGGAGGCTTAGGCCGGACGAAACCGCTGCTCGTCATGGCCGGCGAAGGCCGGCCATCCACGTCTTCTTTTGATGCATGCGACCCTGTCTGCTCATGGTTTCCTGTTGGTTCCACACCCACCTGGCGGCGGACCCGCGCTGCCAAACCACAACCCGTCATGGCCGGCGAAGGCCGGCCATCCATGTCTTCTCTTGATGCGTGCGACTCTGTCTGCTCATGGTTTCCTGTTAGGAGCAAAGCGACGAAGCGGGTCATCGAAGGAGAATGCTTCACGTGCCTCCTTCGCCAGCGCCGTGGCGGGAGGCACCAAGGCGCTGCCGCTCCCTCGACGAAGCCAGGGCGATAGCGCGGGCGCGGGCCAGACGATCGCGTCGTGCGACCGAGCGGCACTCTGACAGAGTTCAAAAACAAGCTGTGTTCGCAAAACACATGGTTTTGGACACGCTCAGCCCATGCGCGGAAATCCAGGCTGAAAGCCAGCTTTCGGGGGTCATGTGCCAGGGGGATTTGTGAACAGATCGTAGAGGCGCAACCACCTGACCGATGCCCATAGTCAGGATGGTCAGCCGGTCGGGAGGGGCATGGTCATACTTGCAGCGCCGTGACGAACTGCGGGACAGACCGGCGCGACGTTCCGTGCCTTCTCATCCGTCGGGAGACTAATCGGGGATTCTTGAAAACGACCGTTTATAGGAGGCCGTCCCGTGCCGCCATCATCTCTTACTGAAGAGATACGCTGTCGTTGATTTCACGGGGTTCTTCGCCCTTTGTTACAATGCGCCTGCTATAGGCAGCATAGGTCACGCGCTTGCCTTGCGAGGAAGAGTCGGGCACCTCGAAACCGAACCTACTTTCGATACGGCTCCCGAAGACGTCATAGTAAACCAAAGACCCGTATATAACCAAACGCCGTTTCATAAGACTGTCTATATCGTGTCCTTCGTGGGGCAAGCCCGTAATCTTAAACTCGATCCGCTTAGTCTCATCAGCGGCGACAATATCCTGATAAAAATTCCAATGTGTAAGCCTCATATCAGGCTTCTGCGGTACCAGCCCTCTGTTCGATATGATCGTCGCTCGTATATAATAGAGTGTGGCTGGAGTACGGCCATAGTTAGGCGATCTGAATCGTAGTAGACGGGACGAATTGTTCTTTTCCCATCCATCCGCCACCTTCACGAGGGGACCAAGAAACAGTCCCGATACCCACCACAAAAAGGTATGGCTGTTCAAGATCGAGAAGGCTTTCAGTCAGTCTTGTCTGACTGGCCATGAGACTGACCATACCACTGGTAGCCCACCAAAGGGTGCAAGTGAAGCCAGCGACCACGAGCGTCGCGAGGGCTATGATGGCTCCGTCATTCTCGCTTGCCGCAACGCGCGCGCAGGCGATGGTGAGTTTAGTTCTAGCGAACGGTTT
>DATDIL010000191.1:0-55270 GCA_036521075.1 Steroidobacteraceae bacterium | reverse complement strand
GGCTCGACCCGCGAGATCCGACCTTTGTAGATATTGGCTTTTTTCTGCTCCTTCGACTGCAGTTCGATACTCAGGTCATACAGTTTCTGACCATCAACCAGAGCGACCCGGAGCTCTTCCTGTTGAGTGGCGTTGACTAGCATTCTCTTCATGTTCGGCCTTAACCCAGCAAAGTGAGGCCGACAAGCAAACGACGGGAGGCCGCACGACTGCGTGCGGCATGACATAAAAGGATAGAGGTGATCGAGTCTCGCTCTTCATGAGGACCCGCCCACGAAAGGGTGGTTGCCTAAAACCTTTTGTAGCTCTACCGACGGCGCGCCCGGAGTCATTGTTGGTGAGACTTTGTAACGGGTGCAGCAATCTTGTCGGCCAACGCGATGGCCTCGATTTCGAGGACCAACTAAGGACCCCCCGCAGGTAACGGTGAAACGCATGACTTTCGGTACATGTGCGCCACGCCGCCCGAAGGGGCCGGTAACATGCGTGCAGCCATGCCGCGCGCCTGTGACTGTCCGTAATTTTGGGACAGCTTCGGGAGTATAGCCCCCAGACCATTGTAAAAACAATATCTTACGTTAGAGGTGGAAGTTGTCTGAGCAGCCAGAAGGGCAGATCCGGGAGGGCGTGCGCCACGTGGAGGTCACGGCGGACCAGGCGGGTGTCCGGCTGGACAATTTCCTGACCAAGTTGCTGGGCGGGCTGCCCCGCAGCCGCGTGTTTCGCATCGTGCGGCGCGGCGAAGTACGCGTAAACGGCAAGCGGGCCAGCCCCGAAGACCGGCTTCGGGTCGGCGACAAGGTGCGCGTGCCACCCGTGAGTCTCCCCTCCCCGGATGCGCCCCCGGTGGCCGCGCGCGTGCCCCGGACCCTGGTCGCAGCGGTATGCGATTCGATCATCACCGAGAATGACCGGCTGATTGTCATCAACAAGCCCGCCGGCATCGCCGTGCACGGCGGCAGCGGTGTGAGCTTTGGCATTATCGAGGCCTTACGGGCTGCACGGCCCGATGAGACCCTGGAGCTGGTGCACCGATTGGATCGCGACACGAGCGGGTGCCTGCTGGTCGCGCGCAAGCCGGCCGCGCTTAGGGTGCTGCACGCGATGATGCGCGACGGGCAGATCGAAAAGGGTTATCTGGCGCTGCTGAAGGGCCCCTGGGATCTGGGAAAGAAGCGCATCGATGTGCCGCTGAATACCGACGGCCGAATGGGTGGGGAGCGCACGGTGCGCGTCCAGGCCGGCGCCAAGAATGCCGTGAGCATCTTCAAGCCGGTACAGTTCTTCCGCAATCGCGCATCGATGGTGGAGGTGGATCTGCAGACCGGTCGCACGCACCAGATCCGGGTGCATGCCGCGCACGTCGGCCACCCCGTGGCCGGCGATGACAAATATGGCGATAAGGACTTCAACGCGCGCATGCGCGAGGAAGGCCTCACGCGCATGTTCCTGCACTCCCACCGCATTTCGTTTGACTGGCCCAATGGCGGGGATTTCAGCGCCAGCGCGCCGTTGCCCACCGATCTGGCCGCCGTCCTGGATGCCCTGGCCGAGTCCACCGCCAAGAACAGCGCACGTCGACGGCGCTGAGCGGCGGCGGTGCCGTCTAGAAAATTGAAAATCCGGCCTGGCGCAGGGCCCCGGCCAGCCAGATCAGTGGCAGGCCCACCAGCGCCGTCGGATCTTCGGATGCAATGCGCGAGAACAGCGCTATCCCCAGGCCTTCGGATTTGAAGCTGCCGGCACAGTTCAGAGGCTGTTCGCGCGCCACATAGTTTTCAATTTCCCCGGGGGTCAGGTCGCGCACCGAGACCGTGACGGTCTCCAGGTGATTCACGTTGAAGCCGCTGTTGTGCCAGCGCAGCGCGCAGGCCGTGTGGAAGCGCGCCTGGGAGCCGGACAGATGCCGCAACTGCTGACAGGCCCGCTCGACAGTACCCGGCTTGTCGAGAACCACGCCGCCGGCCGCGGCGACCTGGTCGCTACCGATGACCAGCGCGCCCGGATTACGCACCGCGACCGCTTCAGCCTTTGCAATCGCCAGGCGCAGCGCCCGCTCGGTGGGGGGTTCCCCGGGCACATGCGCCTCGTCTACCTCCGACGGTTCCACGGCAAAGGCCAGGCCCAAGCGATCGAGCAATTCGCGACGAAAGGGGGAGAGGGAGGCGAGAATCAGGGGTGGCTGGGAGCTCAAATTACACCGCTAAGTAGATAAAACGGATCGCTGAAACAAGGGTTTGCGCCTGATCAAGTCGTTTTGACTTGGGTCGGTTCGATACCTATGATACGCGCCCCATGTCAGAGGGCTGGTTGAAGTTGCTCGATATCGGTCCCTTGGCCGACGGGCATGCGCAAATCGATTTTACGATTCCGCTCAGGCAGTTCCCCCGGGTGCTGCCATTGCTGGCGGCGCCGGACGGGGCGGCACGGGGGCGGGTCGATTTTAGCCGTGAAGGGCGCATTGCGGTGGCCGAGGTTACCGTCGCCGCCGATGTGCTGCTGCAGTGCCAGCGCTGTCTGGGGCCTGTCATGTCCACGGTGGACAGCACCGGGCGCGCAGCCTTGGTGGCGACACAGGCTGAGGGCGCGCGGGTGCCGCAGACGCTGGAGACCGTGCTGGCGCAGGAGTATCGGATCAGCCTGCGGGACCTGGTTGAGGAGGAACTGCTGCTGGCGCTGCCACTGGTGCCGCGGCATGAGGATAAAGCGTGTGCCGGCGCTCGCGCGGGCACGCCCAGCGAGACGCACCGGCCGTTTGGACAGCTCAGTGAACTGCTCAAACGCCAGTAGATGTTTTTTTAAGGTTTCGACTTTCGGAGAGTTCGCAATGGCCGTTCAGAAAAGCCGCAAGACCCCGTCCAAGCGCGGAATGCACCGCTCGCACGACGGGCTGGCAAAGCCCGCCCTGTCAATCGACCCGCAGTCGGGAGAGACCCACCTGCGACACTGCATCACTCCGGATGGCTTCTATCGCGGCAAACGCGTGATTGAGAAGCCGGCCGACGCCGAAGGCCAGGAATAACCACAGCACCGCCCCTCCTTGCGAGTCGTGGTAAAAAGCTTCAGCGCGCACGTCGCGCTGGCTTTCGGATGACAGGGGCGTTGATGTATTCGCAAATCGCCGGCACGGGTGCCTGCTTGCCCGAAAAGATCCTGACCAATCAGGACCTCGAACGGATGATGGACACCAGCGATGCCTGGATACGGGAACGTACCGGCATCATCAGGCGGCATATCGCGGCCGAAACCCAAGGCACTGTCGACCTGGCCGAACCCGCCGCCCGCGCCGCCATCGCGGCCGCCGGTCTTGAACCCGCCGACATCGACCTGATCGTGTTCGCGACGTCGACGCCTGACCTCGTGTTTCCCAACTGTGGCGTGCTGCTGCAGCAGCGTTTGGGTTGCCCCGGCGGCGGCGCTTTCAGCATCGAGGCGGCATGCAGTGGCTTCGTCTATGCCCTCTCGGTGGCGGACAAGTTCATCAAGGCCGGAGAAGTGCGGCATGCGCTCGTGGTCGGCGCGGAGACCATGTCGCGGATCACGAACTGGAGCGATCGGGGCACCGCCGTATTGTTTGCCGACGGCGCTGGCGCGGTCGTACTCAGGGGCCGTGCCGAAGCCGGCATTCTCTCCACCCATCTGCACGCGGATGGCGCCTTCAAGGATCTGCTGTACTGCCGCGGTGGCGGGGCGATCCACATGGCGGGCAGCGAAGTCTTCAAGATTGCGGTCATCAATCTTGGCAAGGCCGTCGATGAAGCGCTCAGTGCCAATGGTCTGGATCGCGCCGCAGTGGATTGGCTCGTGCCCCATCAGGCGAATATCCGCATCATCCAGGCCACGGCGCGGCGGCTCGATCTGCCCATGGAAAAGGTGATAGTCACGGTACAGGAACACGGCAACACCTCGGCGGCGTCAATCCCGCTGGCCCTGGATGTCGGGGTGCGCGACGGGCGTATCAAACGTGGCGATCTGTTGCTGCTGGAGGCTTTTGGTGGCGGTTTCACCTGGGGATCGGCGCTGATCCGCTACTGAAAAAGAAACGCCGCGCAAAGCGCGGCGTCGCTTCAGAGCAAAATCCGCCCGCGAACGGACGGACCCATTGCTTACTTGGAGATCGAGCGCTTGAACATGCGGTCAATCTTCTCGTTGGTCGCGTCGACCGCAGCCTGTGCGGCCTGGGCGGCAGCCAGAGCCTGGTTCGCGGTGCTTTGCGCACCGGCGGCAGCCGTGTTGGCAGCGTCAGCCTTCGAGGAGGCCTGGGCGGCAGCAGAGTTGGCACCCTGCACATCGGACTGCAGCTTGGAGACCTGAGACTTCAGGTCATCAACCTGGGCCTGAAGCGGCTTCAGGTCCGTGCAGCCAGCCAGCGCAACTACGACGGCAACAGCGGCCGCCTTTACAAACATCGTGCTCTTCATATTGAAAATCCCCTTCTGGGTGGTAAACGGGAGTCCTAAATGCGGAGTAGGACAATGCGAACACACAGCGGAGACGCCGCCACAGTTTTCGCAAGCGGTCGCAATGGCATCAAATTTGGCCAAGGAATGCAACTACTTAAAGACTATTTAAAGCGTAGGACGGTGCCCTGTGTCGGTGCGCACCGACAATCAAACTATTTGAAGATGACAATGACGTAATGCACGGGGCGTTGCGTAACACTTTATTAAGCTTATGCAATTACATGGTCCTCGAGCGATGGTCTTTGATGATCTCGCGCGCCGCATTGTGGCCCGGCACGGCGGTCACACCACCGCCGGGATGGGTGCCTGATCCACACAAATATAGTCTACGCAGGGGAGTGCGATAGTCGCCAAACCCGAGCAGCGGCCGGGCGGCCCACAGCTGATCCAATCCCAAGGCGCCATGGAAAATATCCCCGCCCACCAAACCGAAGCGCTCCTCCAGATCCAGCGGGGATAGCGCCTGGCGCCCGATGATGCTGCTGCGGAAGTTGGGCGCGTAGCCGGTCACGGTGTCGATAATCAGATCCGCGGCGGCATCGCGTTCATCCTGCCAGCGCCGCCCGGCCGGGAGCTGGTAGCGGAAATGTTGGCAAAACAGGCTCGCAACATGGGCCCCGGGCGGAGCCAGGGAGTCATCGATGGTGCTCGGAATCAGCATTTCGACGATGGGAATGTGCGCAATGCCGTCGGCGCGGGCGCTCAGATAGGCCCGATCCATGAAATCCAGCGACGGCGCCATGATGATGCCGGCGCCCAGGTGTGCGCCGCAGGCCGGCATGTCCTTGAATTGTGGCAGTTCGGACAGCGCCACGTTCATGCGAAAAGTGGCCGACTCGCAGCGGAAGCGCTGGATGCGCGAGCGGAAATCCTGCGGCAGCATCGCCGCATCGAGCAGCCGCGTAAACAGCAGTTTGGGATTGACGTTTGCGGCAATGCGGCTCGCGGTGATTTCGCGACCGCTCTGCAGCACAAGACCGGTGGCGCGAGCCGAGCCGTCATCCGGTACGCCGGTCGTTCGTACCTGGTGAACCGGCGCATCCAGGTGGATCTGTACCCCAAGGCGCTCGGCCTCCCGGACCATGGCCTGGGTGATGGCACCCATGCCGCCAATGGCATGGCCCCAGACACCCGTCTTGCCGTTGGTCTCGCCGAAGGCGTGGTGCAGCAGCACATAGCCGCTGCCGGCGCCATACGGGCTTTGAAAGGCACCCACGATGGCATCGAAGCCCAGCAACGCCTTGATTGCCGCGCTTTCAAACCAGCCATCGAGCAGCTCGCCGGCGCTGCGCGTAAAGAGTTCATGCACCTCGTATTGCACCGTGGCGGGAAGCTTGCGGAAAGCATTTCCCATGCTCAGCAGCCCCAGCAGGTCACGGGCGTGCCGCAGGTTCGCGGGCGGTGTGCGCAGCAGCAGATCGCGCAGGAAGCCGACGACCCGATCCAGCATCCGGTAGTAGTCCGCCAGTCGGTTGGCATCCTTGGCCGAGAAGGCGGCCAGAGCCTTGCGGGTGTCGGCGCTGGTCGGTCCGACACAGAAGTTTTGCGGCTTCGCGCCCTCACCGAGGGGGAGGAAATTCTGCATCGGCCGTTCGATGATGCGCAGGCCGTGATCCTTCAGGCGCAGATCGCGGATGACCTGCTGGTGCAGCAGGCTCACGGTATAGCTGGCGGTAGAGTTACGAAATCCGGGGTAGAACTCTTCCGTCACCGCCGCACCGCCGGCAATGCCGCGGCGTTCAAATACTCCCACTTTCAGACCACTGCGCGCGAGATAGCAGGCGCAGGTCAGCCCATTGTGGCCCGCCCCGATGATGGCCACATCGTACGCATCGCTCACAGTCGATAGGCCTTCTTGGCCAGGTTGTAGGCGAGGTCGACCGCGATGTCGGCCGCCTCCCAGTCCTCGAGTCGATGCTCGGTGACCCATCGGGCGAGGATGCCGCAGTCGATGCGGCGCGCGACATCATGGCGCGCGGGAATCGACAGAAAGGCACGCGTGTCGTCGTTGAAGCCGACGGTATTGCAGAAGCCGGCGGTTTCCGTGATCTGCTCGCGGTAGCGGCGCATGCCCTCCGGACTATCGTGGAACCACCAGGCCGGTCCGACCCTCAGGGCCGGATAGTGGCCCGCGAGGGGCGCGAGTTCGCGCGCATACGTGGATTCATCGAGCGTGAAAACAATGAATGTCAGCCGCGGGTCGTTGCCGTAGCGGTTCAGCAGCGGCCGCAGGGCGCGTACGTAGTCGGTCGCACACGGAATGTCGGCGCCCCGGTCGCGACCGTAGCGCCGGAACAGTTCGGCGTTGTGATTGCGAAACGATCCGGGATGCAGCTGCATCACCAGTCCATCCTCGATGGCCATACCCGCCATGACCGTGAGCATGTGCGCGCGGAACAACTCCGCATCTTCAGGCGCGCAGGTCGAAGCGCTGACGCGCTGGAACAGGGCCGTGGCCTCCCGCGCTGACAGGTCGGCCGTCTGCGCCGTGGCATGGCCGTGATCGGTAGAGGTCGCGCCCATCGCCGCGAAGTAGGCGCGACGATTGCGCAGCGCGGCGAGATAGCCCGGGTACGTGCCGGTATCTTCATCGGCCAGCGCGCCGAGCTGCTGCAGCTGCTCGTGGAAGCCTTCGAACTGCGGGTCAACCACCGGATCGGGCCGGAACGCCGTGATGACCCGGCCTTTCCAGCCGCTGGCGCGGATGGCCTGGTGTTGCAGCAGCGGATCGGTTGGCGATTCAGTCGTGGTCAGTACTTCGATATTGAAGCGTTCAAACAGTGCCCGCGGGCGGTAGGCGGGCATCGCGAGCTGCTCGTTGATGGTGTCGAAATACAGATCGGCAGTGGCGGCCTCGAGCCTCACCCGCAGTCCGAAGACCTCGCTGAACACCCAGTCCAGCCACAGCCGTGACGGCGTCGCGCGAAACAGATGGTAATGGTCGGCGAACACCTGCCAGGCTGCCCGCGGAGCGTTGCTCGCGCCCGGTGGTATGCCTAAGCGATCCAGCGAGATACCCTGGCTGTACAGCATCCTCAGCACATAGTGATCCGGCTGCAGCAGCAGCTCGGTGGCGCCGGCGAAGGCCGCGTTGCCCGCGAACCAGGCCGGATCCGTGTGGCCATGCGGACTGATGATGGGCAGGCGCGCCACATGTTCGTGAAGCTGTCGAGTCAGCGCTCGCACCGCAGGTTGCGCGGGGAATAGTCTGTCGGGATGCAATTGCAGCGATCGGGGCATGGTGGTCACCAGTTGTACATCGTACCGTCTTCGAGTCTGTTCACCGGCAGGTACGCCGGCTTGTAGGGCTGCGTGGCGGCAAGGGCCTCATCAATGTCCACGCCCAGACCCGGGGCGTCGCCGGGATGCATGTAGCCGTCCTCGATGCGGTACTGATGGGGAAAGGCGCGCAGCGTCTCGGGCGCATGCCCCATGTGTTCCTGCACGCCGAAGTTCGGCACCGCCAGATCGAAATGCAGCGCCGCGGCCATGCATACCGGCGACAGATCGGTCGCCCCGTGAAACCCCGTGCGCACATTGTGCAGATCGGCGAAGCTTGCGATGCGCCGCAGATGCGTGATACCGCCGGCGTGCACAATGGTGGCGCGGATGTAATCGATCAGCTGCTCCTCGATGAGCTGCTTGCAGTCCCAGATCGAATTGAAGACCTCGCCGACCGCCAGCGGAGTCGTACTGTGTTGGCGGATGAGACGGAAGTTCGCCTGGTTGTCGGCCGCGACGGCATCCTCGATCCAGAACGGCCGATACGGTTCGAGGTCCTTGCACAGCCGCGCGGCCTCGATCGGGGTAAGACGATGATGCACATCATGCAGCAGGTGGACACCGGCGCCCAGCGCTTCGCGCGCCGCCGCGAACAAGGGCGCCACCGAGGGCAGGTACTTCACCGTCGACCACTGGGTCTGCTGGGGCAGCGCTGCATTGGCCGGTTCGTACGGACCCTTATCCTGGGTGACGCCGTAGGTCTTGGCCAGACCCGGCACGCCCGACTGCAGGCGGATCGCACGATACCCGGCGGCGCGGTATCTGAGCGCCTGCTGGATGGTTTCCTCGATGGTTGCGCCGTTCGCGTGCGCGTAGACCATGACCCCGTCGCGACTCGCGCCACCGAGCAGCTGGTACAGCGGCAGCCCCGCGATCTTGCCCTTGATATCCCACAACGCCATGTCGACTGCCGCGATCGCCGACATCGTCACCGGGCCGCGCCGCCAATAGGCACCGCGGTACAGGTATTGCCAGGTGTCCTCGATGCGATGCGCGTCGCGGCCGATCAGGCACGGCACGAGGTGGTCCTGCAGATAGCTCGCCACGGCCAGTTCGCGGCCATTCAGCGTCGCATCGCCCACACCGGTCACCCCATCATCGGTAATGATCTTGAGCGTGACGAAATTTCGGCCCGGGCAACTGACAATGACACGCGCTTCCCTAATTATCGGCATGGCCGATTCCCCTTGTGTTTGCGCCCTTGGGCGCGCGGAGTATTGTGCATGATTTTTCGCCCCGTTCTGACAGTCCGATGCGCACTGGTGGCCGTCACGGCAGTGCTCAGCCTGATGCCGGCTGCCGGCGCGATGGCCGAGGATGGCTACCGGCTGTGGCTGCGCTATACGCCGGTTGAAGGCGCCACGCGCGACGCGTATGCCGCGCGCGCCACCGGCATCGTGGCCCTCGGCAATTCGCGCAGCGTGCAGGCCGCCGTGGCTGAGCTCAATACCGGTCTGACCGGCATGCTGGGCAGCGCGCCTGAGGCTGCGAGCGCGGTCGGCGAGGGCAGCATTGTGCTGGCCACGCCGGCACAGTCGCGGGAAGTTGCCACGCGCGCCGGTGCCTTGCGGCTGGCCACGGCCGGATCTGAGGGGTTCGTCATACAGTCGACTCGATGGCAGGGCCATGCGGTGACGCTGATCGCCGCCAACAGCGATGTCGGGCTGCTGTACGGAGCGTTTCGGATGCTGGCGCTCATGCAGCGACACGAGCCCATCGCGACGCTCGATGTGCACGATGCGCCACATCTGAAGTTGCGCGTGCTCGATCACTGGGACAACCCGGATCGCACGATCGAGCGCGGCTACGCGGGTCAGTCCATCTGGGATTTCTGGCGCCTGCCGGGTTACGTTGATCCGCGCTACAAGGATTACGCGCGCGCGGATGCCTCGGTCGGCATCAATGGTGTCGTGTTCAACAATGTCAGCGCCAGTTCGGTGTACCTACGACCGCGCTGGATCGCCAAAGTCGCGGCCCTGGCGGATGTGATGCGGCCTTACGGGATTCGCGTCTATCTGTCCGTGCTGTTCAACAGCTCCCTGGATCTTGGCGAAACCAAGACCGGTGATCCGCGCGATCCGGCGGTCATTGCCTGGTGGCATGCCAAGGCCGATGAAATCTACCGCGCCATTCCGGATTTCGGCGGCTTTCTGGTCAAAGCCGACAGCGAGGGGCAGCCCGGTCCGCGCGACTACCATCTCACCCAGGCGCAGGGTGCGAACATGATCGCCGGTGCGCTGGCGCCGCATGGTGGCGTCCTCATGTGGCGCGCGTTCATTTATGCCTCGCAGGATGCCCAGGACCGGGTTCGCCAGGCCTACCGCGAATTCAAGCCCCTGGATGGCCAGTTCGCGCCCAATGTGCTGGTGCAGATCAAGAACGGACCACTGGACTTCCAGCCGCGCGAACCGGCGCACCCGCTGTTCGGCGCCATGCCCAAAACCAACGAGATGCTGGAAGTGCAGCTGACCAAGGAATATCTCGGGTTTTCCACGCATCTGGTCTATCTGGGGGCACTGTTTTCCGAAGTGCTGCGCTGGGACACATTTGCGCAGGGCGCAGGTTCGACGGTTGCGCGCGTCATCGACGGCTCACTGGATGGGCACACGCTCACGGGCATGGCCGGCGTCTCCAATGTCGGCACCGACCGGGACTGGTCCGGCTCGATATTCGATCAGGCCGACTGGTACGCATTTGGTCGCCTTGCCTGGAATCCGCAAGGCGACGCAAAGCAGATCGCAGCCGACTGGGTGCGCATGACCTTTGCAAATGACCCCGCATTTGTCACACCGGTCGTGGATATGATGCTGCGCTCGCGCGAGGCGGTCGTTGACTACATGACACCGCTGGGGCTGGCGCATCTGATGGCAACCGGGCATCACTATGGTCCGGGTCCCTGGGTGAGCGATCTGAAGCGACCCGAATGGAATCCGGTGTACTACCATCATGCCGGTCCGGACGGGATCGGTTTTGATCGCACCGCCACGGGCAGCGATGCCCTGGCCGACTACGCGCCGCAGGTGGCGCGCCGCCTTGCGGATACGACGGCCGATGACTTGAAGTACCTGCTGTGGTTTCACCATCTGCCTTGGACGCAGCGCCTGGTCACCGGGCGAACCGTGTGGGATGAGTTGACGTTCCGCTACAGCCGCGGTGTCAGTACGGTGCAGGCCATGGCCCGTACCTGGAATTCACTCAAGGAGCGCGTGGATCCGCAGCGCTTCTACGAAACGGCCGCGTTTCTGGGCGAACAGCAGGCCGAAGCCCAGTGGTGGCGCGATGCGTGCATCGCGTATTTTCAAAGTCAGTCCAAATTGCCGCTGGCACCGGGAATTGCCGCTCCCGCGCACCCGCTGTCCTGGTACGAGGCGCAGGTCTATCGCTACGCTCCGGGGCGCTCGCAGCCCGATCCTGACCATGGTGTTGCGCATTGAAGAGTGTCAGCGCGCTGCCCCGTCTGAGCGCCCCGACAATCGAGCGATTGCCGCGGTCGGTGCTGCGCCCGAGCTACGGTCTTTCCCAGCGCAGTGGCATCGTGCACCTGGGAGTGGGGGCCTTTCACCGTGCTCACCAGGCCGTCTACACCGATGCGGCCATGGACTCAGGTGCGCGCGACTGGGGCATCACCGGGGTCTCGTTGCGCGCCACGCAGGTGCGCGATCAGCTCGAACCCCAGGGTGGTTTGTACACCGTTACCCAATCGGGCAATGGCGGCCACGAGATCCGCCTCATCGGCGCCATCCGGCACATGCTCGTGGCGCCTGAAAATCCGCTTGCCGTGATTGAAGCGCTCTCTGCCGCCGCTACACGCATCGTCAGTCTCACGATCACCGAGAAGGGCTACCACCGGCAGCCCGATCTGTCGCTGGATTGGACCGCGGCGCCGGTGGCGCTGGACCTCAAAGGGGGTGCGCACAGCCTCTACGGTTTGCTGGCGCGCGCCTGCGCCCTGCGGCGCGCGCGCGCCTTGCCAGGATTGACGCTGCTCAGTTGCGATAATCTGGCGGACAATGGGCCGCAACTGGAGCGGCTGTTGCGGCAGTTCCTCGAGCGCCTCGATCCTGAAACGGCCGCGTGGGTGCGGCGCGAATGCTCATGCCCGGCCACGATGGTCGATCGCATCGTGCCGGCCACGACCGCCGCGGACCTCAATTGGCTGGACAGTCAGCTGGGAGTGCACGATGCCGCGGCCGTGATGAGCGAACCATTCCGCCAGTGGGTGATCGAGGATCGCTTCGCCGGACCGCGGCCGCCCTGGGAAGTGGGCGGCGCGCAATGGGTGAGTCGCGTCGGTCCCTACGAGACGGCCAAGCTGCGCATGCTCAACGGTGCGCATTCGGCACTCGCCTATATCGGGCTGGCGCGCGGCCATGAACTGGTCGCACAGGCCATCGCCGATCCATCCTTGGCCGCCTTGATCAATGTCCTGATGCGCGAGGAGGCAGCCCGCAGTTTCACGCCGGCGCCGGGGCAGGACCTGGGTACTTACGCGGACCAGTTGCTCGCGCGATTCGCAAATCAGGCGCGCCCGCATCGGCTGCGGCAGATCGCCATGGATGGATCACAGAAGATCCCGCAGCGCTGGCTGGACACGCTGCGCATTGCACAGTCGCAGGGGCGGTGCTGCGCCGCATTGTTGCAGGCGCTCGGTGCGTGGATTGCCTACCTGCGTGGTGACCGCTTCACAGTGGAGGATCCGGCTGCGCAGGAGCTGGCGCAGCTGTGGCGGGACCATGGCGTGTCGGGGATTGCCGGGGCCTTGTTCGGCCCCGGCGGACGCTTCCCCCAGTGGACTGCGTCGGCCGCAGAGCTTGCCGTGCTCACGACGGCCGTAAAGGCCTATCTGGCAGATTAGCCGCGCATATGCTCGAGTTCCATACCCTTGGTCTCGTGCACCATGGCGCGCACGAAGAAGAACGACACCAGGGCCGATAGCGCGTAGAAGCCATACGTAACCACCAGACCCAGCGAGGCGGCCATCATCGGGAAGCTGACGGTGATTCCGTAATTTGCGATCCACTGCGCGAAGCCTGCCACCGCCAGTCCCGAGCCGCGGATCTGGTTGGGGAACATCTCCCCCAGCAGTATCCACATCACCGGTCCCCAGCTTAAGTTGAAGAAAATTACGTAAAGATTGGCGCTCACCAGTGCCACGAGACCGGCCGGATGCGACAGGTGCAGGGTGCCGTTCACCAGCGAGCCGGTGGCAAAGGAGGCGGCAATCGCGCTTAAGGTCACGGCCATGCCAACGGAGCCTACGATGAGCAGGGGCTTGCGCCCGATCCGGTCTACCGTGAATATCGTGAAGATGCATGCCGCGATGGACAGCGTGCCGGATACTACGTTGATGAGCAGGGAGTCGGACTCACTGAAGCCCACCGATTCCCACAGCACCGTGCCGTAGTAGAAAATGATGTTGATACCGACAAGTTGCTGGAAGACCGCAAGGCCGATGCCCACCCAAACGATGCGCCGGACCTTGCCCGCGCTATCCAGCAGGTCTGACAATTTGGGCCGGTGGTGATCCGCGGCCAGTGACTGCGCGATCTCGTCTACCTTGCGTTGCGCTTCGGCGGCACCAAAGATGCGCGCCAGCACCTTCTGCGCCGTCGCCAGGCGACCGCGGGAGACCAGGAAGCGCGGACTCTCCGGAATGATCAGCAGCATGATCAGGAATATTGCAGCCGGGATGACCTGCATCCAAAACATCCACCGCCAGGCCGGATAACCCAGCCACAGTGTTGCGGTGGAGCCGCCGGAGGCCTTGGCCAGTACGTAATTGGCCAGAAAGGCACCGGTCAGGCCGATGATGATCATGACCTGCTGCAGACTGGCGAGCTTGCCGCGCGAGCGAGCCGGGGTGACCTCGCTGATATAGGCGGGGCACAGCACGCTCGCCGCGCCCACTCCCAGGCCGCCGAGGAACCGGGCGACTATGAATATGACGGAAGAGGGTGCATCGCCCGCCGCGAAGGCACTGAGGACGAAGAAGATGGCGGCGATGATCATGACGGTGCGCCGCCCGATCAGATCGGCGAGTCGTCCGGCAATGAAGGCGCCAAATGCGCAGCCGACCAGCAGGGCGGCGACCAGGAATCCCGTTTCAAATTTCGTCAGCGAGAAGGCCTGCTGCAGGCCGTCCTGCGTGCCATTGATGACACCACTGTCGTAGCCGAACATGAAGCCGCCGATGGTGGCCACTGCCACGATGGCAAACACAAACAACATGTTGGCGGATGCCGTATCGGCATACCCGGGCGTCGCGTCGTTGGAACTCGCGTGCATATGCTTCCCCCTCTCGTTCTTATTGGCTCAGGCGTGAGTTTACGCCACCGTCAATCCCAGTATCATGCCGATCGCCCGCCTGTTGAGAAGTCATCGCCGGGAGCTTGCGGCATGGTAGCGCTACCAAGTACACTTGGCAAACCACTTGAGCGGAGGGGTCTCATGGTGCTTCGGAACGGGGACACCCTCGTCAGTGTGGATGCAGCTCATGGCGGCGCGATTCGCGAGTTCAGCTGGCGTGGCCGCGCCGTGCTGCGCCCGGCCGCGGCCCCTGAGGATACTGACCCGTTCTCAATGGCGTGTTTTCCTCTGGTCCCCTACGCCAACCGCATTGCACAGGGCAAATTTACCTTTGAGGGCCGCGATGTGCACCTGCGACGCAACTGGGACCGCGACCCGCATCCTTTGCACGGGCAGGGCTGGCGCGCCGCCTGGAGCGTCGAGCTGGCATCCGCCGCGCGGGCGGTTCTGGTTTATTGCGGGGGTGGTGATGAGTGGCCGTGGCGCTATCGCGCCGTACAGGACCTGACGGTGCTTGCCAATGCGCTGGAGGTCACATTGTCCGTGGAGAATCAGTCGCAGGGCATGATGCCGGCGATGCTTGGCCTGCATCCGTATTTTCCGCAGGCGGCCGCGGCCACGATTGAAGCGCGGACCGGCACGGTGTGGCAGTCGGACGCACAGGCGCTGCCGGTGGATGAAGTGCGGACGCCGCTGGAGTGGTCCTTCGATGCGCCGCGCCGGGCCACGCAAGTGCGACTGGATCATTGCTTCGACCATTGGGACGGCACCGCAACAGTGCGCTGGCCGGATCGGGTCGTTAAGATGAGCGCGTCCGGTGGCCGCGCGCTGCATGTGTACACACCTGCCGGCAAGGATTTTTTCTGTCTCGAGCCGCAAACGGCAGCCGCCGGTGCGTTGAATCGGGCCACCGTCGCGAGACTGGCCCCCGGTGAACGCCTGGAACTGGGCGTGAAAATTTCAGTGGAACCGACCTGATATGTATTTGGGAATCGACCTCGGTACCTCCAGCATCAAGGCCGTCATCGTGGATGACGGCGAGGTGGTCGTGGCGCAGGCCAGTGCACCGCTCACCGTCTCGCGCCCGCATCCGCTGTTCTCGGAGCAGGATGCGGGCGACTGGTGGAGCGCCGCGGTCCACGCCATTTTGCAGTTGCCGAGTTCGGTGCGTGCCTCCGTGCGGGCGATCGGCCTGGCCGGCCAGATGCACGGCGCGACGCTGCTCGACAGTGCGGATGTGCCGCTGCGGCCCGCCATTCTGTGGAACGACGGCCGCTCCAGTGTGCAGTGCCTGGAGCTGGAACGACGTGAGCCGCAATCGCGCACCATTACCGGCAATATCATGATGCCGGGTTTCACCGCGCCGAAGGTGCTGTGGGTCGCGCAGCACGAGCCTGCGCTGTTCGCACGTACCGCGACGGTGCTGCTTCCGAAGGATTTTCTGCGGCTGAAGCTCACCGGCGAGCGGGTAAGCGAAATGTCGGACGCCTCCGGTACGGGATGGTTGGACGTCGCGCGCCGGGATTGGTCCGATGCCATGCTGGCGGCCACCGGCCTGTCGCGTGCCAACATGCCGCGGCTGGTCGAAGGAAACGCACAATCCGGGCAGCTCACGCCGCAGGCGGCGCAGTTGCTGGGCATGAATCGCGTGCCCGTGGCCGGCGGGGGCGGAGACAATGCCGCCAGCGCCGTGGGCATGGGCGTCATCGCGCCCGGCCAGTCATTTTTGTCGCTGGGGACCTCCGGCGTGCTGTTCGTGGTAACCGATCAGTTTCGTCCGAATCCGCAGCGCGCCGCCCACGCTTTTTGTCATGCTCTTCCCGGATGCTGGCACCAGATGGCGGTGCTGCTGTCCGCTGCGAGCGCGCTGGACTGGGTGGCCCAGCTGCTGGGTGCGACCGATCTGCCGCATCTGGTTGAGTCGGCGCAGGCACGCGACCTGAGCCCCGACTCCCCGTACTTCCTGCCCTATCTGTCCGGGGAGCGAACGCCGCACAATGATCCGCATGCACGAGGGGTGTTCTTCGGCCTCGAGCACGGCACGGCGCCGGCGGATCTGGTCGCGGCGGTGATGGAGGGCGTGGCCCTGGCGTTCGCCGACGGCCTGGATGTGCTGCTCGAAGCAGGTGGCCGTGTCGATGAAATCAGCATGACCGGGGGTGCAGCGCGGCTGGGGTACTGGGGCCAGCTGCTGGCCGCGGCGCTGAACCGGCCGCTGACCTACCGGGCCGGCAGCGAGATCGGTGCGGCGCTCGGTGCCGCGCGCTTGGGCCGCATGGCCGTGACTGGCGAACCCGCAGCGGCAGTGTGCCGCCTGCCGCCCATCGTGCGGATCGTGCAGCCCGACCCACAACTTGCCGCGCTGCTGGCGCAGCGTCGCGGCCAGTTCATGCGACTGTATCGCGACCTTCGCAATGCCTTTCAGGAGTCCGCAGGATGAGCATTTTCTCTGACATTGAACCCATTCGCTTCGAAGGTCCCGAGACCCGCAATGAATTCGCCTTTCGGGTCTATGACAAGAACCGCATGGTGCTCGGCAAGCGCATGGAGGAGTGGCTGAAGGTTGCCGTGTGCTACTGGCACTCGTTCAACTGGCCCGGCACTGACATCTTCGGTGGCGGCGCTCTGCCACGGCCGTGGCTCGGCCCCTCGATCACGCAGGCGATGGCCGATGAGAAGCTCGAGGCGGCGTTTGATTTCCTTGCACGCCTCGGAGTTCCGTACTTCACCTTCCATGATATCGACGTCATGGCCACGGCAACCACGGTCAAGGATCACAACAGCAACCTGCGGCGCATCGAAACGGCGATCGCGAAGAAGATGGCGGCCACGGGCATCAGGCTGCTGTGGGGCACGGCCAATGTTTTCAGTCATCCGCGCTATGCGGCGGGCGCCTCGACCAGCCCGGTCCCGGAAGTCTTTGCGTGGGCCGCCGCGCAGGTGCGGGCAGCACTGGAAACGACGCATCGTCTGGGAGGCGACAACTATGTGCTGTGGGGTGGACGCGAAGGCTACGATTCGCTGCTGAATACCGAACTGCGCCGTGAGCTCGATCAGTACGGTCGCTTCCTGTCGATGGTGGTCGATCACAAGCACCGCATCGGCTTCAAGGGCACGATTCTGATCGAGCCGAAGCCCTTTGAGCCCACCAAGCACCAGTACGACCATGATTCGGCGGCCGTGTTCGCCTTCCTCGAGAAGTACGGATTGACGAAAGAGGTGAGGGTGAATATCGAGGTCAACCACGCGACTCTGGCGGGCCTGGATTTCGAGCACGAAATCGCCGTGGCGCGGGCGTACGGCATCTTCGGATCCATCGACATGAATCGCGGGGATCCGCGCAATGGCTGGGACACCGATCAGTTTCCGAACAATGCGCAGGAGCTGGTGCCGGCCGTCATGCAGCTGATCGAGGATGGTGGATTTGGCACCGGCGGTTTCAACTTCGATGCGAAGCTGCGGCGTCAGTCCGTGGATCCGGGTGACCTGTACCTCGCCCATATCGGCGGCATTGATACCATCGCGCGCGCGCTGCTGGCGGCGGCGGACCTCATCAGCAGCGGCGCCTTGAAGCAGTTGCGGCAGGAGCGCTACCGCGCGTGGGACAGCGATCTGGGTCGGCGCGTGATGAAGGGTGACTTCACCCTTGCGGCGTTGGCCGATCATGCGGCCGAACACAACTTCGATCCGCGGATTCCCTCCGGCCGGCAGGAACTCGCCGAGGGCCTCATCGCGCGGCATTGCAAGTATTGAAGCAATGAAACGGCCTGGATCAGCGCGCGCCGCGCACTGCGGATGGCTCCTGCTGGCGCTGTGGCCGCTTGGCAGCAGCTGGGGTGCCGAGCAGGCACCGGCAGCACAGCGAGCTGCCGACCTGGTCGGGCGCATGACGCTGCCGGAGAAGCTCTCGCAACTCAACAATGATGCTCGTGCCATTGCGCGTCTGAAGGTACCCGCCTATAACTACTGGAATGAGGCGCTGCACGGCGTGGCGCGCGATGGCATCGCCACGGTGTATCCGCAGGCCATCGGCATGGCGGCAACGTTCGATGCGCCACTGGTCAAACAAATGGCCGCGCAGATTGCCCAGGAGGCGCGCGCGAAGTACGACCTGGCCGCGCGCAGCGGCGCGGTGAAGCTATACCAGGGACTGACTTTCTTCTCACCGAATATCAATATTTTTCGTGACCCGCGCTGGGGACGGGGCCAGGAGACCTACGGCGAAGATCCGTTCCTGACGGGGCAGATGGCCGTGGCATTCATCACCGGCATGCAGGGCCCCGATCCCAATCATCCGATCGTCGCGACCACGGCCAAGCATTTCGCCGTGCACAGTGGTCCGGAACCGCTGCGCCACGGATTCAACGCCATGGCTTCGGCGCACGATCTGGCCGATACCTACCTGCCGGCATTCCGCTCCGCCGTCATCGAGGGTCATGTCGCATCGGTGATGTGCGTGTATAACGCCATCAACGGCGTTCCCGGCTGCGCCAGCTCGTTGCTGCTGCAGCACACGCTGCGTGACACCTGGGGCTTCAAGGGCTTTGTCGTATCCGATTGCAACGCCGTGAACGACATCTACCGCGGCCATCACTATGTGGACAGCGAGGCCGCCGCCGCGGGTGCCGCGCTCAAGGCCGGCATGGACAATGAATGCACCGTGAAGTTCGGGACTCACGATGAGGACTACACCAAGTACGGCGATGCGCTGCGCCAGGGGCTGATCACGCAGGCGCAGATTGATCAGGCACTGCGCCGCGCATTCACGGTGCGCTTTGAACTGGGGCTCCTCGATCCGCCCGATCCGGCGCGGATGGTTCCCGCCACGGCGGTGGACAGTGCCGCGCACCGGCGCACGGCCTTGCAGGTTGCGCGCGAGAGCATCGTGCTGCTGAAGAACAATGGCATCCTGCCTCTGAGGCATGCACCGCGGAAGATTGCCGTCATCGGGCCACTGGCCGACAGCCTGCGCGTCCTGGAGGGCAACTACAACGGCACCCCGTCGCGGGTGACAACGCTCATCGATGGCATCCGCCACCAGTTCCCGGGATCGCAGGTTGTCTTTGAGCCGGGCACGGTGCAGTTCCTGCGCGAACCGGTGCCGGTGCCGGTCGCCGCGCTGAGGACCGAGGACGGCAAGCCCGGCCTGATGCTCGCGTATTTCGCCACGGCGGCCTACAGCGGCACGCCGTCATTGACCCGTATCGAGCCTGCGGTGAGCCTGGACCGAAATGGGGATGCGGGCATGCGATTTGCGCGCTGGCGCGGCTGGCTGACGCCTGCGCAGAGCGGCGATTACTCGCTCGGCGCGCCCGGTGGCAGCAACCGGGTCTATCTGGATGGCAAACTCATCATCGACAGCACGCAGCGCGGCACCGGTCAGACCGGCTTTGCGGACTTGCATCTGAGGCAGGGTCGGCGTTACGCCATCACGGTGGATAACGCACCCTCCTTTTCACGCACCGCGAAGCTAGTGTGGAGGCGCAAGGATCCCGACGCCGCGGCACGGGCCCTGGAAGCCGTGCGTCACGCGGATCTGGTCATCGCAACGGTGGGCATTACCGCGGACCTCGAAGGCGAGGAGTCGGCGCTGTCCATTCCGGGCTTCAAGGGTGGCGATCGCACCAGCCTCGATCTGCCGGCCGAAGAGCAAAAGCTGGTGGAGAGCATCAAGGGCACCGGCAAGCCACTCATCGTCGTGCTGCTCAGTGGCAGCGCTCTGGCGGTGAATTGGCTGCAGGCCAACGCGGATGCGATCGTGCAGGCCTGGTATCCGGGCGAGGAGGGGGGCACCGCGGTGGCCGAGACTCTGTCCGGTCGCAATAATCCGGCGGGCCGTCTGCCGATCACGTTCTACAAAGGCCTCGAGGCACTCCCGGACTTCACCGACTACTCGATGAAGAACCGCACCTACCGATACTTCACCGGGCCGGTGCTGTATCCGTTCGGGTTTGGGCTGAGCTATTCGACCTTCCGGTACGAGAACCTGCAGCTGTCATCACCGACGCTGGCGGCCGGCAAGCCGCTCAGCGTGCAGGTGCAGGTCACGAATACCAGCCGGATCGAGGGCGATGAAGTCGCGCAGTTGTATCTGCAGTTCGGTGGGGCGGCGGGCGCACCCGAGCGTGCCTTGCGCGCCTTCCAGCGGCTGCACCTGCAGGCCGGAGCGTCCCGAACCGTGCACTTCACGCTGCCGGCGCGGCAGCTCAGTCATGTCAACGAGGCAGGGCAGGTCGTGGTCACGGCCGGTCATTACGCAGTGAGCGTGGGCAGTGGGCAGCCGCAGGTCACACCCGATGTGATCAGCGCATCATTGAACGTCCAGGGCGAACAGCGTCTTCCAGACTGATGGCCATGATTGTCATCGGCGAGTGCATGCTCGAGCTGACCCGCGATGCGGATCGCTGGCGCTTGGGGTATGCGGGTGACACGTTCAATACCGCGCTGTACCTGAGCCGCCTGGGGGTGCCGACGGCCTACATGACGGCCCTCGGGACCGATGTCTTCAGCCAGGACATGCGCGCCGAATGGCAGGCGGATGGCCTGGACACATCGCTGGTGCTGAGCGCTCCCGCGCGGCTGCCCGGGCTGTACGCCGTGCGCAATGACGCCGACGGGGAGCGTCACTTCTACTACTGGCGTGAGCGGTCGGCCGCGCGGGAATTGTTCACGCTGCCGGGGATCGAGACGGCCGTGGCGCGCGTACGTTCGGCGCAGCAGCTGTACCTGTCCGGCATTACCCTTTCGCTGTTCAGTCACGCCGAACGCAGGCAGATCAATGAGATTGCGGCGGCGGTTCGTGCGGGGCAGGGGCAGGTGATTTTCGATCCCAATTACCGTCCTAACGGTTGGAACAGCGCCGCGGAGGCGCGCGCGGCGATGCGGGCGCTGGCCCCGTGCGTGTCCATCGTCATGCCGACCTTTACGGATGAAGTCGCCTTGTGCGGCGACGCGTCGCCGGCCGAGACGGTGATGCGCTGGCGTGACTGGGGAGCCGAACAGGTCATCGTGAAGCTGGGAGCGAAGGGCTGTATGGTCGCTGATTCCAGCGGCACCGAAGCGGTTGCTGCCGTCAAAGTCAGCTCGGTGATCGACACAACCGGCGCTGGGGATGCATTCAACGCGGGCTTTCTTGCGGGGCGGCGCACAGGTCAGGATCCGCTCGCGGCGGCACGGTCGGCCAATCGCGTGGCCGCGATCGTGATACAGCATCGAGGCGGGGTTTTGCCGCGGGATCGAACCGCACAGCTGCAGGCGGCGCTACGGGAGGGCGAACCTTTCGGCAAGTGACTTGCGCGGGGAATCGATCTGGATATAATCACAGTATCTGTATAAATAAACAGGTAACGATATGTCCGACCTGACACCCCGCCAGACCGAGATCCTGCGACTCATTCAGCACTGTATTGCCGAGACCGGCATGCCGCCGACGCGGGCCGAAATCGCCCGGGAACTGGGGTTCAGGTCCGCCAATGCGGCGGAGGAACACCTGCGGGCCCTGGCGCGCAAAGGGGTGATCGCCCTGGTGCCGGGCACTTCGCGTGGCATCCAGCTGAAGGACACCATGCGCGAGCAGTTCGGTTTGCCGCTCATCGGCCGGGTCGCCGCGGGTCGCCCCATCCTCGCCGAAGAGAACATCGAGGCGCATTACAAGATCGATCCTGCAATCTTTCAGCCGCGTCCGCACTACCTGCTGAAGGTGGTGGGCATGAGCATGAAGGATGTCGGCATTCTCGATGGCGACCTGGTCGCGGTACATCGCACGCCGGACGTGCGCAGCCGCCAGATCGTCGTGGCGCGGCTTGAGAATGAAGTCACGGTGAAGCGCTACCGGCAGGAAGGCTCGGTGGTATGGCTGATGCCCGAGAACGATGCCTTCGAGCCGATCCGCGTGGATCTGAAGGAAGAACCATTGCTCATCGAGGGCATCGTGGTGGGCGTGCTGCGTCAGGGCCGGGCGGCCGGACTCATGTGAATGCTCTGGCCCGGCTGCTCGAACACCCGGGCATCTGGCGCGGTCGCAGTGTTACCCACATCGATACGCTCTCCTCGGGCTTTCCCGAGCTGGATGCGCGGCTGGCAGGGGGGGGTTGGCCCAGGGTAGGCCTGGTGGAGATCCTGGCCAGTCACCTGGGCAGTGGTGAGCTGCGGTTGCTGTTGCCGTTATTGGCGGCGGTATCGCAGCGGCCGCAGGCCCGCTGGTGCACGTGGATCGCGCCACCTTTGACGCCCTATGCGCCGGCTCTCGCAGCACGCGGTGTGAATCTGTCACGAATACTGGTGGTGCGGGCGCCGCAGGGTCCGCAATGGGCCCCCGAATGGGCCACGGAACAGGCGCTGATTTCCGGGGCCTGCGATGTCGTACTCACCTGGATTACGCAACCGTTGAGACCGCGCATCGTGCGACGCCTGCAACTGGCCACGCAACGCGGACGGACGCTGGCCTTCCTGCTGCGCCCGTGGAGTTCGCGCATCGCGCAGGAACCTTCGCACGCGCTGCTGCGTCTGGGCGTCGAACCGCAAAGCAATGGCAACGGCCGTGGCGTGCGTTTGAGCATTCTCAAGAGCCGCGGCGGAGTGACGGGTGAGTGGTGGCTGGATCTGGATGCCGCGCAGGCTGCTGCGGGTGTCTGAACATGGCTGCCGCCGCTTCGCTGCAACTGTCACTGGCGGTACCGCCGGCCGGATCGCCACCGCCAGTGGAGCCGCCGGGAGATCAGCAAGGTCAGCAGCAGCATGCCCCGGCATTGCCGCAGCTGTGGCTCGGAGTGCATCTACCTCATCCTGATCCGGTTTTGCTGCAGCGTCTGGGAGTGCTCGCGCAGCGTTTCACGTCGCGGGTGAGTCTGGAACCCCCGGATGGACTGGTGCTGGAAGTGCGAGGCAGTCTGGCCCTGTTCGGCGGCGCCGCAGCGCTGTACCGCGCTTTTCGCGCCGGTTGCCACGCCGCGCACGCGGCGCCGGTGCTGACGCTGGCCCCGACCGCCCTGGCCGCTTTGGCGGGTGCGCGCAGCGGGGTGTCATTCAAAGTGCTGGATCAGCAGCACCTGGTGAGTGCGGTGAGTCCGTTGCCGCTGCGCGCATTGCGCTGGCCGCCGCAGCTGCTGCAGCGGCTCTCGAAACTGGGTGTGTACCGCGTGGGGCAGGCCCTGCGGCTGCCGCGGGCCGGTTTTGCGCGACGCTTCGGCCGTGAACCTTTGCAGATGCTGGACCAACTCGTGGCGCGCAGTGCGGATCTGCGCGCGCCGTTCCGGGTCCCGGAGCGGTTCCGGGCGAAGCGTCAGTTCGTGCGTGAGCGCGAGGATCATGCACAGATCCTGCAGGCGCTGCAGCCACTGCTCAAACAGCTCGGAGAGTTTCTTGAGGCGCGCCAGTGCGGCATTACCCGTCTCACCTGCCGGCTGCGGCATCGCAATGACCTGCACACCGACTGTGTGGTCAGGCTGGCGCAACCGGAGGCTGCCGCGGCGCGCTTCCTGGAATGGTTTGCGGAACGCTTAGGCAGAACCGCATTGCCCGGGCCCGTGCGCTCGCTGGAGCTGCGTTCCGGGGAGCTGCTGTCACGCGCGCCGGTACACGAAGCACTGTGGCATCCCGCGCAGCACGGCGGTGGCGGTGCGGCCGGGTCAGTGCCCGGTTCGCTGGAGTTCATCGAACGACTGCGCATGCGCTTAGGGGAACTCGCGGTGCAGGGTCTCATCTGCCAGGACAGCCATTGTCCGGAAGGCGCATCACGAGCCTTGTCACCGGCGGATCCTGACTTCCGGCACGCCGCGCTTTCATCACGAGCCGGGGTCAGGACTCAAGCCCCGGCGCGTCCCTTGTGGTTGCTGGATGAGCCGCAGCTGCTGCGTGAGCAGCAAGGCTGGCCGCAACTGGACGGACCGCTGCAGCTGCGGCATGGACCCGAACGCATCGAGAGCCAGTGGTGGGAGGGGTGCGGGGTCGCGCGCGATTACTACCATGCCATCGATGTGCATGGCATCGCGGTATGGGTGTTCCGCGAGCGCCAGCCGCCGCACCGGTGGTTCCTGCATGGTCTATCGGGATGAACGCGCAACCGCCTGCCTACGCGGAGCTGCACTGCCTCACCCACTTCACCTTCCTGCGCGGCGCATCGCGACCCGCTGAGCTGGTGCAACGGGCGCAGCAGCTCGGGTACAGCGCACTGGCCATCACCGATGAGTGTTCGGTGGCGGGGGTCGTGCGGGCGCACATGGCTGTGCAGAATGGCGCGAATGGCGCGCAATCCCTGCGGCTGATCATTGGCGCGCAGTTCACGCTCACCTGTGGCCTGAAGTTCGTCGCCCTGGCGACCAATCGCCATGGCTATGCGCGGTTGTGCGCATTGATTACCCACGGTCGACGCGCGGCGCCGAAGGGCAGCTACCAGCTGACGCGCGAGGATGTGCAGCGGCACCTCGAAGACTGCCTGATCCTGTGGCTGCCCGGTGCAGTGCCGGGGGTGGCAGAACTGCATTGGCTGCGCGGCTGCTTTGCTGGAAACCTGTGGATTGCCGTGGAGCTGCTGCTCAGGGGCACGGACCGGGAGTACCTCGCGCAGCTGATGGACATCGGACGGGACTGTGCGGTGCCGCTGGTGGCCAGTGGGGATGTACACATGCACGTGCGTGCGCGCCGCCGCCTGCAGGATGCCGTGACAGCCATACGTCATGGCATGACACTGGCGCAGGCCGGTACCCGTCTATACCCCAACGGCGAGCGGCATTTGCGTGAGCGCAGCCGCCTGGCGCGCCTGTATCCGCCGCAACTGCTGGCGCAGACGCTGCATATCGCGCAGCGCTGCACCTTCAGTTTGAGCGAACTGCGCTACGAGTATCCGCAGGAGCTGGTGCCGGCGGGGGAGACGCCTGCCACCTGGCTGCGCAAGCTGGTGGAGCGGGGGGTGCGTTATCGCTGGCCCCAGGGAGCCTCGCCGCAGGCGCGCGCGATCATCGAGCGCGAACTGGCGCTCATCGCACAGCTTGGCTACGAGGCGTATTTCCTGACGGTGCAGGACATCGTGGCCTATGCGAACGAGCACGGCATTCTCGCGCAGGGCCGCGGCTCGGCGGCCAATTCCCTGGTGTGCTATTGCCTGCGCATTACCGCGAGCGGGCAACGGCTTGATTCGCTGTTGATGGAGCGGTTCATCTCCCGCGAACGCGCCGAACCGCCGGATATCGATATCGACTTCGAGCACGACCGGCGCGAGGAAGTCATCCAGTACCTGTACCGCAAGTACGGGCGCGAGCGGGCCGCACTGGCGGCCACCGTCATCAGCTATCGCGGCCGCAGCGCCCTGCATGACCTGGCGCGGGTGTTCGGTTTTACCGAGGCACGCGCCCGGGCGCTGGCGCGCGTGGTGCAGTGGTGGGATGCGAAGGTTTCGGCCGTGCACCTGCGCGAGGCCGGGTTTGATCCGGATGATCCGCTGCTGCGGCAGATCATCCAGCTCGGCGGCGAACTCATCGGCTTTCCGCGGCACCTTTCGCAGCATGTCGGAGGATTCGTGATCGCGGCTGGCGCACTCTCGGACCTGGTGCCGGTCGAGAACGCCACCATGCCCGAGCGTACCGTGGTGCAGTGGAACAAGGATGATCTGAACGACCTGGGGTTGCTGAAGGTGGATGTGCTGGGCCTGGGGATGCTCAGCGCATTACGGCGCTGTTTCGCACTGGTCAATGACTGGCGCGGCACGGCCTGGTCGCTGGGTCATCTGCCGCAGGAGGACCCGCAGGTCTACGCCATGATGTCGAACGCGGACACCATCGGAGTCTTCCAGATCGAATCGCGGGCGCAGATGTCCATGCTGCCGCGCCTGAAACCGCGCACCTTCTACGATCTGGTCATCGAGGTCGCGCTGGTGCGGCCCGGTCCCATCCAGGGCGACATGGTGCATCCGTATCTGCGACGCCGTAATGGCGAGGAGCTCATCGACTATCCGGGCCCCGGTGCGCAGGCGGCGCTGGAACGCACCATGGGCGTGCCCATTTTCCAGGAGCAGGTCATGCAGCTGGCCATGCATGCCGCGGGTTTCACGGCCGGTGAGGCCGACAACCTGCGGCGCGCCATGGGTTCGTGGGAGCGCCAGGGGGATCTGCACCGCTTCAAGGACCAGCTCGCCTCGGGCCTGATCGCGAATCACTATCCGGTTGAGTTTGCCGAACGCATCTGCAGGCAGATTGAAGGTTTCGGTGAATATGGTTTTCCGGAATGCGTTGTCGGTGAAACGCGGGTCATCGATGCGGATACGGGTCGATGGCGGACCATTGAAGAAATAATGTCCGGCAAAACCCGCCTCCGAAATACGCTGGCATGCGACAACCATATGCGCTTGCGAAAACGCAAGGTTGTCGCCGTTGTGCCCGTCGGAGTGAAACCCGTATGGCGTTTGCGTACGGCGCTAGGGCATACCATTACCGCGACGGCAGAGCATCCATTCATGTCCCTGGCGGGATGGCGGACCCTTGAAGATCTACGAACAGGTGATTGCATCGCCGCTGCACGTTCTTTGCCGCTTCCTGGCAGCAAGAAATGGGCGCGTCATCGGATTCTGGTGCTGGCTGATCTGATCGCTGAAGGCAATGTTTGTCATCCCAGCACGTTCTATTTTTATACGACTGAGCGATGGCATTGCGACGAGTTTGTGAGGCAGGTTGAACAGTTCCCCAATACCCGTGCCGTGGTGGAGCGTCATCGAAATTGCTTTTCGGTGCGCGTGCGCAGAGTGGAGCGCAGTTATCCTTGTGGAGCAGTATTGTGGGTGCGTGGCCTGGGAATCTGGGGCTGTACTGCAAGGGCAAAATACCTGCCGGATGAGGTATTCGAACTCCAGGACAGTGATATAGCCGTGTTCCTTGCCAGACTCTGGGAGGGCGATGGCGGGTTTTCGATGACGGGAAGCGCATCCTACGATACGGCTTCCGCCCGCCTGGGCAGCGAGGTGCAACACTTGCTGCTGCGGTTGGGCATTGTCGCGCGCATCTATCGAAAATCGCGTGATTATCGTGGGCGCAGGCTTGAACATCACACTGTGACAATCACTGGCGCGATTCAGTTACAGCGATTCTGGAATCTCATTGGGCGACGCTTTTTGGATAAAACCAAGCGCCAGCGTTCGCGCAAGCTGGCTGCATCCTGCAACGGGCGCATGTCGCGTGACATTATTCCGGCAGAAGTCCGGGTGATCATTCGGCGGGAACGCGATGCACGGAAGTTAACCTGGCTGGAGATAGGACGCAGAACGGGGCTTGGCATGCGCGAGATTTGTGCACGCAAGAGTGCGGCAAAAGGTGGATTTCGGCGCGCTGTTATTGGTCGTCTCGCCGCAGCCTTGGAATCACGAGAACTATCCGATCTTGCGAATTCGGACATTTACT
Source organism: Steroidobacteraceae bacterium (assembly GCA_036521075.1). Lineage (GTDB taxonomy): Bacteria > Pseudomonadota > Gammaproteobacteria > Steroidobacterales > Steroidobacteraceae > DAIDKA01. Next base: position 27,837 of record DATDIL010000191.1, on the reverse strand, counting down.
GGGACAAGGTGGTTGAAATCCAGGAGTGTGGGCTTCAACCCACATACGATCTGCAGATTGAAGGCGATCACAATTTTCTGGCGAACAATCTGATTGTTCACAATTCACACGCCGCCAGCTTCGCGCTGCTGGTCTATGACTCCGCGTGGCTCAAGCATTACGAGCCCGCCGCCTTCACCTGCGCGCTGCTGAACAGTCAGCCCATGGGGTTCTACGCACCGGCGCAGCTGGTACGCGATGCGCGTCAGCATGGCGTGGAAGTGCGGCCGGTCAGCGTGATGCACAGCGACTGGGACTGTACGCTGGAGGCTGATGCGCAAGGCCAGCCGGCGCTGCGGTTGGGTCTGCGGTTGGTGCGTTCACTCACCGAGCAGGGTACGCGGCGATTGATGGCTGCGCGAGCCGCGCAGACCTTCGACAGCGTGGCGGATCTGGCGCAGCGTGCCGCACTGGAGCGCCGCGATCTTGAGGCGCTGGCGGCGGCCGGAGCGTTCGCATTGCTGAGCGGCAACCGTCATCTGGCCTTCTGGGAAGTCGCCGGATTCGAGCGCGCGCTGCCGCTGGCCGCGGCGGATGCGCGGGTTTCGCAGGAAGAGGAGGGACGGCCCCTGCTGGGGATGCCGACCGAAGCCCAGAGCATCGTGGCCGACATGAGCGCGGTGGGACTGACCCTGGGGCGTCATCCGGTGGCGCTGCTGCGCGAACGGCTGCGCACCGAAGGGCTGCAGTGCATGGCCGATCTGACCCAGCTGCCGCATGGGCAATGGGCGCGCACGGCAGGCCTCGTGCTCGTGCGGCAGCGGCCCGGCAGTGCCGGTGGGGTGACATTCATGACACTCGAGGATGAGACCGCGCAGCTGAACGTCATTGTCTGGAAGAACATTGCCGAACGTTTCCGCCGGCCCCTGGTCGAGGCATCCTTGCTGGAAGTGCAGGGCACGCTGCAGCGTGAGGGACAGGTGCTGCACCTGGTGGCGCGCCGCCTGATCGATCGCACTGCGCTCACGGGCCGGCTCAACCATCCCTCACGGGATTTTCACTAACGCGCGAGACTGCCTGCACTGAGGGGTTGAGCGCCCACGGTGACCAGCAGATTCCGTAACCGCAGCGGGTCGTCATCCACCAGCGCAAGCCAGTACGAGGAGCCATGGTCCTGCTGTGCCTCGAACACTTCGCAATGGACCGCTTTGGGATCGACTGCCGCAGTGGGGCTCCCACAATCGAAACCGGGACCGGCCACGCCCACAAATTGCATGTGCTTCACGTTGCCCTGCGCTGCCAGCATCTGCAGAGGCGTAGGGGATGAGTGGGAATGCGGCGGGTTTGATGTTGCACCACCGCGTGCAAGCGCGCCGGTCAGTCGGTCGGCGAGCCGACGCACCTCATCGTTCGCCCAATACCGATCCTTCGCCTCCAAGCCATCACGCGAACGCTGGGCGTGGGCAACCTGCTCGGCAATGAGCGAGTCATACTGGATGACCGAGGTCGCAACCGGCATGCGCAGCAGGTCGAACTCCACGCGGGCCGTCGCCCAGGATTGGGCTTCATGGGCAGGTGGCGCGTAGCGATACCGCTTCACGGCCTCGAGTGCGGACCGGTCAAGGCGCGGGAAGCCGCTGCTTTGAACCAGACGAACCTGGCTGGGAACGCCGTGTGCGTCAACGAACACCCGCAGTGTGACGGTCCCCTGCTCGTGGGCCCGTTGCGAGGTCACCGAATAAACGGGCGGGACCTGGTGCACTATAGCCGGCCCCGCACTTTCCCCCGACCCCTCCGTGGTGCCGCGGGGTGAGCCGTCTGCCGCGACATCCTTCGTTCCGGCAGGCAAGGACGCGCGCATCTGCGAGGGCTGCGGGGGCGGGAGTATGTCAACCGGGATTGTGATGTCCACATTGGGCGCGCTGTTCGCCAGACGCACGCTGGGCTTGCTCAAGCGCGGCACGATCGCCCGCCGGTCGAACAGCGGGTGCTGGCCACGCGGCTGATCGATGAGTCTGACCTGCATCGGTGGCAGGGCGGGTGATTCGAAGACCGGGACCCGGCGCAGCGGGATGATGAGCAGGAAGAGGAAGGCAATATGGAAAGCGACCGCGATGATTGCTGCGGTGCCGCGCGAACGATAGTCTCTGCGCGCCGGACGCATCGATGCGCCTCCTCCCATGACCTTCGCATAGTCTACTATAATTATAGTACGATTCCAGTGGCATGCGGATACTTGAACCAACCTCGGGCGCGGCCGCGGCGCTGGTGATCTGCCTGGGCACCCTGTCCTGCAGGGCCGTGCTCGCGCAAGTCGCCTATGATCCGCAGCTCGTGCTGAAAAAGGCGCAGGTGTGCGCAGATCCGGCGCAGCCCCCCGCCGACCGCGTTCGCAGCTGCACGGGCGTCATGGACCGCTCCGGCTTGGCAAAGAGCGCACTCGTAGCCGCCCTGGATGAGCGTGGGGACGCGCTGCGTGCTTTGGGCAAGACCGATGAGGCGATCGCGGATTTCAGCCAGGCGATTTCGCTGGCGCCGCGTGATGTGGTCGCATATTCCGGTCGGGCCAAACTGTACCTGGCGTCCGAGCGACTGGATCTGGGCATTGTGGACCTGACGCAGGTCCTGCGCATCGAGCCTGCCAATGGCACCGCACTTTACAATCGTGGCGTCGCCTACCAGCGCAGCGGCAAGGACGACAAGGCGCTGGATGATTTTCGGGCCGCCGTGGCCCTGTCGCCACCGTTCGCGCCGGCTCAGCTGGCCCTCGACACACTTGCCAAGGCCGACTTGCCGCGTGCGGCCTCCGCAGCGCCCGGGGCTGTCACGGGCAACTTCGCGGCCGTGAAGAAGAACGCGGACATCTGTGCAGATCCGACGCAGCCCCCCGCGGCGCGCATGACCAATTGCACGCTCGTCTTGAAGGAGGCCGCCCTGCACGGGCAGGAACTGGCACATGTCCTGGACAATCGTGCCAATGCGCTCATGGCCTTGAGCAAACGTGACGATGCGCTTGCGGATCTGAACGAGGCCATTGCCGCCAATCCGCGCGATGAAATCGGTCTGGCCAGTCGCGCCACGCTCTATATGGATGTGCATCGGGCCGATCTGGCCGAGCAGGATCTTGACAAGCTGAAGCTCATCAACCCGAACAACGGCACGGCATTCTACAACGCGGGCGTCACGGAGCAGGCCAGCGGTGATCTTGACAAGGCCGTGGACGACTATCGCACGGCGGTGCGTCTGCTACCGTCGTTTGCGCCGGCGCACGCGGCCCTGGGCGCGCTGCTGAAGGTCAAGGACCCGAATTCGGCGCTGGCGGAATTGAACCGGGCCCTCGAGCTCGATGCGCAGTCAACGGCGCTGGACAGCCGGGCCAGCTTGTACCTATCGCGGGGGCAGTTCGAACCGGCGATTCATGACTTCGATGAGCTGCTCGCGCGCGACAGCGCCAACAGCCTTGCCTATCTGAACCGCGGCGTGGCGAAGGAGCAGGCGGGCAATCTGCAAGGCGCCCTGGAGGATTACGCGCGCAGCATCGAAGTTGCTCCCTCGGCGAGCGCGCATTTCGATCGGGCGAATCTCTATGTGCAGCTGGATCAGCCGGACCAGGCGCTCGCGGATTTCAATGCTGCGCTCGAGATCGATCCGAACAACATCAAGGCGCTGCTCGGGCGGGCCGATATGAACTATGGGGCAAGGCGGCTTACGGACAGTCTGACTGACTACACGCGTGTCGTGGCCGCGCAGCCGAAAAATGCCGAGGTTTTTTTCAAGCGCGGCAGTGTGTATTTCGACATGGGGAACTTCGCCGCGGCGTATCGCGACTATTCGGTCAGCCTCGCGCTCAATCCGCAGCAGCCCGACGTGCTGCGTAACCGCGCGCTCGCGGCCGAACGCATGGGAACCAGCAAGGATGCGCGGAACGATCGGCAGCGCGCTCGGGCGAGTGAACCTTAGATCCGGAGGGTCCGGCGTGTGACCAGAATGACGCTGCGCAGTGTGGGGCCGGCCCTGATGCTGTGCCTGCTCGCAGCAATTTCCCGCTCCGTGTCCGCACAGGTCGAAGAGGTGGTGGTCACGGCACACAGACACAACCACGACGCGCAAGTCTGTGCGAACGTCGCGCAGCCGGCCGCACAACGTGTGGCCAGTTGCACCCAGGCCCTGCAGCAGCCCGTGCTGGGTCCGGCCGAACTGGCGGGATACATGGATCAGTACAACCGTGCATTGCTCGGCAATGCAAAAATGGTACGTGATCCACGCGGCAATGCGCTGGGGGGACCGACCTATCGGGGGATGCTCCTGGACCTGCGCGCCAATGCGCTGACCATCCTGGGGCAGCGCGAGGCGGCCATCGTTGACTATGACCAGTCCCTTGAACTCAATCGCGGCGACCTGGTCGCATTCTCCAGCCGCTCGAACCTGATTTTGGACAATGCTCCCGAGCGCTCGGTTCGCATTGAATCGGACCTTGATGGGGATGTTCGCAGCGTCTGGGCCGAGGGCATAAAAAACTACAATGACGGCGTCAAGCTTGAGGCTCACGGGCAGTTCGAGCGGGCCATAGCGGCCTACCGCAATGCGGTACTTTTGCTCCCGTCGTTTGCGCGGGCCCACGTGGATTTGGGTCGGCTCCTCAAGGACACGGACCCCGACACGTCACTGGTGCAGCTCAGCGACGGCATTCAGCTCGACCCGTGGATCCCGGGTGCGGCGGCGTTCAAGGCCCGCGAGACCTTGAATCTGTCCCGGGGCCACCTCGGCCCCGCGCTTGAGGATCTCGATCAGGTCATTTTGCGTGACGACCGGGACAGTGTCGCTTACCTCGACCGCGGCTTCGTCAAGGAACAGCAGGGGAGCCTGGAGAGCGCCCTCGCGGACTATAGCCGCAGCATCGAGATTGCGCCCTCAGCCCGTGCGTATTTCGACCGGGGCAATGTGTACGTGCAGAAGGATGAACCGGACAGGGCAGTAGCGGATTTCAGTGCAGTCCTCGCACTCGATCCGCGGAACCTGGCGGCACTGATCGGCAGGGCCGATGTGAATTATGCGGCGCGGCGATTTGTACAAAGCTGCGATGACTACACGCGTCTGATCGCCGCACAGCCGAAAAATACCGACTGGTTCTTCAGGCGCGGGAATGTCTACTTCGACATGGGCAACTTCGCCGCCGCGTATCGCGACTATTCGACGAGCCTGATGCTCGATCCGAAGCAACCCGACGTGCTCTACAATCGGGCCGTCACCGCCGAGCACATGGGATCGGTCAAGGATGCCGAGAATGATCGGCGCCGCGCCCGCGCACTGACGGCTTCGCAGTAGTTTTCAGTGCATGCCGAGCACGCGGAACACCACGAACAGTCCCGCGCCAAATGTCGCGGCTCCCAGGATCACACACACCGGCAGGGTCAGTACCCAGGCAAGGATGATGTTGCGCACGGTGCCACTTTGGATGCCCGACTTGTTGGCGACCATGGTGCCCGCGATTCCGGAGGAAAGAATATGGGTGGTGCTGACCGGCAGACCCAGCGTGTCGGCAAGCTCGATCGTGCCCCACGCGACCAGTTCCGCGCACGCGCCCTGCGCGTAGGTGAGGTGGGCCTTGCCGATCTTTTCACCGACGGTGACCACGATGCGCTTCCAGCCGACCATGGTGCCGAGGCCCAGCGCCAGCGCCACTGCGATCTTGATCCAGGTGGGGATGAAGTTCGTGAGACTCTTCAGCGACTTCTGATATTTGTCTGCTGCGCCCGCATCCAGGCGCGCGGGGACCTGCTTGATCTTGGCCAGGCGCGCGAGTGACTCCGCGACCAGGTACACATCCAGGCGCAACGCCCGACGATCCGTGCCCGGTATGTCGTGCAGGTCGGTGATGCCATTCATGCGCGTCAGCACCGCGTCATTGGCTTCGTTCAGCGCCGGCAGCGTGCCCGCATCGGGCTGGCTGGTGCGCAGGAAGGTGGTCAGGGTGCGATGCGCCTCATCCGAAGAGGGCGCCTTCGCGGTCGCGGGTACGATCCGGTGCAGCTGGGTGGAGATCTGTGTGGCGGCGCCGTGGATTTTCATCAGCGCATCGGGCGAGGTCGACATGTCCAATGCGAACGCGGCCGGTACGACGCCCACGAGGATCAGCACGATCAGGCCCATCCCCTTCTGGCCGTCGTTCGAGCCATGGGCGTAGGAGACTCCGGTGCAGGTGAGGATGAGCAGTGCCCGCACCCACAACGGCGGTGTGGAGCCGGGCTGCGGGGACTGGAACAGTTCGAGGCGCTTGGCCAGCACGACGCGCAGAATCAGCAGCAACGCGCCGGCCAGCACGAAGCCCATGATGGGCGAGACGATCAGGGCCTTGAAAGTATCCTGGACCTTGGCCCAATTCACCCCTTCCCCGAACGCCTCATTGGGGCTGATCAGCGAATTCATCAGGCCGACCCCGACAATGGAGCCGATCAGGGTGTGGGAGCTGGAGGCCGGCAGACCCAGGTACCAGGTGCCCACGTTCCAGATGATGGCCGACAGCAGCAAGGCGAAGACCATGGCGAAGCCAGCGCCCGAACCGACATTGATCACCAGTTCCACCGGCAGCAACGACACGATGCTGAAGGCGACGGCGCCGCTGGAGAGCAGCACGCCGATGAGATTCCAGGAGCCGGACCATACGACCGCGTAATTGGGCTTCAGTGCGCCTGTATAAATGACGGTCGCGACGGCATTGGCGGTGTCGTGAAAGCCATTGACGAACTCAAAACTCAAGGCCAGCAGCAGTGCGAGGCCAAGAAGAATGGCCGTCGGTATGTCGATCCCTAGGCTTGCCAGCACGTGAACTCCCCATATAGATGGTTGCCGGATAGGCGCAGCACAAGCCTAGGGTCGTCACGTGACTGTCATATGACAACCCCGGGGGAGCTGGGGAGAAAAGCCCTGAAGTTACTGAATGTTCAAGGCCACGCCAGTGGCATTGCCGGCACTGGTGTCGATGGTCGTGGCAGAGGGGGTGCGGCTGAGCGTGCCGGTCGGATCGGCCGAGTTCCACGCCCAGATTTCGGCATCGTAAACCCCCGCGGCGTCCACCGAGTCCGCCGTGCCACCGGGCGCGATGCCCGTCAACGTGAACGTACTTTGCGGCTGACCCAGATAACCGTTCAGCGCGGATGCAGCCACCAGCACGCCGTGATAGGTGAGGAACAGCTCGGCGTTGTCGTAGGTGCCCGGGCTGGCGAGATTGACCGTCCCGGTAATGGTATTGGCCGCGCTGCCCGTGGGCAGCGGTGGCGCGCTCATCGTGAACAGGGCCGTGGTCGTGGTATTGCCCGGGGATGTGACCGTCGTACCCAGCGTTGCCGTTCCATAGGCCGCATTGATGGCACCGATCGAATAGGTGGCGGCCCCTTGAGTCGGGTTTGCACTCGTCAGGGAGATACTGCCCCCGGTGATATAGCTGCCGTACTGCAGGCTGCCGCCGGAGATCGCCTGATCCGTGGCAAAGACACCACTGATCGGGTCGATGGCGCGGGTTTCCACCAGATAGGGCACTTCCGCGGACAGTGGCAGGGTCTGGTAGAAGCCCACCAGTGAACTGGTCGGCGCGGCGGGCGTGCTGGTATTGAAATTGACCAGAAAGGCAGTTGCCGCGGTCAGCGTCAGCGTTCCCAACTGGGCCGTCGCGGTACCGGGGACACCGGCGGCCACCGGCACGGATTTGATGATCACGGTCTCGATATCCGGGCCGTGGATCACGAGGTCATAGTTGCCGGGCGCACCCGAGGCGGTGGACAGCGGGTAGAGGGCAAAGTTGCCACTGGCATCGACGCGCGCGGTCTTCATGGTGACGTGCCGGGTGCCATCGCCGCTGAGCGTTTCGGCCGACACTTGCACGTCCGGCAAACCCGCAGCGGTCAGGGTCGAAACCCCGGCCAGCGACACCGCGCCTTGGATGGACCCGGAATACTTCACGTCATAACTCAGTGGATGCGGATTCAGGGCATAAGCGGGCTGACCGCTCAAGGAGATAGGCAGCAGGTCGCGGCTTGCATCAAAGTCGATGATCGCCGCGGTGGTCGCGACGGCGGGCGTGCTGACCGTGGCGCCGACCGGGGCGGCAGGGCTGGAGCTGGTGGCGAGGGACGTGGTGCCTGCGAGGGTACTCGTGCCCGTACTCGTCGTCGGGCTTGAAAGGCTTCCGACCGCACTGCTGATGCCGGTCGCAGCGCCCGCCACGGTGAGACTGGTGCCGATGCTGATACCCTGGGCCGCATTCAAGACCGCCAGCGGTACCGTGTGTGCCAAATTGCTGGAATCGACATAATCGACTTCGTCATTTGACGCGGCGCCGGCGGTTTGCGCTGAAGTGGTCAACGCGTCCGTCGAGTCGGCCAGCACCACAATGACCTGGGCATACGTGCCCGCGGTGAGTTTCAGTTCGCTGGCGAACTGGCTCAAGGTGCCGTTATTGAGCGTGACCAGATCCACGGTCGCAGGCGTCGTCAGGGCGAACTTCTGCCACGAGGAATCCGTGGCAGCCGCGACGGCGCTGGTGTTGAACCAGATCTGATTGATGGTCACGAAGACATGGGTGAACTGCGCTGGCGAGTTGCCCGTGGCCGAGACATTCGTGCGCGATTGGCAGGCGACGAGCAGTGCGCTGCCCAGCAGCAGCGCCAGCGCCCGCCAGGGGCGCCACGCCCGCTTCGCTCCGGTCGCGCCGGGGCTCGAGCCGTCCACAGCCAACATGTTCAATATTGCGTATTCCCTGTAACAGATTGTCGCCGGACCTGAGCGAAGCGCGGCTACGATTGCCTTAACGGTCCAGATCCGGACCCGTTGACGCACTGCAGGTTCAGTGCCGTCGCTTGCGACCGGACTTGCGCGTGCCGTCGCCGATATCGTAATCGGCGAAGTCGCTGGTGAGCTCGGCGGTGAGTTTGTCCTCCCGCAACCGCTCCAGCCGGCGCCACGGGGGCTCGCCGCTTTTCTGGGCGCGTTTCTTGGCGAGGTCCAGGTCCTTGTTCACCTGGTCGAGGTCGACATCGGCCTCCTCGACGGCCGGCTCATCGTTCTCCTCGCCCTCAAATTCCTCGGATTCGGCTTTTTCGCTCATGGCCCATCAACCATGCAGTGACTGGCTAGGCGGATTCTGGCGAAGTCGTATTACAGGATCAACTCATCCAGGATAAGTAATCAATGGATCAGCTGATTCATCTCAAAAATAGGCAGTAGCATTGCAAAAACGATGCCCATGACAAACAGTCCCATGAGCACGATCAGGCCGGGGCCCAGCAGCCCGATAATGGCCGTCAGCAGTCCATCGAGCTCGCGTTCCTGGCTGATCGCCGCACGTTCGAGCATGTTTTCCAGCTCGCCGCTGGATTCGCCGCTTTGGATCAGATGGATGGTCATGGGCGGAAACAGCTTGCTGATGGCCAGTGAGCGGCCAATCGAGGCCCCCTCGCGCACGCGCAAGGATGCCTCGGCGACGGCATCGCGCATCGGCAGGTTCGTGACCACCTCGCCGGAAATGCGCAGGGCGTCCAGCACCGGGACGGTGGCGCCCGTGAGGATGCTCAGCGTGCGGGTGAAGCGGGCCGTGTTGAACCCGCGTACCAGTTTGCCGATCAGGGGTATTCGCAGCTGCAGCAGGTGAAAGCGGCGCTTCGGACCAGGCTTGGCCAGCCAGCGCGCCAGGACGATGAAGCCCACGATGGCGATGATCAGCACATAGATGCCGCGCACGCGCAGGAAGTCACTGAAGCTGATCAGCAACCGGGTCATGATGGGTAGCTGGGCGTGGCTGGCGGTGAAGACGTTCACGACCTTGGGGACCACGTACACCATCAGCCCGGCCACGATGACGACGCACATCACGGACAGCGCGATTGGGTACAGCATTGCCCCCATGACTTTCTGGCGCATTTCTTCGCGATTCTCGGTGTAGTCGGCCAGGCGTTCGAGCACCGTGTCGAGATGTCCGGCCTGCTCGCCCGCCGATACCGTCGAGCGGTAGATTTCCGGGAAGACGCGCGGGAAATCCGCAAAGCCATCGGCGAGGGTGTGGCCCTCCATGACTTTGGCGCGCACCCCGAGCACGATGCTCTGCACGCGCTCCTTTTCGGTCTGCTGCGAGACGGCGAGCAGGGATTCCTCCAGCGGCAATCCCGCCTTCACGAGCGTGGCCAGCTGCCGGGTGAACAGCGCCAGATGCGTGGCTGACACGCGCCGCGCCAGGGAAAAACTGCGCTTCTGCGACTTTTCCTGCTCGGAGACCGCGTTCACCGTGACCGGGAGCAGCTGTCGCTCGCGCAGCAGCTGGCGCACGTGGCGGGCCGTATCGCCTTCGAGGATGCCGCGGCTCTCGCGCCCGCCGGGATCGACTGCGGTGTACTCGAATGCGCCCATGCGTTTAGCTAGTCCTCGCGCGTGACGCGCAGGATTTCCTCCAGCGTCGTCTCGCCGCGCAGCACCCGGGCACGGCCGTCATCGCGGATCGAGGGGGTCAGGGTGCGGGCGTGCCGCTCCAGGTCCTGCTCCGCCGCGCCGTCGTGAATCATGGTGCGCATGTGGTCATCGACCATCACCAGTTCGTAGATGCCGCTGCGGCCACGATAGCCATTCTGGCCATTTCCGGGCCGGTACAGCGATGCCGCCGGCGCATCGCTCTTCAGATTCAATAGCCGTCGTTCGTAGTCGCCGGCCTTGAACTCCTGGCGGGTATCCGGGTTGAGCACCCGCACCAGGCGCTGCGCAACCACGCCGATGAGACTGGAGGACAGCAGGAACGGTTCAATGCCCATGTCGCGCAGGCGCGTGACGGCACCCACGGCCGTATTGGTGTGCAGCGTGGACAGTACGAGGTGGCCGGTGAGACTGGCCTGCACGGCGATCTGCGCCGTTTCCAGATCGCGGATTTCACCGATCATCACCACGTCGGGGTCCTGACGCAGGATGGCACGCAGTCCGCGGGCGAAGGTCATTTCAACCTTCGTGTTGACCTGGGTCTGACCGATGCCATCGATGTAGTACTCGATGGGGTCCTCGACCGTCATGATGTTGCGCGAATTGTCGTTGAGCCGCTCCAGCGCCGCGTACAGGGTCGTCGTCTTGCCCGAACCGGTCGGACCGGTCACCAGCAGGATGCCGTGCGGCTTGTGGATGAGTTCGTCGATCTGCTGCCCGGTGGTCGGGTCCATCCCCAGGGCGCTCAAGTCCAGCCGCCCGGCCTGTTTGTCCAGGATTCGCAGCACGACGCGCTCCCCATGGCCGCTTGGGATGGTGGAGACGCGCACATCAACCGCGCGGCCGGCGACACGCAAACTGATGCGCCCGTCCTGGGGCAGGCGTTTCTCGGCGATATCGAGCTTGGACATCACCTTGACTCGCGAGACCACCAGTGGGGCCACCGCACGCTTGGATTGCAGCACTTCGCGCAGTACCCCATCGACCCGGAAGCGCACGACCAGCCGGTTTTCGAACGGCTCGATATGGATGTCGGAGGCGTTTTCCTTCACTGCCTGGGTGAGCACGGCATTGATGAGCCGGATGATCGGCGCATCATCGTCGGCCTCCAGCAGGTCGGTCTGTTCGGGAAGCACCTGCGCCAGGTGCGTGAGGTCCTCGGTGTCCTCGAAGCCGCCGACGGCGTCCATGGCGTTGGCGCCCGTCTCGTAGGCCTGCTGCAGTACTTTGTCGAAGGTGGCCTCATCCACCCGCTCGATGTGCAGCGGCAGGCGCAGGTAGCGGCGCACCTCGGCCAGGGCCAGAGGGGAGGCGCCGGCGCGAACCGTGCAGTGCGCGACCCCCTCCGCGATCACGCCGACCAGCACGCCATGCCGCTTGGCGAAGGCAAACGAGACGCGTTTGTCCGCGGCGGCGGGGACGGCGATGGCCGGTGCGGCGTTCATTTCTGGGCCTGTGGTGCGGAGCTGGCGGCGTCGGTTTCAGTTTGCGTCTTTTCGGCCTCGTGGGCGCGCTGCTCGTCGGTAATCGGCGCGGGCGGCGTCGTGCCCTTGGGTGGCGGGGGCGGGATCGGCGGCAGCACCGGGGATTTCACGCCCGGCAACAGCGGCACCGAGAAGGTGGATTCACCGGCACCGACCTGGCGCTGCTCTTCGCGGATGAAGTTGTACTTGGAATTGGTCTCAATCGACATGTCAGTGCCGTCATGCATGATCTGCGGCCGGATGAAGATCATCAGGTTCTTCTTCGTCAGGGTCGCCGAGTGGTCCTTGAACAGCTCGCCGATCAGCGGGATGCTGCCGAGCAAGGGGACGCGCGTCTCGGAATGGTCGTATTCATTGCTGATCAACCCGCCGATCACGATGATGCCGCCATCCTCGATCAGCACATTGCTGGAGATTTCGCGCTTGCTGGTGGTGATGTCCACGGCGCCCGCAGGACTGGGGATTACGCTGGAACTTTCGATGTCGATCTTCAGCACGATCGCATCACCCTGGTTGATCTTCGGTGTCACCTTCAAAATGGTGCCCACCTCCTCGCGCTGGATGGTCTGGAACGGGCTGACGGCGCCGCCGGAAGTACCCGTGTTCGTATACTGACCGGTGACAAAGGGCACCTCGTCGGCGGCCTTCATGACCGCTTCCTGGTTGTCATTGGTCAGCACGGAAGGGGTGGCGATGACATTGGTGTCCGTGTCGCTGCGGATGGCGCGCAACATGGCCGCAAAGCTGATGCCGCTCTTCGCGACCCGCCCCAAGGCCACCGTCGTGCCATTCTCCAGTGCGGAGCTGATGCTGGTCGGATTGACGACGGCGTTGGCCAGATCGACCAGGCTCGCACCGCCCACCGGCGTCAGGAAGGTCGCACCGGGAATGGTGGTGCCATTGCTCTGCGACCAGGTGGCCCAGTTCACGCCCAGTTCGGAGGACTTGGCGAGGTCAACGTCGACGATGATGGCTTCCACCAGCACCTGCGCACGGCGGATGTCGAGCTTGTCGATGATGTCATTGATCTGCCGCCGCACCTTCGGGGGCGCCGTGATGATCAGTGCGTTATTGTCCGGGTCGGACCAGATGATGGAGTTCTTGCTCTCCTGCGCCAGCGGCGTGGAGGCCGCCCCTGCACCCCCGCTGCCGGCGGCCGCCGCGGCCACGCCGGAGATCTGTTCCTTGAGGCTTTTCGCCAGCTTTTCGGCATCGGCGTAGTGCAGGTACCGCACCTGTGTTTCCCCGCCGCCCTGCTGCGGCGTATCCAGATAGCCGATCATGGCCTTGGCGCGCAAGCGTCCGGAAGGCTCACCGCTGATCAACACACTGTTGGAGCGTTCATCGGCGACGAATTTCGTGGGTTGAACGCCGGGCTCCTGCTGTGCCTGCCCCTGATACAGGCTCGTCAATACGCGCACGACCTCCGTGGCCGAGGCATTTTGCATCGGAATCACCTCGACATCGGCATCGCCCACCTGGTCCATGCGCGCGATGATTTTCATGATCCGGCTCACGTTGGCGGCGTGATCGGAAATGATGATCATGTTGGTCGGGCTGTAGGCATTGATCTGCCCGGTGGTCGGCACGAGCGGCCGCAGCACCGTAACCAGCTGCACGGCGCTCACGTTCTTGACGGGAATGACCTGGGTGACGACTTCATCGGAGGTCGAACTGACATGATCCTCCAGGTCGTGGCTGCCCGGATAGAAGCGCTGGTTGGCATCCGGAATGATCTTCATCGTACCGCCGGCTCCCGGCACGGCGATGAACTGATGCACCTGCAGAATCGACTGGAAGGTTTCGTAGAACGTCGCCGCATCGACGGGCGTCGAGGAAATCATGGTCACCTGCGCGCGCACGCGCGGATCGACGATGAAGGTCTTGTGGGTGGCCATGGACACTGCGTCGGCGATCTGCCCGATGTCGGCGTCCCTGAAGTTCAGGGTGTAAAGGGTTTGGTCGCCACTCTTGCGCGGCGCAACAATCCCCGGCGCCGCGGCGCCCTGAGCCAGCGCCAGGCTGGGGCCGGCGAGGGGGGCGCTGGCGAGCAGCAACACCGCAAACAGGAGCGTGCGTCGGGAGGCGCCGGGCGTGCAAAAATCAAAAGCTGTCATCAAGAGTATTCCTTGGAGCTTAAGGCGCCGCGCGGGGCCTAGTGGCTTTCCCGGACCGCCCGCTGCGGCGCGTTGGCAGGAGGCTGTTCGGGCTGTGGCGCGGCATTCGGCTCCGACGCGGACGTGCCGGTCGCGCCCTGGTCAGCGCTGCCTGTGCTGATCTGCTCGGCCTGGGTGGCGATCTGGGACATATTCAACGCGATATCTTGCTGCTGGCCGTTGCGCATTACCGTGACGTGTGCCTGATCCGAGTTGCCCAGGCTGGCAAAAATGTCATTTCCGCGCGTGGGGTCATCCAGCGCGGTGCCGTTGATCGAGAGGACCAGGTCGCCATTTCGCAGCCCCAGAGCGGCAAATGCCCGCGCGTTGCGCCCCGGATAGACCCGGTAGCCGCGCAGTTTGCCCTCGGCAAAGACCGGCTGCGGTCGTAGGACATCGGAAATCAGACCGGGTTCATTGGAAATGACGCGTTGCATTCGGTCCAAAGCCGACGGACCGGACCGCAGTGCCGGTGCGGTGCCGCCGGCGAACTTGCTGGGCAATAACAGTGCCTCGATGGTGCCATTGCGCTCGAGCAGTACCCGATCGGGGTAGATGGCATGCACCTGCGCGTTGCCCGGTACCCGCTCCCCGACCGGGTAGACCTTCGCGGTGGTCGCCGTCGTGCCGATGATGGCCAGCCCGTTCCTCGGATCCGCGGTGGCCATGATGCCGGTGAGGACCAGCGGCATATTGGTCGGTGGCGCGTTCGCATCGTTCACGGGCGGGGGCGCCGGAGGGTTGCCAAACAGGTGCCCATTGCTCAATGCGGTCAGGTTGAGCGGGGGACGGGCGGCGGTGACGGCGCCCACCGGATTGCGGGGCAGCGCACCGGCGCCACTGCCCGCAAGGTGGGTGACAATCACGGCAGCCTGGATTCCCAGGGCGGCGGCGAGGGCCCAAACGGCCAGTTGCGGCGCGCGGGCGGCCAGCCGGGCTCCAGAGGCTGGCAGCCCTGCTCCCTCGAGCCACGAAATAGTGCTCATAGTCGAACTCGCCTCTCAGGCGTGAAGGCCAGCGCGGATGCGCTGGTCATCCCGTTGCCATTGTGGCAGGTCCGGCAATCATAATGGGGCTTCGCTTTTGCTCTCAAGCAATTGTTTTCCAATTGTTTTCACTGTGTCCATTTGCAGACAGTAATGAGGCCTTGTGCTGGGGTTTTGGGAACCATATAAATAGAACATGTCCGATCCGTTTCCCGCGCGCCAGGACGGCGGCGTCGCCGTCGAGGAGGCGCGACCCCAGGTCAAGCAACCGCCTCTCTACCAGGTGGTCTTACTCAATGATGATTACACCCCGATGGAATTTGTCGTCGAGGTGCTCGAAAAGTTCTTCAGCCTGAATCGTCCGACCGCCACGCGGATCATGCTTGAGGTGCATACCAAGGGTAAGGGCGTGTGTGGGGTATTTACCTTCGAGATCGCAGAAACTAAGGTGGCAGAGGTGACGGGCTATGCGCGGGATCATCAGCATCCACTGATGTGCACACTTGAAGAGGCGTAAGGAATCACAACGTGCTGTCCAACGAGCTTGAATACTGTCTGAATGACGCGTTCCACCAGGCACGGGAGGCTCGCCATGAGTATCTGACCGTCGAGCATCTGCTGCTGGCGATCCTCGATACGCCAAAAGTTCGCGAGATTCTCAAGGCCTGCGGCGCGGACCTGGTGAAGCTCAAGCAGGAGCTCAAGGACCACCTGGAGCAGTCGACTCCGAAGCTGGAGGAGACCGAGGATAACGAGGTGCAACCGACGCTGGGCTTTCAGCGGGTGCTGCAGCGCGCAGTGTTCCACGTGCAGTCCAGTGGCAAGAAGGAAGTGGGTGTCGGCAATGTGCTGGTGGCGATATTCAGCGAAAAGCAAAGCCATGCGGTGTACCTGCTGAACCGCCAGAATGTCTCGCGCCTGGATGTCGTCAACTACCTCTCCCATGGTCTGTCGAAGATCGCCGAGGAGAAGACCGACAAGGAGGACAGTACTTCCGATGGGGAACGCGACGCCGAGGGCGGTGGCAGCGCCCTGGAGAAGTATGCGGCCAACCTCAATCGCCTGGCCCAGGAAGGGCGCATCGATCCTTTGATCGGCCGCAAGCTCGAGGTCGAACGCACCATCGAGATCCTGTGCCGGCGACGCAAGAACAATCCGCTGTATGTCGGGGAAGCCGGAGTCGGCAAGACGGCCATCGCCGAAGGCCTCGCGCGCCTCATCGTCGAAGGCAAGGTTCCCGAGGTGCTCTCCGACTGCACCATCTATTCGCTCGACATGGGCTCGCTGATTGCGGGCACGAAGTACCGGGGTGACTTCGAGAAGCGCCTCAAGGCCGTGATCACGGAGTTGAAGAAGATTCCGGGCGCGATTCTCTTCATCGACGAGATCCACACCGTGATCGGTGCCGGCGCCGCCTCCGGGGGCGTGATGGATGCCTCGAACCTGATCAAGCCGGTGCTCACCAATGGCGAACTGCGCTGCATCGGCTCGACCACCTACCAGGAATATCGCGGCATTTTTGAAAAGGATCACGCGCTGGCGCGGCGGTTCCAGAAAATCGACGTCGTTGAACCGACGGTGTCGGAGACCATCGAGATCCTGCAGGGCCTGAAGCCGCGCTTCGAGGAGCATCATTCGATCAAGTACGCGGATGAGGCCCTGGTTGCCGCCGCCGAACTGGCCGCGCGTCATATCAATGATCGGCATATGCCCGACAAGGCCATCGACGTGGTCGACGAGGCCGGTGCGCGCCTGCGGCTGAAACCTGTCGGCGAGCGTGAATCCACCGTTGAAGTACGGCACATCGAGGATGTGGTGGCACGTATCGCGCGCATTCCCGCGAAGAGTGTTTCCTCCTCGGACCGGGAGGTGCTCAAGACGCTGGAGCGCAATCTGAAGCTCGTGATCTTCGGTCAGGACAAGGCCATCGAAGCCCTGGCATCGTCGATCAAGATGGCTCGCTCAGGACTCGGTGACCAGCGCAAGCCGGTCGGCAGCTTCCTGTTCGCCGGCCCCACTGGCGTGGGCAAGACCGAAGTGACCCGCCAGCTCGCCATTGCGATGGGCATCGAGTTCATCCGCTTCGACATGTCCGAGTACATGGAACGCCACACGGTCTCGCGTCTGATCGGCGCGCCGCCGGGCTATGTCGGATTTGACCAGGGGGGCCTGTTGACCGAGGCCATCGCCAAGCATCCGCATTGTGTGCTGCTGCTGGATGAGATCGAGAAGGCTCATCCGGATGTATTCAATCTGCTGCTGCAGGTCATGGATCACGGCACCCTGACGGATAACAATGGTCGCAAGGCGGATTTCCGGCACGTGATCATTGTCATGACGACCAATGCCGGAGCGCAGGAAATGAACCGTCCCTCCATTGGCTTCACGCACGCGGACCATGCCACGGATGGCATGGAGGCGGTGCGGCGGCTGTTCTCTCCGGAGTTCCGCAATCGCATCGACGCCATCATCCAGTTCGCGGCCCTTGATGGGACGACCATCGAGCGGGTGGTGGACAAGCTGCTCGTCGAAATCGAGGCGCAGCTGGAACAAAAGGGCGTGAACCTGACGCTGGATGATGCCGCGCGACACTGGATTGCGATCAAGGGTTACGATCCGAAGATGGGCGCGCGCCCCATGGCGCGGGTCATCCAGGAGTTCATCAAGCGCCCGCTGGCCGAGGAGCTGCTGTTCGGGCGGCTCGTGGGCGGCGGCAATGTACGGGTGACGGTGGCCGAGGATGAGTCGAAGCTCGCCCTGGATGTGCAGCCTTCACAGCAGGTGGTGCCTGCCTGAAGGCGCTAACGGCCGCGGTAAATGATGCGACCCTTGGACAGGTCGTAGGGAGTCATTTCAACCGTGACCGCATCTCCGGTGAGGATGCGTATGTAATTCTTGCGCATTTTGCCCGAAATATGGGCGGTCACGACGTGACCGTTCTTGAGCTTCACGCGGAACGTGGTATTGGGCAAAGTCTCGACGACCTCACCCTCCATTTGAATCGCATCTTCTTTAGACATTGGGGCGCGGATATTGCACAAACCCCGCCCCCATTGCAATGTGCTCGCGGAGCAGACCCTGAAACTGCGCCCGGGAAATCAGCCGGCTGCCCATGCTTTGCAGGTGCCGCGAGGGTAGCTGGCAGTCGATGACCACCACGCCCTGGGATTGGCAATACTGAACCAGGCGGGCCAGCGCGGCTTTGGAGGCATCGCGCTCCAGACTGAACATCGACTCGCCAAAGAAGACATTCCCGAGGCGGATGCCGTACAGCCCACCCACCAGCGTGTCATTGAGCCAGGTCTCGAAGCTGTGGGCTACGCCAAGCTGGTGCAGTTCAAGGTAGGCGGCGCGCATTTCGGGCAATAGCCAGGTTCCGGGGCTGTGCGCGCGCGGCGCCGCGCAACCCTCGATTACCCCGATGAAGTTGTGGTTGATTCGGGGCAGGAAGCCGCGATTGCGCAGCGTCTTGGCCAGGCTGCGGGTGAGCCGGAATTCGTTGGGCAGCAGCACGGCGCGCGGATCGGGCGACCACCATAGGACCGGTTGACCTGCGGAATACCAGGGAAAGATTCCGCGCTGATAGGCCGCCAGTAACCGCGCCGTGGACAGGTCCCCGCCGGCGGCCAGCAGGCCGGCCGGATCATCCAGCGCGCGCTCCGCCGGCGGAAAGTGATCCGGAGGATCCGTCGCGGACAGCCAGGTGATCGTTTTC
The DNA here is from genome assembly GCA_036521075.1 of Steroidobacteraceae bacterium. GTDB lineage: Bacteria > Pseudomonadota > Gammaproteobacteria > Steroidobacterales > Steroidobacteraceae > DAIDKA01. Next base: position 9,065 of record DATDIL010000191.1, on the reverse strand, counting down.
ATGTCTCGCGGCGATAGGGCACGTGCTCGCCGACCTGGCTTGCATAGGCATCCACGGCCGCGCCCTCGCGCACCAGGTAGTCGCGGACCGCGGAGCGGAAGCGCCGGTCACCGATGTAGTGGGCCGACCAGGTCAGGGTCGGCGCGAATCCGCGGGCGATCTTGTGTTCGCCCTGCGTGCCGGGTTCGAAGCGGCGGATGCCGCGCTCGATGCAGAACTCGATTCCCTGGTGGTAGCAGGTCTCGAAGTGCAGGCTGTGGTGCTCTTCGGCTGCGCCCCAATAGCGTCCATATAATGCTTCCTGACACCAGAAAAACACCGCGGCGGCCACGGGTTTGGCCTGGTGCATGGCGATCTTGAACATCAGCGCTTCCCCGAGGGTGCGCGAGATTTCGCTGAAGAACTCGCGTGACAGGTACGGCTCATGGCCGTGGCGCAGGAACGTGCCGCGGTGCAGGCGGTAGACCGTGTCGAGCAGGGATTCGCCAATATCGGACCCGAAGCGGGTTTCGAAGTGAATGCCCGATTCGTGCACCCGCCGCCGTTCGCGGCGCGCCTTCTTGCGCTTCTCGGCCGTGAACGTCGCGAGGTAATGATCGAAGTCGGTGAAGTTCTGGTTCGTCCAGTGAAACTGGCAGTCGCGACGCAGTAGCCAGCCGGACTGCTCGAACGCCGCGCGGGTCGGCTCGTCGAAGAACAGGGCGTGCGCCGAGGACAGGTGTTGCTCGGCGACGAATTCCTCGATGGCCCTGGCCAGCCGGCGACGGACCGGCAGTCCGTCCAGACCGGCCCGCACCAGCAACCGCGCGCCGGTGGCGGGGGTGAAGGGCACGCACACGGACAGTTTCGGGTAGTACGAGCGGCCGAAGTGCGCGTAGGCCTCGGCCCAGGAGAAATCGAAGACAAACTCCCCGTAGGAGTGGGTCTTGATGAAGGCCGGTGCGGCGGCCGCCAGCCCGGCATCATCGTGCAAGGTGAGGTAGAGCGGGGTCCAGCCGGTGCCGGGCCCCACGCACCCGGTGTGCTCGAGGGCCGCCAGGAACTCGTGGCGCAGAAAGGGCACATCGGTGCCCTCCAGCGCGTTCCAGGCTTGGCGGTCCAGTTGATCGATACGGGTGTGCTGGCGGGCGAGCATGTTCTGCTTGTGCGTTACCGGCTCTCCAGGAAGCGATCCGCGTCCAGCGCCGCCATGCAACCGGAGCCGGCCGAAGTGATGGCCTGCCGGTAGACATGGTCGGCGACGTCCCCGGCCGCAAAGACCCCGGCGATGCTGGTCGCCGTGGCGTTGCCGGCGCAACCGCTCGTCACCTGGATGTAGCCCTCCCGCATGTCCAGCTGGCCGGCGAAAATCTCGGTATTCGGCGCATGGCCGATGGCAATGAAGACACCGGTGACCGGGATCACCTTGTGATCCTTGGAGTCGGTGCCGCGGACCTTCAGGCCACTGACGCCCTGGCCGTCGTCCAGGACTTCCTCGACCGCATGATTCCACAGGATGCTGATTTTGCCGGCGCGCTCCTGGGCAAACAGCCGGTCCTGCAGGATTCTCTCGGCGCGCAGCTTGTCGCGTCGGTGCACCAGCGTGACGTGCTGGGTGATGTGCGATAAGTACAGCGCCTCCTCGACGGCGGTGTTGCCGCCACCAACGACGGCGACCCGCTGGCCGCGGAAGAAGAAGCCATCGCAGGTGGCGCACGCGGACACCCCGCGACCCCGATTACGTTCCTCGGAGGGCAGGCCCAGGTACTTGGCGGTCGCCCCGGTGGCGATGATGAGGGCTTCGCAGGTGTACTGGCTCGTATCGCCCTCGAGTCGGATCGGCCGCTCGTTCAGGTGCGCCTTGTGGATATGATCATTGATGATTTCGGTGGCAAAGCGCTCGGCATGGCGGCGCATGCGCTCCATCAGGGCCGGACCCTGCAGGCCCTCGACGTCCCCTGGCCAGTTGTCCACTTCGGTCGTGGTCATCAGCTGCCCGCCCTGTTCGACACCCGTGATCAACAGGGGCGTGCGGTTGGCCCGGGCCGCGTAAACCGCGGCGCTGTAGCCGGCGGGACCGGAGCCAAGAATGATGAGACGGCTGTGCCGTGTAGTCGACATGTATAATCGCCCTTGGAGATACGCCCTCAAGATACTAGCGCGTCGCTTGTTGCCTGGGTCCCAGGACTCATAAAATCAAGCGCCTACACAATCCTCACCCATCCAAGGATACATTTTGGCCGAAACCACCGTGCATGCCCGGGGCGCCAATCGTTTTTCAGCCGCGGTCAGCCGCGGCCTGCGGGAGAGCGCGGTCATCGCACTGGCGGTCGCGGGCCTGGTGCTGCTCGTCGCCTTGGGCACCTACAACACCAATGATCCGGGTTGGTCCAAGGTCACCGACTCGATCACGATCCATAACCGGATCGGCCCCTTCGGGGCCTGGTTCGCCGACCTGCTGTTCTACATTTTCGGGCGCCCGGCCTTTCTGTTCCCGGTGATGATCGCGCTGGTCACCTGGACCGTGTTCCGCAGAGGCCGCCAGACCGAACCGGCGTCACGGGCCAATACTGCCGTGCGCGTTGGCGGATTTGTGCTGCTGCTGGTCGCCAGCTGTGGCCTTGCAACGCTGCACTGGTCGGATGCAGGCATGCCGCACACCGCCGGGGGTGCCATCGGCGACACCGTGGGCAGGGGCCTGAAGGCGGCCCTTGATTTCCTGGGCGCAACCTTGCTGTTGCTGGCCGCCTGGATGGCCGGTGCGTCGCTGTCGGTGGGGGTCTCGTGGCTTACGGTCATGGACCGCTTGGGGGCCTGGAGCTGGGGGGCGGTAGCCCTGGTGCGTGCCAAGGTGGTCTCGCGCCGTGAGGCGGCCGAGGGCCGCGGACGGCGCGAGGCGCGCAAAGTCAGTGTGGAGACGGAGCAGAAGAAGGCCGCGACGCGCAAGCCCACTCGCATCGAGGCGCCGCCGGCGGCGGTGATCAAGAGTGAGCGTGTCGAGAAGGAGCGTCAGGTGCCGTTGTTTGCGGCGGCCAAACCCGGGGAACTGCCGCCCCTGAACCTGCTGGATGATCCGCCGCCGCACAAGCCCCTGTATGCGCCCGAAGCACTTGAAGCGATGTCGCGGCTGGTGGAGATCAAGTTGCGCGACTTTGGCGTCGAGGCCGAGGTGGTCGCGGTGCAGCCCGGTCCGGTGGTGACACGTTTCGAGCTGCGGCCGGCTCCGGGGGTCAAGGCCAGCCAGATCACGACGCTCGCCAAGGATCTGGCGCGGGCGCTGTCGGTGATGAGCGTGCGTGTCGTGGAGGTCATTCCCGGCAAGTCGGTCATGGGCCTGGAAATCGCCAACGAAAAGCGTGAACTGGTCACTCTGGGCGAGATTCTGCGCTCCAAGGCCTACGATGATGTGGCCTCGCCGCTCGCGCTGGCTTTGGGAAAGGATATCTCCGGTCAGGCCATGGTCGCGGACCTGGCCAAGATGCCGCATCTGCTGATCGCCGGCACGACCGGGTCGGGCAAGTCGGTGGGTATCAACGCGATGGTGCTGTCGCTGCTGTACAAGGCGACGGCCGAGCACGTGCGCCTGATCATGATCGACCCGAAAATGCTCGAACTGTCGGTGTACGAAGGCATCCCGCACCTGCTCGCCCCGGTGGTGACCGACATGAAGCAGGCCGCCAATGCGCTGCGCTGGTCGGTGGCCGAAATGGACCGGCGCTACCAGCTGATGGCGGCAATCGGCGTGCGCAACATCGCCGGCTTCAACAAGCATGTGCGTGAGGCCAACGAGAAGGGCCGGCCGATCCTCGATCCGGTGATGATCCAGCGCGCCGCCAACGATCCCTCGATCGATCAGTCGAAGATCCCGAACCTCGAGCCGCTGCCGTACATCGTGGTGATCATCGATGAGCTGGCGGATCTGATGATGATCGTCGGCAAGAAGGTGGAGGAGCTCATCGCGAGGCTGGCGCAGAAGGCCCGCGCCTCCGGCATCCATCTGATCCTGGCCACGCAGCGGCCCTCGGTGGATGTCATCACCGGCCTGATCAAGGCCAATATTCCCTGTCGTATCGCCTTCCAGGTTTCGGCAAAAGTGGATTCGCGCACCATTCTCGATCAGATGGGTGCCGAGACCCTGCTCGGACACGGCGACATGCTGTATCTGCCGTCGGGCACGTCGATGCCCACGCGTTGCCACGGTGCTTTCGTCTCGGATGCGGAAGTGCATCGCGTCGTCGAGGCGCTGAAGACGGCGACGCCACCGAATTATGTGGAGGAAGTGCTCTCCGGACCGTCAATGTCGATTCCGGGAATGGCCGATGAGGAGGGCGAAGGCGGCGCGATGGGCGGTGACTCGGAAGGCGATGCGTTGTATGACGAAGCGGTGAAAATCGTGACGCAGGAACGCAAGCCCTCCATTTCCTATGTGCAGCGGCGCCTGAAGATCGGCTACAACCGCGCCGCGCGACTGCTCGAGGCGATGGAGACGGCCGGAATCGTCGGCCCCCTGCAGTCGAACGGTGCGCGCGACGTACTGGCGCCGCCGCCGCCCGGAGGTTGAGTTGCGATCCACGTGCGCTAGATTTTCCCCGTGGTTCGCGGCCGTCGCTTTGAGTTTCGCGTGCATTTCGGTCGCCGCAGCCGCGCCGGCTCACACCCCCCCTGAAGAGCCGCACACAGTGCTCGACACCTGGCTGGCGGGCCTGAAGTCATTGCGTACCCAGTTCACCCAGACCACCAAGGACTCCCAGGGACATCCCACCGATCAGGCCAGCGGGGAACTGCTGGTGCTGCGCCCGGGACGGTTTCGCTGGGAGTCGCACGATGATGTCGGGGGAGCGGGTGGCTCCGCGCCCGCCGGCGCCGCCGCGGCCGATTCGGGCCAGGTGCTCATCGCTGATGGCCGCAATGTGTGGTTCTATGATCGTGATCTGCAGCAGGTGACGGTCAAACCCTTCGACGCGGCGTTGTCGGCGACGCCGATCATGCTGCTCTCCGGAGGTGCTGACGTACGCAAGGCATTTGAGATCACCGATGCCGGATCGAAAGATGGTCTGGCGTGGCTGCGAATCAAGCCGCGCGGCGCGGAGGCGGATTTCCGCCAGGCGGTCCTGGGGTTCGCGGGCGCGCAGCTGCGGCAGATGATTCTCGAGGACAAGCTCGGGCAGGAATCCATACTGACCTTCAGCCACTCGCAGCGCAACGCGCCAGTGACGAGCGCTGAAGTGTCCTTCACGCCACCCCGGGGTGTGGACGTTATCGGGACTGCGAGCAAGTGAGTCCACCGGCCGAACAGCCGCGCCTGGCCGGGCTGTGGTGGGCGCTGGGCTGGGCGATGGTGCTGTTCATCCTCTACTCGACCCTGGCACCATCCGCGTATGTGCCCGATCTGCATCTGAACGACAAGGTTGAACACACGACCGCCTTCTTCGGCATGACCTTCTGGTTCGGTGGACTGGTGCGGCGGCAGCGCTTCTGGGTACTGGGCGGGTTGATGTCGGCCCTGGGCGCCGCCATCGAAGTGGCTCAGGGCACGATGGGGCTCGGGCGTGACATGGATATCAATGACTGGATTGCCGACACCTGCGGAGTGCTGATCGCGCTGGCAATCCTGTGGATCTGCGTGCCACGCAGCCGTGGTTCCTGGCTGCGATGGGTCGAAAGCCTCTCGGGAATTTGAAGTGATGGCCGAATATTCCGCGAGCAGCGCAGCGCTGCGGCCGCTCGCCGATCGCATGCGGCCGCGCAATCTCGCGGAGTTTGTCGGCCAGCCGCAGCTGCTGGCGCCGGGCAAGCCCTTGCGACAGGCGCTCGAGGGCGGACGCCTGCATTCAATGCTGCTGTGGGGCCCGCCGGGCACCGGCAAGACCACGCTCGCGCGGCTCATCGCCGCAGCCGCCGCAGCGCAGTTCCTGGCGCTCTCGGCCGTGATGGCGGGCGTGAAGGATATCCGCGCTGCAGTGGAGCAGGCGCGCCGCGAGCGCCACAGCACGGGCAAACCCACCGTGCTGTTTTTGGATGAAGTGCACCGCTTCAACAAGGCCCAGCAGGACACTTTCCTGCCGTTTGTGGAAGATGGCACGCTGATCTTCATCGGCGCGACCACCGAAAATCCCAGCTTCGAGGTCGTGAGCGCACTGCTGTCGCGTGCCCGGGTCTATGTGCTCAAGGCGCTGGGGGTCGCGGACCTGCTCGGGGTGTTGAACACGGCGCTGCGCGACCCCGAGCGTGGTCTTGGGTCAGAACAGCTGCACGCGCGCCCCGAAGCCCTCGAGCTCATCGCGCGCGCGGCCGATGGCGATGCGCGCCGTGCACTCAACTCACTGGAACTGGCTGCCGGGCTGATTGGCGCGCGCGGCGGCGAACTCACGATCGAGATTGCGCAGGAAGTCGCCAGCGGCGGGCGGCGCCGCTTCGACAAGGGTGGGGACCAGTTCTACGATCAGATCTCGGCGCTGCACAAGGCAGTTCGCGGTACCGATCCCGACGGCGCGCTGTACTGGCTGGCACGGATGCTCGATGGCGGCTGCGATCCGTCGTACATCGCCCGACGGGTGGTGCGCATGGCGCTCGAGGATATCGGCCTGGCGGATCCGCGCGCCCTGAGCATCACAGTGGATGCCTGGCAGGCCTATGAAAGGCTGGGCAGTCCGGAGGGTGAACTGGCCATTGCCGAGGCCGTCGTTTATCTGGCCTGCGCCCCGAAGAGCAATGCGGTGTACGTGGCGATGGGCGAAGCCAGCGATGACGTGGAGCGCTTTGGCACCCTGGAAGTGCCCGCGCGCCTGCGCAACGCCCCGACCCGGCTGCTGAAGGAGCTGGGCCATGGTGAGGGATATCGCTACGCCCACGATGAACCGAACGCCTTTGCCGCCGGCGAACGCTATCTGCCCGATGAGCTGCCGGATCGGCGATACTATCGCCCCGCACCCAGGGGGCTCGAGATTCGCATCGGGGAGGCTCTGGCACGCCTGCGGGCCAAAAAAACTGACGATAAAGCTGATGAGCAAGGTTCGACGTGATTGATCTGAAACTGCTGCGTGCCGATCTGCCGGGCGTCGTGCGTAACCTGGCGCGCCGCGGATTCGTGCTGGATGAGGGCCGGATCACCGCGCTCGAGGAGCAGCGCAAGCGCGCGCAGATACAGGCTGATCAAGTGCGCGCCGAACGCAATGCGAATGCCAAGGCCGTGGGCCATGCCAAGCGCGCCGGAGAGGATGCGACCGCGTTGCTCGCGCGTGGCGAAGCGTTGACGCACGAACTGGCTCAGGTCGACGCCTCGCTCACGGCCGTGCAGGCCGAACTGGACGTGCTGGTGTTGAACCTGCCCAATCTGCTGCACGAGTCAGTGCCGGAAGGCCGTGACGAGACCGCAAACCGGGAGCTGCGCCGCTGGGGTGAGCCGCGTTCGTTTGCGTTCAAACCGCTGGACCACGTGGCCTTGGGCGAGGGTCTGGGCGGGATGGATTTTGAAGCCGCCGCACGCATGTCGGGCGCGCGCTTTGTGGTGCTGCGCAATCAGGTGGCGCATCTGCACCGGGCCCTCGCACAGTTCATGCTCGATCTGCATACCGTGGAGCATGGCTACAGCGAGATCTACGCGCCGTACATGGTGAACGCAGCCGCACTGGTCGGGACCGGGCAGCTGCCGAAGTTCGAGCAGGATCTGTTCGCGGTGCGCCGGGAGCCGCCTTTCTATCTGATTCCAACTGCCGAAGTGCCGGTGACCAACCTGGTTCGCGACCAGATCCTGAGCGCCGAATCGCTGCCACTGAAGTTTGTGTGTCACACCCCCAGTTTCCGCTCCGAGGCCGGCTCGGCCGGCAAGGACACCCGCGGCATGATCCGCAATCACCAGTTCGACAAAGTTGAACTGGTGCAGATCGTGACACCGCAGCACTCCTACGCGGCGCTGGAGGAGCTGACCGGGCATGCGCAGACGGTGCTCGAGCGGTTGCAGATCCCGTACCGTACCGTGGCGTTGTGCGCCGGTGATGTGGGTTTCGGCAGTGCCAAGACCTATGATCTGGAAGTGTGGTTGCCGTCACAGGACAGGTTCCGTGAGATCTCCTCGTGCAGCAATTTCGAAGCCTTTCAGGCGCGGCGCATGCAGGCGCGCTGGCGCAATCCGGCCACGGGCAAGCCGGAAGCCGTGCACACCCTGAACGGTTCGGGCGTGGCGGTGGGTCGGGCGCTGGTCGCGGTGCTGGAAAACTATCAGAATGCGGATGGCAGCATCACGGTGCCCGCGATCCTGCAGCCGTATATGCGCGGCCTTGCGCGCATCGTGAAACCATAAGGGGAGCGATCATGAGCAGCACAGATGTTGTCGCCTATCACGTCGAGAACCGCATCGCGTGGCTGAAGTTCAACCGCCCCGAGAAGCGCAATGCAATGAATCCGCCGCTCAATCGAGCCATGCTGAAGGCACTCGAGGAGCTGGAGTTCCGTGATGACGTCGGTGTGTTGGTCTTGACCGGGGAGGGCGATTCCTGGTCTGCCGGCATGGATCTGAAGGAATACTTCCGCGAGACGGCCGCGCAGGGGCTCAAGGGCACGCGCAAGGCGCAGTCCGAAGCGTATGCCTGGTGGCACAAACTGCGTTGGTTCCAGAAGCCGACCATCGCGATGGTCAACGGCTGGTGTTTCGGTGGCGGCTACGGCCCGCTGTATGCGTGTGACCTGGCCGTCGCGGCCGAAGAGGCGACCTTCGGCTTATCCGAGATCAATTGGGGCATTCTGCCCGGCGGCGGTGCCACCAAGGTCGCCACCGACCTGATGAGCTATCGCGACGCCATGTATCACACCATGACCGGTGAGGGCATCTCGGGCAGGAAGGCCGCGGAATGGAAGCTGGTCAACGAGGCCGTGCCATTGGCTCAGTTGAAGGAGCGTGTCGTCGCGATCTGCGCAGTGCTGTTGAAGAAGAATCCCGTGGCGCTGAAGGCGGCGAAGGACGCCGTGCGCCGGGTTCACGAGATGACCTTCGACAATGCCGAGGACTATCTGATCCGCGCCCAGGAGGCCGCTGACTCGTTCGACAGCGAAGGTCGCAAGGAAGGCATCCGGCAGTTCATTGACGAGAA
>DATDIL010000190.1:0-20304 GCA_036521075.1 Steroidobacteraceae bacterium | reverse complement strand
CTGGCTGGTGCGATCGTACAGATCATGCCGTCGCAGCTCTTCGATGAAGATGGCATCCGCGCGCCGCAGCAGGTCCGCGAATTCCTTGCGCACCTCGCCCAGGATTCGCACCCCCAGCCCCGGACCCGGGAACGGATGCCGGTACACCATGCCCTGCGGCAGTCCCAGCTGCGTGCCGAGGCGTCGCACCTCGTCCTTGAACAATTCCCGCAGCGGTTCCACCAGTTTCAGGCGCATATGCGCCGGCAGACCCCCCACATTGTGGTGGGACTTGATGACATGCGCCTTGCCGCTCTTGGCACCTGCGGACTCGATCACATCCGGGTAGATGGTTCCCTGGGCCAGGAAGCCCACATCCTTGAGCTTGTTTGATTCTTCTTCGAACACCTCGACGAACAGACCCCCGATGATCTTGCGCTTGGCCTCCGGGTCAGTGACACCCTCGAGAGCCGCCAGGAAGCGATCCGCAGCGTCCACGCGGATGACCCGTACGCCCAGGTTCTGCGCGAACGTGCGCATGACCTCATCACCCTCTCCCAAACGCAGCAGCCCGTGATCCACGAACACACAGATCAGCCGCTCGCCGATCGCCAGGTGCAGCAGCGCGGCCACGACACTCGAATCGACTCCCCCCGATAGCCCCAGCAGCACCTTGCCAGCGCCGGTTTGCGTACGCACGCGCGCGACGGCGTCATCGATGATATTGCCCACGCTCCACAGTGCATCGCAGGCACAGATCTCGCGCACGAAGCGCTCGAGAATGCGTGCCCCCTGCAGGGTGTGTGTGACCTCGGGATGAAACTGCACACCGTAATAGCGGCGCCGCTCATCACTCATCCCGGCGAAGGGCGCATTCGCGGTTGCGGCCGTGGCAGCAAATCCTTCGGGCAGCGCGGCGACCCGATCGCCGTGACTCATCCACACATCCAGCACGGCGCGACCCTCAGCATCGACCCGATCGCGCAGGCCATCGAGCAGCCGGCATGGCGCGGTGAGCGCGACTTCGGCATAACCGAACTCGCGCGTCAGGCCGGCAATCACCTGTCCGCCCAGCTGCTGCGCCATGGTCTGCATGCCGTAACAGATTCCCAGCACCGGCACTCCCAGTGCAAACACCGCGGCTGGCGCGCGCGGCGGCCGCACAGCGGTGACGGACTCCGGCCCTCCCGAGAGGATCACGCCGCGGGGCGCAAACGCACGCACGGCCGCATCGGAGATATCCCAGGGGTGGATCTCGCAATACACACCCGTCTCGCGCACCCGGCGGGCGATGAGCTGGGTGTACTGCGCGCCGAAATCGAGAATAAGAATCCGGTGCGCGTGGATATCCGCGGCAGTTGGCGTCGTCATCTTCGAAGGCTTAGGAAACGCGGTAGTTGGGCGCTTCCTTGGTAATGGTCACATCGTGCACATGGCTCTCACGGACACCCGCGTTGGTGATGCGCACGAACTTCGGCCGGGTGCGCATGATCTCGATGGACGCGCTGCCCGTATATCCCATCGCCGCGCGCAGGCCACCGGCCAGCTGGTACAGGATTGAGACCAGGCTGCCCTTGTAGGCGACCCGTCCCTCGATACCCTCGGGCACAAGCTTCTCGAGCTCACTGGCCGCATCCTGGAAGTAGCGGTCGGCACTGCCGTGCTTGTCAGCCATGGCGCCCAAGGATCCCATGCCGCGATAGGCCTTGTATGAAGCGCCCTGATACAGCTCCACCTCACCGGGTGACTCTTCGGTGCCGGCGAACATGCCGCCGATCATCACCGCATGGGCGCCCGCGGCAATCGCCTTGGCAAGATCTCCCGAGAAGCGGATGCCGCCATCGGCGATCACCGGCACTCCGGTGCCCTCCAGCGCACGCGCCACGTTGGAGACCGCACTGATCTGCGGCACGCCGACACCGGCCACGATCCGTGTCGTGCAGATCGATCCGGGCCCGATGCCCACTTTCACGGCATCCGCGCCGGCCTCGAAGAGGTCACGGGCGGCCTCCGCAGTGACGATATTACCCGCAATCACCTGCAGTTGCGGCCAACGGCGCTTGATCTGACGGACCATGTCGATCACGCCCTGATGGTGCCCGTGGCTGGTATCCACGACCACGACATCCGCACCGGCGCCGCTCAAAGCCGCCACGCGCTCGAGAGTATCCGCCGCGGTGCCCACCGCTGCGCCGACGCGCAGCCGGCCGGTATCATCCTTGCTGGCGCGCGGGTAATCGGTGGCCTTCTGGAAATCCTTCACCGTGATCATGCCCTTGAGCTCCGAATCCTCGCCCACCACCAGCACCTTCTCGATACGATGCTTGTGCAACAGGGTGAGCACTTCTTCCTTCGGGGCATTCTCGCGCACGGTAATGAGTCGATGCTGCGGGGTCATGACCGAGGAGACCGGCGCATCGAGCTTTTCTTCAAACCGCAGGTCACGATGGGTCACGATACCCACGACCCTGCTGCCGTCCACGACCGGAACACCGGAGATGCCGCGCGAGCGCGTCAGCTGCAGCACCTCGCGGATGCTCATGCCGGGAGGAACGGTGATCGGGTCACGGATCACGCCGCTCTCGAATTTCTTGACCCTGGCAACTTCGCGCGCCTGGGTGTCGATGGGCATGTTTTTATGGATGATGCCGAGGCCGCCTTCCTGGGCAATCGTGATGGCGAGGCGGGCCTCGGTCACGGTGTCCATGGCAGCCGACAGGACGGGCAATCCGAGCCGGATGCTGCGGGTGAGGGTGGTGGAAAGGTCGACTTCTCGTGGCAGCACCGCCGAATGGGCCGGCACCAGCAGGACGTCGTCGAAAGTGAGGGCTTCTTCGAGGATGCGCATGTCCCATTCTACGCACTCGCCGGGGTCGGGTAAACCCGCAAAGCGCGCTACCATGGGATATGTCCCAAACCCCCGAGCGCAGCGTCTATACCGTGTCCCGGTTGAACCGCGAGGTGCGGCTGCTGCTGGAACGGGGTCTGGCCGTCATCTGGCTGGAAGCGGAACTGTCGAATTTCACCCAGCCGGCCTCCGGGCACTGGTATTTCACCCTGAAGGACAAGGAAGCCCAGATCCGCGGCGCCATGTTCCGCCAGCGCAATATGAACCTGGGGTTCACCCCCCGATCCGGACAGCTGCTGCTGGTTCGCGGTCGAGTCAGCCTGTACGAGCCCCGTGGCGACTACCAGATGATCCTCGAGCATATGGAGGAAGCCGGGGTCGGCGCGCTGAAGCGCGAGTTTGAGCGCCTCAAGGCACGGCTGGCCGCCGAGGGGCTGTTTGCGCCCGAACTGAAGCGGGCGCTGCCGGGCTTTCCGCGCCGCATCGGGGTCATCACCTCTGCCAGCGGGGCGGCGATCCGCGATGTGCTGCATATCCTCAAGCGCCGTTATCCGCCGGCCCGGGTACTGATCTACCCCACGCCGGTGCAGGGCGCTGCGGCCGTGCCGGCCCTGATCCAGGCCCTTGAGCTGGCCTCGGCACGCGCGGAGTGCGACGTGATCATCCTCGCGCGCGGCGGCGGGTCCCTCGAGGACCTGTGGGCCTTCAATGACGAGGGCGTCGCGCGCGCCATCCGCGCCTGCGCCATACCGGTGGTCAGCGGCATCGGCCACGAAATCGACTTCACCATCGCCGATTTTGTCGCCGACGTGCGTGCGCCGACACCCTCCGGCGCGGCCGAAGTGGTGGTCCCGGATCGCCAGGAGCTGCTGAGCACTCTGCGCCGCATCGGTGAGCGACTGATCCAGTCGGGAAGGCGCGAACTGCGCACGGCCAGTCAGCTGCTGGCACACCTGCGGCATCGGCTGCAACGCATGCATCCCGGTGTTCGTTTAAGTCACAGCGCGCAGCGCCTGGATGAGCTCGAACAAAGGATGCGCAAGGCGCTGCAGGCGCGCTTCCAGCAGCAGATCCTCCGCCTCAGCCATGCCGATGCGCGCAACGCGCAGCTGCGCATGCGACTGCAGCACGCACTGCAACGCCGGCTGCAGGCCAGTATCCATCGCCTGAATCTCGCTCAACACAAACTGGACGCGGTCAGCCCACTGGCGACCCTGGCGCGCGGCTTCGCCGTGGTGACGCGCGCAGATGGCAGCCTCATCACCGATGCCGGCACGGTGGCAGTCGGGGATGAGATCCGCGCCTTGGTGCTGCGCGGCGCCCTGCGCGCCCGGGTCAGCGGGCACGAACCCGCAATCGAGCCATGAGTCCGCGGCGCATCCTGCACCAGCTCACCGGCGCGGTGGTTGCGCTTGCCGCTGCGGCGGGCAGCGGCGCCGCCGCGAGGGCGGCGGACCTGCCGCACAGTGAAAGCGTGCCGGGCGGCGTGCGTATCATTGCCCTGCCCGACCCGTCCGGCCCGGCGCCGGTGGCAATGTTTGGGCAGCATCGCGTGATGGTGATACGGGGAGATGATAAGTGGCTGGCCGTGGTGGGCATCGGGCTGGATGCGAAGCTCGGAACGGCGACGCTGCAGGTGCAGGGCGACCCAGCCGAACGCTTCCCCATCGGTCCGAAGACCTACACCGTGCAGCGCCTGACCGTCGCCCCGAGCCAGGTCGATCTTTCTGCGCAGGATGCCAGCCGGGCCGCGCGGGAACGCACCCGCATTCACCAGGCGCTTGCCACGTTCAGCCCGGTCGTCGGGACCCTCGCGCTGCTGCAGCCGGTACCGGGAATCCGCTCCAGCTCATTTGGCTTGCGCCGCGTGTTCAATGGCGAGGCCCGCAATCCTCATACGGGTATGGACATCGCGGCGCCGGTTGGCACCCCAATACGGGCGGCCGCAGACGGCGCCGTCGTCGATACGGGCAGCTACTTCTTCAACGGCAACACCGTCATCATCGATCACGGCCAGGGACTGCTGAGCGTGTACTGCCACCTCAGCGCAATCGACGTTCATATGGGGGATACGGTCCACCGCGGGCAAGTCATCGGCAAAGTCGGAATGACCGGGCGCGTGACCGGTCCGCACCTGCATTTCGCGGTGGTGCTCAATCAGGAGTTCGTGGATCCCGCGCTGTTCCTGCCCCCCGTCCACCCGCTCATCCGTACGCGCTGAGCACGCCGGCTGTTCGGTTACCTGCGCTTCGCACCTCGCGACGGGGAGCTGCCGCTGCGACCTTTGCCGCCGCGCTTCGCCGCGGCGGGCCGCGCCCGCGCGTGCGGCGGCCGCGGCCCTTCATTCGCCGCCGCCACCTTGCGCTTGCGGGCAACTTTCATGCTCGCGATTTTCGCCAGGGCTGCGCCCCGGTGCCCGATGCTGGCCGTGCCCTTGCGACGCGGTCGATGGCCGACTTTGTGTTCGGTCTGCCGCTCGCTGAAGGGATTGGAGTCCGATCGGAACTCGACGACGATGGGTGTCGCGTACAGGGCAAAGGTCTTGCGAAAGAAATTGCCGAGGTAGCGGGCGTAGGCATCCGGTACACGTTCTGCCTGACTGCCGTGCACGATAATGCGGGGCGGATTGCGTCCGCCCTGGTGAACGTAGCGCAACTTTATTCGCCGCCCGTGTACCAGTGGCGGCTGGTGCGCCTCCAGCGCGCTCTCCAGTCCCCTGTTCAACATCCTGGTTGGCATTTCGCGCATGGCGGATTCGAATCCCCGAACCGCGGACTGGACCAATTCGCCCACTCCCGTGCCGTGCCGCGCCGAAATGAAATGCAGCGGGGCGTACGGCACGAAATCCAGCTTCAACGCCAGCTGACGCCGGATCTCATCGCGCTGCTGCATGGGAATGCCGTCCCATTTGTTGATGGCAATAAGCAAGGCGCGGCCGCGCTGCAGCGCCATGCCGAGCACGCTGGCATCCTGTTCGCCGATCAAGTCATGGGCATCCAGCACCATCACCACGACATGGGCGTGGTCCATGGCCTGCAGGGTCTTGGCGACACTGACCTTCTCGATCAGATCGTCGACCTTCGCGCGGCGGCGGATACCGGCCGTATCGATCAATTCGAAATCCCGCCCGTCGCGTTTGAAGGGGACGAGGATGCTGTCGCGCGTGGTGCCGGGCTCTTCGCTCGCGATGAGGCGCTCCTCGCCCAGCAGGCGGTTAATCAGGGTGGACTTACCGACATTGGGCCGGCCGATGACCGCGATGCGAATTGCATCGTCAATCGAGTCCTCCCGCACGCTCGCTTCGCACCCGGCAAGCACCACCGACATCAGTTCACGGATGCCCTGGCCGTGAGTCGCGGCGATCGGAACCGGCTCACCCAGTCCGAGCCTATGGAATTCGCTGAGTGCGACCTGCGCATCCAGGCTCTCGATCTTGTTGACCGTCACAACGATGGGCTTGCCCGAACGGCGCAGTTCACGCGCGATGATCTCATCCTGAGGTGTCAGGCCGGCGCGGGCATCGAGGATGAACACCAGCCGATCCGCCTCGGCCACCGCGCGCTCCGTCTGGATGCGCATCTGGCTTTCGATGACGGAGGGGTTCTCGATCACCAGGCCGCCGGTGTCGATGACCACATAGGCGCCCGATCCGAACTGGCCGTAGCCGTATTGCCGATCGCGCGTGACCCCGGGCACGTCAGCCACGATGGCATCGCGCGTGCGCGTGAGGGTATTGAACAGCGTCGATTTGCCGACGTTGGGCCGGCCAACCAGCGCTACGATCGGCAGCACGATGTGTCGCGCCTAATGCCCGGAGCGCGCGGCCAGCGGCGTGGCGCGAAAGGCGTCGATACTGCCATGGTCATTCAGCAGCACCAGCACACCATCGGCATACACCGGCGGGTTGCTGTAACGCACCTTGCCCGCCCGTACCCGCCCGATGAGGGCTCCGTTGGACTTGTCCAGCCAGTGAACGAAGCCTTGGTAATCCGCGACGACGATGGCATCACCTGCCACCGCCGGTCCGGACAGCCCACGGTGCGCGAGGGCCTTCTGCCGCCACACTTCAACCCCGGTGCGTCGCTTGAGCGCTAGTACCTCGCCATCCGCCGTGGACACATAGACATTCTCATCGTCCACGGCGACGCCACGGTAGCTCGAGGTATCGTGCGACCACCAGATCTGCCCCGAGTCCAGTGCCATCATGGCGACCTTGCCCTGGAAGCCCACCACGTAGACGTCGTTGCCCATGACCCGCGCGCGCGTATCGATATCAACCAGGCGATCGATATCGGTCTTGCCGGCCGGTAGCTGCAGCTGGGTTTCCCAAACGCTGGCGCCATCGCTCAACGATGAGGCGACCACGCGCCCGTTGTCGAATCCGGTCACGGCAACCTCGCCCACGATGGTCGGCGAAGCGGTCCCGCGCAGCGACAGTTTCGGCACCGTCTGCTGCTGCACCCACAGTTCATGCCCATCGGCCGTCGACAGCCCGTGCAACTTGCCGTCGACGCCCCGGACCAGCACCATTTTGGGCGAAACCGCCGGCGCCGCCAGGATTTCGGCTGCCACGTTGGTGGTCCACAGCTGCTTGCCGCTGTGGGCATCCAGCGCGATCACATCGCCATCGGTCGAGCCGACGACGACCTTGCCGTCACCAAAACCCACCGCCCCCCCCAGCGGCAGCTTGGTGCGGGTCTGCCACTCGCGCTGGCCCTTGTGCAGGTCGAAAGCCGCGATCTCACCGCGCTCGCCCGCGGCATAGACGGTGTCGCCCTCGATATCGAGCGCCAGGCCCAGACGCAGCGGCACCTTGGTGCCCCCCACCTTGTCACTCCAGACCTTCTCGATCTTCAAACGTTCCGGGAAGGCGACCAGCTTGACCGGACGGTCCGGGTCCTTGTTCTTCGAACAGGCGGCCACGAGGGCCAGCAGCAGAATCGGCAGGATGCGACGCATGATGGATCAGTTCCCCTTGGGAATGGCAGCCACCGGCGTGCTGGTCGCAGCGCCGGCAAGGTCGTTGATCTTCAGGTCCAACAGATCGTTGGCAGCCTGAGCGGGGCCGATGGCCGCACGCGCGGCGCGATACTCGCGCAACGCCTGCACCTTGTCGCCCTTGGCGAAATAGGCATCGCCACGCACTTCCGCGAAGCGACCCTCAAATGCGCCCTGATTGGCCGTGCCCAGGGTAGTCAAGGCCGCCTCCGGATGGTTCTGCGACACTTGCACCCGCGCCAGTCGCAACCGCGCCACGAGCACCAGCTGCGCATCACGGGAGTGACCGATCACCGCCTGCAGATAGGTGAGGGCCCGCTCGGGCTGGCCGGTCTCCAGCAACAGCCGGGCCGCGGCCAGATCCGCCTGGTCCACGTACGGACTGTCGGGATGGCTGTTGCGCAGCTGCTCGACCAGGTCAAGCCCCCGCGTGCGATCGCCGTGGTCAAACGCGTCGAGGACCTGCGAGTAGCTTGCCGCGGCCTCGATGCCGTTGCGATCGCTCCGGGCCTGCCACCAGCGCCAGCCGCCCACAATCAGCCCACCGAGGGCCAGACCAACGACAATCCAGGGGACATTGGCGCGCAGCCATCCGGTCAGCCGTTCGAGTTGTTCTTGTTCCGAAAGGTAATCGTCCACCCACCCTACTCCTGCATGTCCGTCGCCCCCAGAGCCGCCTCGATCCGGACCGGCAACTCAGCTATTGGGCACTCACTCTGACCCGCCTCGAGGCGCAAAGGTTTCAATCCCACCACGCCCCGCGCCAGCTCATCCTCACCAATGATCAACGCCACAGCTGCCCGGCTGCGATCGGCCCGGCGGAACTGGGCCTTGAAATTGCCCCCGCCCAGGTTCAATTCAAACCGTCGCTGCGGCAATGCGTCGCGCAGACCTTCGACTATACGCAGGCCTGCACTCGCGGCGCGCTCGCCGTTGAGCACGATATACACATCGGCCGCGGCCGACTGCGGCTGGGAGGGCAGCTGCCGCAGCAGTTCAACGACTCGCTCGACACCCATCGCGAAACCAATGGCCGGGGTCGCATCCCCGCCGAGCTGGGCAATGAGACCATCATAGCGGCCCCCGGAGCACACCGCGTCCTGGGCACCCAGTGCATCGGTGATCCATTCGAACACCGTGCGGCTGTAATAGTCGAGCCCGCGTACCAGGCGCGGGTTCACCGTGAATTCCACGCCCATGGCGGCAAGGGACGCCTGCAGTGCCGCAAAGTGTGCCTGCGATTCCGCATCCAGGTAGTCCGTCAGCACGGGCGCGGCGCCGACCAGCTGCTGCAGGTCCGGATTCTTGGTGTCCAGGATGCGCAGCGGATTGCCCTGCAAACGCCGACGGCTGTCCTCATCCAGACGCGCGTGGTGCGCGGAGAAGTACTCCACGAGTTTCTCGCGATAAAGTCGGCGCGAGTCCGTCGTGCCCAAAGAGTTGATCTGCAGCTTCACGCGCGTGAGACCCAACCTGCGCCACAGGCGTGCGGTCAGGGCGATGAGTTCCGCATCGACATCGGGCCCGGCGAAGCCCACCGCTTCCACGTCGACCTGGTGGAACTGCCGATAGCGACCCTTCTGCGGCTTTTCATGCCGGAACATCGGACCCAGGCACCACAGCTTATGGCGCGCTCCGCGCAGCAGCCCGTTCGAAATCATGGCGCGCACCACCCCCGCCGTGGCTTCCGGGCGCAGCGTCAGGCTCTCGCCACTCTGATCGGTGAAGGTGTACATCTCCTTTTCGACCACGTCGGTGAATTCACCGATGGCGCGCTTGAAGAGCTGCGTATGCTCAACGATCGGTACCCGGATCTCCTCATACCCGTAGGCCCCGAGCAGCTCGCGCACCGCGCCCTCGAGGCGCTGCCACAGCACGCTCTCGGCCGGCAGCACATCGTTCATGCCGCGGATGGGCTGAATCTGATCGGTCAAGGAATGCCCCTGCTCAAAACCTGTTCGCCGCAGCCGCGGCCGCGGGCGCCGCAACGGGCGCCACCTTGGGGACCTGATGCAAATCCAGGTAAAGCAGGCGGATGCTGCCAATCAGGCCAATGCCGATCACCAGCGCGAGCCCGGTCACCACCACCGCGCCACGCCATGAATTTGCCTGCTGCGCATGCGGCATCCGGGTCAGATCCGGTGCCGGTGCGGCCTGCACATTCGCCGCGTACAGCCCGAGCAGTTCCGGAGCCGACTCCTTCACCAGTTCGGCGTAGTGACGCAAATGGCCGCGCGCGAACACCGCCGCGCCCAGCGCGCTGAAGTTCTCGCTCTCCAGCGCCTGGATCACATTCGGATCCACGTGCAGCAGCTCGGCGGCCTGCACCAGGGACAGGTCGGCCCGTTCCCGCCCCGCCCGCAGCCGCGCCCCGATGCCGTTCGTAGGCATCAAGGCTTGTGCTGCGTGTCGGCGCCGAGGGAACGCACCTGCTCGGAACCCGGGAAATCGGCGCGCAGGATCTTGATGAACTGCGCGGCACCAGGACTATCGCCAAGCGTGCGCGCGGCCTGTATGCCCACCGACAGCAGTTCGGGAGTCGGATTGTATTGCGCAAGAAATTTGTCGATGCGCGTGCGGGCCTCGAGGGCGCGGCCGTGCGCCAGTTCCAGGGCAGCCAACTGATAGGTCCCTTCCGCATAATCGGGCCGCACGTTCAGTGCGCGCTTGAATGCGGATTCGGCTTCCTCATCACGATGCACGGTGAGCAGGCATACGCCGACGTTGTCGTAGGCCAACTCGGGCGTGGGGTACAGCGGATTGGTGGCCACCTGCAGCAACTTGGTGACACCCTCGTCCACACGGTGCTGGCGGCACAGGTAGACGCCATAGAAATTCAGTTCGGCCGGATCCCCGGGCGCAATTCGCAGGGCCTCGTGAAACTCGCTCTCGGCCTTCTTCTGGTCATTGATGCGCTCGTAAAACAGCGCATAGACGCTGTGCACGTTGGGATTGCGCGGATCCTCCTTCATGGCCCGGTCAAGCTTCTCCTTGGCGCGCGCCAGATTGCCCTCCCCCATGTAGGCCATGGCCAGCCGCACATTGTCGGCGGCCGCATCAGCCTCGGCATGCTCGTTGGTCAGGTGTGGCGACTTGGTGGTCACGCAGCCGCTCATGATCATGAGCAGGGGCGCGAAGCTGACCCAGAACGCAACGCCACGCACGATATTCATGACTGCACCGTAAGACCGAAGGTCTTGTTGCCCAAACGTACCGTCGTGCGGTCGATGACCCGTCCGGCCAATTGACCGCAGGCCGCATCGATATCATCGCCCCGGGTGCGCCGGATCGTGGCGAGCACACCGCCGCGAATGAGTTCATCCCGAAAGCGCTGGATCACCGCCAGGGGCGAGCGCCGATAACGAGTGCCGGGGAAGGGATTGAAGGGAATCAGATTCAGTTTGGCCGGGTGCCCGCGCAGCAGTCGCACCAGCTCCCGTGCGTGGCTCGGCGAGTCATTGACTGCCTCCAGCATCACATATTCGAACGTGACGCTGCGGCCGTTCTGCTCATCAAGATAGTGCCAGCACGCCGCCAGCAGCTCGTTGATTGGATGCTTGCGATTGATCGGTACCAGCTCGTTGCGCAGCGCATCGTTGGGCGCATGCAGCGAAACTGCCAGGGCGACATTGGTTTGCTCGGCCAGCTTGTAGATTTGTGGCACCAGGCCCGAGGTCGACAGCGTGACGCGGCGGCGTGACAGATCAAACCCGAAGTCATCCAGCATGATCGACAGTGCCGGCACCACATTGCGGAAGTTGGCCAGGGGCTCGCCCATGCCCATCAGCACGACATTGCTGATGATGCGACCACTGAGCGGGGTGATATCCGGTCCCGCGCCCACCGCCGCCTGCAGCTCACGCGCTGCCAGCCACACCTGGCCGACGATCTCGCCCGTCGTCAGGTTGCGATTGAAGCCCTGCTGCGCGGTGGAACAGAACGAACAGTCCAGGGCACAGCCGACCTGCGAGGAGATGCACAGCGTACCGCGGCCCGGTTCGGGGATGTAGACCATCTCGAAGGCCTGGGAGGCGTCCGCTTCCAGCTGCCACTTGCGCGTCCCATCCGCCGACACCTGCAGGTCGGTGATGTGGGGAACCGCCACTTGCGCGCACTGCGCCAGCTGCGCACGGAAATCCTTGGCAAGGTCCGTCATTGCCCCGATCCGCCCCTCCCCGCGCTTGTAGATCCAGTTCATCAGCTGGCGGGCGCGGAACGGCTTGCTGCCCAAACTGGCGATGTACTCCTCGAGCTGTGGACGCGTCAGTCCCAGCAGATTCGTGCGTCCAGTTGCGGTCGGGACTGACATAATCAGGCGCGCGGAAACACCTGGGTGCCGGCGAAGAAATACCCGATCTCCTGCGTGGCGGTTTCCACGCCGTCCGAGCCGTGTACCACGTTCTGTTCGATGCTCAGCGCCAGGTCCGCGCGGATCGTGCCGGGGGCCGCCTTCTTCGGGTCGGTGGCACCCATGAGCTCGCGGTTCTTCGCGATGGCGTTGTCACCCTCGAGAACCTGCACGATGACGGGGCCTGAGGTCATGTAGCCGACCAGGTCTTTGAAGAAGGGACGTGCGCGATGCACCGCATAGAAGCCCTCGGCCTCGAGCAGGGACAGATGCATCATGCGCGCTGCGATGATGCGCAGTCCGGCCGTTTCGAAGCGGCGATAGACCTCGCCGATCAGGTTGCGGGACACGCCGTCGGGCTTGACGATGGACAGGGTGCGTTCGAGCGCCATTCGAGAAGATCTCCCGGCCGCCTGGCCAAGTCATTGAAATATTTGGAATTGAATGCCAAGGATTCAAGGTCGCCAGTGATGGCGGCCCGTCTTCCGGGGCGCGCAGTCTACATCGGACCGCCGCGCTTGGCCACCCGCGACAGGCGCGGAAGTCGCGGGAACTTAAGGCTTTTCAGACGCTGAAGCTTTCACCGCAGCCGCATTCGCCCTTCACGTTGGGATTGCTGAACTTGAAGGCCTCGTTGAGACCCTGTTTCACGAAATCCACTATCGTCCCGTTGACCAGCGTGAGGCTCTCGCGGTCGACGAAAACCTTCACGCCCTGATCCTCGAACACCACATCGTCCGGGCTGGAATCATCAGCGTAATTAACGACATAAGCGAAGCCTGAGCAGCCGGTCTTGCGGACGCCGAGACGCAGACCCAAGCCACGGCCCCGGGAGGCAAGGAAGGTGCGTACCCGCTCGGCGGCCGATTCAGTCAGTGAGATAGCCATCGCGTGTCCCATCTTAAGGCCAATTCAAGGCCATTGCGCAAGTGCAGCATGCAACGCGTCCTCGATGGTGAGCAGTCGACCCAGCTTCTCCACCGGCACCTGCAGCGTTTGCGCCCAGGTGTGCGGGGAGCCGGGCTGCGCCTCGAAACGCCTGCGCCCTGCCAGCTGCATCGCAAGCCAGCTGGCCGTTGCCAGAGTATGCGGGCAGCCCAACGCCTGGAAACGTGCCTCGATCACAGTGTCGGCGTGCACCCGCAAATGCAGCCGCACCCATACCTCCCCGCTCTCTTGGCCCGCCTCGCCGCGCAGCACCACGCCCGGTTCCCCCTGCAGCGAGCCGGCCCCCTCCAGGCGGGAGAACAGCTCCCGTACTGCGGGATTGAGCAGGTCGGCCTGCACGGCCAAAGCGGCCGGCATCACCGCCGAAGTGGCGGCGGGGGATACCGCCCGCAGCCCTCGCACGGCCGCGCGCACCAGCTCGGCGGCCGCCTCGATATCCTGCGCGGTGTTGAAACGACCAAAGCTGAAGCGCAGCGCGCTTTCGGCTTGGCGCACCGTACGGCCCAGTGCCCGCAGCACATACGAGGGCTCTGCCGAGGCGGAGTTGCACGCCGCGCCGGTGGAGACCGCCAGCCCGGGCAAGGCGCTCACCAGACTCTCACCGTCCACTCCATCGAAGCTGACGTTCAGGATATGGGGCACCCGCTCCGCCCCCTCCCCATTGATGGTCACGCCGCCCAAGGTTTCAAGGCGGGACCACAGTCGATCGCGCCACTGCGCAATCCGCGCACGATCGGCCGCCCGCGCTGCGCCTGCGAGTTCGCAGGCCAGGCCGAAACCTGCGATCTGATGGGTGGGGAGCGTCCCGGGGCGCAGGCCCGACTGCTGACCACCGCCAAACATCAGCGGTGTCAGGGGTGCCTTGCTGCCCGCCCGCACGAACAGGGCGCCGATGCCCTTCGGACCATAGATTTTGTGGGCCGACACAGACAGCAAGTCCACCGGCAGGCGCGACACATCCAGCGGTTCGCGCCCGAGGCTCTGTGCGGCATCCACATGGAACACCACCGCGCGCTCCCGACACACCGCACCGATGGCCTCGATGTCCTGGATGACACCGGTCTCATTGTTGACGTGCATCAGCGACACGAGCGCCGTATCGGGGCGCAGGGCCGCGGCCACCGCCTGGGCAGTCACTCGACCGTGCGCGTCCGGCGGCAGCCAGGTGACGCTGAACCCCTCGCGGGTCAGTTGCCGTACGGCATCGAGCACGGCCTTGTGCTCGGTGCGTGCGCTGATCAGGTGCCGGCGCTGTGCTGCCAGCGCCCGCGCCGTGCCCAGCACCGCCAGATTGTCGGCTTCGGTGGCTCCGGAGGTGAACACGATCTGCTCGGCGCGTGCACCAATGAGTTGGCCGACCTGGGCCCGCGCCAGCTCGACGCGCTGCGCCGCGGCGCGCCCCGCCTCGTGCGCAGTGGATGAGGGATTCGCAAACCAGCCATCCTCCCCGAGACAGGCGCGCATGTGCGCGCTGACCCGCGGATCCACCGGCGTGGTGGCGGCGTTGTCCAGATAGTGCCCGGCCACGCTCGTCACGGCTCGGCCTTGGGTGCCTGGGCTGCGCCTGCCGTGCGCCGCCGATTCTGTATGGCGGTGAGGATGCCGCGCAGAATGTTCACCTCGTTCAGATCCAGCTCCGCGCGCTGCAGGAAGCGGCGGACACGGCTCATCAGATGCGTTCCGGCCTTGGTGCGGTCCTTGAAGTTGATCTCCTGCAGCACCTGCTCGAGGTGCGAATACAGCGCCTGCATCTGCGGCGGGCTCGCCAGCGGTGCCTCGGCAATCTCTCGGATTACTCCGGCAGTGCCGTGGGCGCCGCGGGCCCGGAAAATCTCATAGCTCACCAGTTGTACCGCCATGGCGAGGTTCAGCGATGCATACGCGCGGCTGGCCGGAATCCGCAGCAGCACATGGCTGGCTTCCAGGTGCTCGTTCATCAGTCCGGTGCGCTCGGCGCCGAACAGCAGCGCCACGGGCGCGCGCCGGCTTTCAGCAACCGCGCGCATGGCCGCCTCCTGCACATCCAGCACGCGATAATTCTGGTCGCGGTTGCGGCAGGTGGTGGCGGCCACGAACCCGCAGTCGGCGATCGCCGCCTCGAGCGTTGCGACCACCCGGGCACTTGCCAGTACCGCTTCCGCGCCTGCAGCCCGGGCGGTCGCTTCAGGATGCGGGAATTCGCGCGGCCGCACCAGCACCAGCTGCCGCAGGTCCATATTCATCATGGCGCGCGCCGCAGCGCCGATATTGCCCGGGTGGGACGGCTCGACCAGGACGATACGAATGTCGGATATTGAATCGATTCCCATGTGGTCTGCTAATCTTGCACCCCTTCCCCTCTCTTGCGCAGGATTCCGCGCCAGCTTATTTGCCGTGCAGCCACTTCTCAATATCGCCGTTCGCGCCGCCCGCCGTGCCGGCGAGATCATCGTGCGCAGTCTGGAGCGGGTCGACACGCTGACGATCACGGCCAAAGGGCGCAATGACTTCGTGACCGAGGTGGATCAGGCCGCCGAGCGGGAAATCATCGCCAGCATCCGCAAGTTCTACCCTGATCATGCTTTTTTGGCGGAGGAAAGCGGTGTCAGCGGTAACAGCGACACGGTGTGGATCATCGATCCGCTGGATGGCACCACGAATTTCATCCACGCCATGCCGATCTTCGCCGTCTCGATCGCCTGCCAGATCCGCGGGCGCCTGGAACACGCCGTGGTGTATGACCCCATGCGCCAGGAGATCTTCTCCGCCTCGCGCGGCGGTGGGGCGCATGTGGACAACCGCCGTCTGCATGTGAGTCCACACAAGACGCTGGAGGGCGCGCTGATCGGCACCGGATTTCCCTATCGGGAAAACATCCACTACCTCGACGAATACCTGAACATGATGAAGGCGGTGATCCAGAATACCGCCGGCGTGCGTCGTCCCGGCGCCGCCTCGCTCGACCTGGCCTATGTGGCGGCGGGCCGCCTGGACGCGTTCTGGGAAATCGGCCTCAAGGCCTGGGATACCGCCGCGGGCACCTTGCTGATCCAGGAGGCCGGCGGCCGGATCGGCACCCTAAGCGGCGGGGAGTACACCCAGGGCGGCAATGTGCTGTGCGGCACGCCGAAGGTCTACGAGGCGATGATCGAACTGCTGGCCCCGCATCTGCCCGAAGGGTTGCGCGAAGGCTGATCGCCCGCTGCCCTGCCGCCGGCTGTAGTACAGTCGCGCAAACAATCCAGGGGGTCCTTGATGAGCAAACCGGGGATATTCGCCACCATTCCAGTGGCCGATCTCGAGGCAGATGCCGCGCATGCCTCGCTCAACCGTTCCCTGGGCCCCGTCGCCCTCACTGCGCTGGGCATCGGCGGCATCATTGGTACCGGCATCTTTGTTTTGACCGGTATCGCTGCCGCCGAGCATGCCGGACCCGCGGTGGTCCTCTCCTTCGTCATTGCCGGCTTAGGCTGCATATTTGCCGGCCTGTGCTACGCGGAGTTCGCCTCCATGGTGCCGGTCGCGGGCAGTGCCTATGCGTACAGCTACGCGACCCTTGGCGAGTTCACCGCCTGGTTCGTCGGCTGGAACCTGGTGCTGGAATACCTGTTCGCCGCGGCCACGGTCGCGGTGGGGTGGTCGCGTTACTGCATGACCTTGCTCAATTACTTTCATATCAATTTTGTGCCCGCGGTGCTGTCGGCATCCCCATTGAAAGTGGCCGCCGATGGGGTGACCGTCGCCTCAAGCGGCGGACTGCTGAACCTGCCGGCCATATTCGTCGCCCTGGTGGTCACCTGGGTCTGCTACATCGGCATCCGCCAGTCCGCATTCGTGAACACTCTGGTGGTGATCATCAAGGTGGCCATCGTGCTGGTTGTCATCGGCTTCGGCGCCTTCTATGTGAACCCGTCCAACTGGCACCCCTTTATCCCGCGCAATACCGGCACCTTCGGGGTCTATGGCTGGTCGGGGGTGCTGCGCGCCGCGGGGGTCGTATTCTTCTCCTACATCGGGTTTGATGCCGTTTCCACCGCCGCGCAGGAAGCCAAGAATCCGGCCCGCAACATGCCCATCGGCATTCTCGGCAGTTTGCTGATCTGCACGGTGCTGTACATCCTGATGTCGGCCGTGCTGACCGGTCTGCTGCCTTACCCGCTGCTCAATGACGCAGCGCCGGTTGCGGTGGCCCTGGCCGCACATACGCAACTGGCTTGGCTCGTTCCCTGGGTCACCATTGGGGCGCTGGCGGGACTCACATCCGTCATCCTGGTGATGATGCTCGCGCAGGCGCGCATCTTCCTGGCCATGGCCCGGCATGGCCTGCTCCCGCCAGTGATCGGCAAGGTCCATCCCAAATTCCGCACCCCGCACGTCGCGACACTGATCACCGGCATTTGCGCTGCCATCGTCGGCGGTCTGTTGCCGGTGGATCTGCTGGGAGAGCTGGTCTCGATCGGTACCTTGTTCGCCTTCATCGTGGTGTGCATCGGGGTGTTGGTGCTGCGCCGGACCCGCCCCGATCTGCCGCGCCCGTTCCGGGTCAAGGGCGTGTGGTTCGTGGCCCCGGCCGGCGTCGCGATGTGCGCGCTGATGATCGGCTTCCTGCCCGTCAGTACCTGGCTGCGTCTGGTGCTGTGGACCGCAATCGGCGTCGTGATCTACTTCACCTACAGCGCCAAGCACAGCCGCCTGCGCAACCGAGCTACTTAGGCTTGTGCTGCTGATTCCTCTGCAGCGCGCGCACCCGCAGGTTGATCAGTTCCACGCCGGCCGCGAATGCCATGGCGAAGTACAGGTACTGCTTGGGCATCTCATAGTGCAGGGCCTCGGCGACCAGGGTGGCGCCGATGAGTATCAGGAAGGCCAGCGCCAGCATCTTGATCGTGGGGTGACGGTCGACGAACTCCCCGATGGTCCCCGCCACCCCCATCATCACGAATATCGCGGCGATGATCGCCGCCACCATGATGGCCAGATCCTTGGCCAGACCCACCGCCACAAATACCGAATCCAGCGAAAACACGATGTCGATGAGCGCAATCTGGATGACGGTCAGCACGAAACCGGCCAGCAGACGCGGCGGGTTGCTGCGGGCCGCGCGCTCCAGGGCATGATGAATTTCAATGACGCCCTTGGCGAGCAGGAACAGACCGCCGCCCAGCAAGATCAGGTCGCGGCCGGACAGCTGCCAGGAGCCCACCTCGATCAGGGGTTGCGTCAGGCGCGTCAGCCACACGATGGCATACAGCAGCCCGATCCTTGTGCACATCGCCAGCGCCAACCCCGTGATGCGCGCCGAGCGCTGCTGCGCGTGCGGCAGCTTCGCCACCAGAATGGTGAGGAAGATGATGTTGTCGACACCCAGGACGATCTCGAGCACCGCCAGCGTTGCGAACGCCAGCCAGGCTTGCGGATCGACCAGCAGATTCACGGCATGGCGTCTATGGCAGTCTTCTTCGCTGTCGGGAAGATATGTTCCGACGTGAGTCCGAAATCCAGGGCAATGGCACTTGAAATGTAGATCGATGAATAGGTGCCGGCGAGGATTCCGATCATCAGCGCCTCGGAGAACCCGCGCAGCGCCGGCCCGCCAATGAACAGCAGCGCCAGCACCACGATGGCGGTCACCACCTTGGTCATGATGGTTCGCGACAACGTCTGGTTGATCGACTGATCCAGTACCAGTGCCGAGGGCAGCCGCCGGTTGGCGCCAAAGCGTTCGCGGATTCGATCGAACACCACGACGGTGTCGTTCAATGAATAGCCGATGACTGCCAGGATGGCCGCGACGGCCGGCAGGTCGAAAGGTGTCTGAAACAGGGCGAAGACACCCAGCACCAGGATCGGATCATGAATCACGGCGAGGATGGCGCCCAGGGATAAGCGCCAGGTGTGAAAGCGGAAGGCGATGTAGATCGCGATGCCGACGAGGGTGAAGACCAGGGCCCACGCCGCGCTGCGGCGCAGCTCCCCGCCCACCTGCGGTCCCACGACATCCGGCGCCTGGACCTGCACGCCCGGATCCACGCCCTGCAGGACTTTCGTCACCCGGGTGCGGATGCTCTGCGCGTCCTGCTTCACGCCCAGGGGTGGCAGGCGGATGGCGACGTCACGGGAGGTGCCGAAGCTTTGGACCTGCGGGTCCGGATACCCCGCCTTGGCCATGGCCGCGCGCACCGCATCCACGTTGGCGGCCATCGGGAAGGTCGCCGGAATGTTCACCCCACCGGTGAAATCAATGGCGAGATTCAGTCCCCGGGTGACAAACAGCCCGATGGAAGCAATGACCATGAAGACGGACAGTCCGTACCACACCTTGCGGGTGGCCATGAACGGGAAATTGGTCGGTTTGTGAAAAAATTCCACGTTGAATCCTCGAAGCGAACCGCGCTCAGATGGGCAGGCGGGCGAGTTTGCGCCGACCGCCGTACATGAGGGTGATCATGGCGCGACTGCCCATCAGCGATGTGAACATCGAGGTGGCAATACCCAGCACCAGCACCACCGCAAAGCCGCGCACCGGCCCGGTGCCGAACACCCATAGAACGAGGCCGGCGATAATGGTTGTCACGTTGGAGTCCGCAATGGCCGAAAACGCCTTGTCGAAGCCGGCACGGATCGCCGCCTGGGGCGATACGCCATTGCGCAGCTCCTCACGGATACGTTCGTAGATCAGCACGTTCGCGTCCACCGCGACGCCCACGGTCAGAATGATGCCGGCTATGCCGGGCAAGGTCAGCACGCCGCCGAACAGCGAGTACAACGCCGTCAGCAGCACGACGTTCGCCAGCAGCACGACATCGGCCACCAGGCCAAACACGTGGTAATAGATGACCATGAACGCGAATACCGCGCCCATCCCGATCAACAGGGCATCCCGACCGCGCTGAATGTTCTCCTTGCCGAGGCTCGGTCCGATCGTGCGTTCATCGACCGGGTAGATCGGCACCGACAGTGAGCCGGCGCGCAGCAGCAATGACAGCTCGCGTGACTCTCCAGCCGTCATGCCGGAGATGCGGAAGGCATTGCCGAAAACACCCTGGATGGTGGCATCGTTGATGACCTTCTCATCGGTGATGTAGCGGGTCACCTTCTTGCCGTTGACTTCGCTGACCTCGCTGCGCTTTTCGATATACACGACCGCCATGGGATGACCGAGATTCGCACGGGTCACCGCCAGCATGCGGTCGCCGGCCCGCGA
>DATDIL010000189.1:0-8084 GCA_036521075.1 Steroidobacteraceae bacterium | reverse complement strand
TCCCCGACGCGATGCGGCACCGGGCCGGAGCACCCCGATGCGCGGTTTTGCGCCCGGACGGGTACAACACCCGAGGCAGGTTTTGAACGATGCAGGCCATGTCCACAGTGTGCGATGCGCGGCAGTGCATCATCAAGGGTTTCACCATTAGCCGCTCATCGGATGATCGCGGCGCAGCCGCACCTTTCAGCGGGTACGCCCGCGGTGAGCGTTGAGGGAGGGCGCCCGCTGCGGCGGGCACTTGAACATAGCGCTGATTATGCGGCCGCCGCAGGCGGCGGACACTCGCACCCTCCGGTGCGAGTGCGCATAATATCTTCAGCGTTATGTTCGGGTGCCTGCCGATAGCCCCCGCTCGGCGGGGGATGGGGGGCTTACTCCGGGCGCTCGACCGCATCAGCGTCGTGGTCTTCGTCGTCCTCGAACGCCTCGGCGGCTAAGGCGGTGAGCACGTCCTCGGCAGTGGGTGCGGCCAGGCTCTGCGCCGTATTGGTCCCGGGGGCACTCACGGCCGCCGTGCGCAGTTTTGCGGGGTGCGTGGCGGTGTGGATCTGTTTGAGCTTGCGGATGGAGACTTGGGTGTAGATCTGCGTGGTGGACAGCTCCGCGTGCCCGAGCATCGCCTGGATGTAGCGGATGTCAGCGCCGTTCTCCAGCATGAGGGTCGCCATCGTGTGCCGGAACAGGTGACACGAACCGCTCTTGCCCAGCTCTGCCGCCTGCACGTAGCGGCGCACCAGCTGCGTCAACCGGTTCGGCGTGAACGGCTCACCGGTGTGGGTGAGGAACAGCGTCGCCAGGTGCGCGATCTCCCGGCCGACCACTAGGTCCGGACGCACCTGGTGCTGGTAGCGATCCACCCACTCCATCGCCCGATCTCCGACCGGGATCATCCGGTCCTTCTTGCCTTTCCCCAAGCGGATCATGACCGTGCCGCGCTCGCGGTCGAAGTCGAACAGCGCAAGCCCGATGAGTTCCCGCCGCCGGATGCCCGTGGAGTACAGCACCTCCAGGATCGCACGATCCCGGATGCCCGTCGGCTCGGTAAGGTCCACGGTGCGCATCACCTGCTCGACCTCCGAGATCGTCAGCACGTGCTTCGGTAACCGGTGCTCCAGGCGCGGCAGTTCCAGCTCCGAGGCCGGGTTGTACAGCAGGTGGTTCTGCCGGGTCAGCCACTTGAACAGCGCTCTGACCGGCACCAGGCGCGCATGCTGGCCGCGGAACGAGAGCGGTGAGCCATCCTTCTTGCGCCACTGGTACAGCGAGCGCTGGTAGCGCTCCAGGATGGGCTTCGTGACCTCCCGGGGCGTTGCGATGCCCCGCTCGGTGCACCAGGCCACGAAGTACCCCAGGTACACCTCCCGGCTCTCCACCGTCGGACCTGCGTAGTTATGCACCCGCAGCCACTCAAGGTACCGCATCACGAACGCCGCCAGCCCCTGCGGGTCGTGTCGGTCGGCCAGCGCCACCTTCGCACGCGAGCGCGGCACCGGCATGGCTCACCCTCCGGAGGCAGCGTAAGAAGCTGCTAAGGAGGAAGAGCTGGGCGCGGGTGCGCCCGCACGAGACCTACGGCTTGGACTACGACCGACGGTCGCAGCATCCCGCAGACGTCCATCGGTGGGGACTTCGGCACCGGAAGCGGGCAAAGTGCTGGCCGCAGAGCCATTTTCCGCCGGATCCACACCCTGCAGGGTGGGTGCGGGGTCGGTGCATGCGGCCTGCGAGGTGGGTGCGAGGACAAGCGTTTTACCCTGCAAGGTGACAGCCGTATCAACAGATGCCGTGCGCAATGCTGCCGCATCGATCAGCCCGATCATCTGCGGCGCCGAGCGCTCAAGATCCCCGTCGAACAGCAGCTCATATTCGTAGCGCTGCCCGTTGCGGCCCGCCACAGTGCGCACGTACTCCATCGTGATGAGGCGCTCCAGATGCACGCGGATCGCCGCATCGCTCATCCCGCACACGCTGCGCAGCTGCCGGCGGGTCAAGCGCACGGCACTGCGAGCCAGCGCATGCTGCTGCACTTGGGCGTCCACCCATGCCTCGATCATCCCCAGCACCCGCCTCGTCTGCGGCGGCAGCTCATCCAGCGACCGGCCCAGCACCTCATGCGCCAGCTCGTTGGCGAGGGCGATGTCGGCGGGATTCACCTCGATGTACTCGATCACCAGCTCGCCACGCTTGAGGGTTTTGATCTCGCGCTGGTGTTGGCGCAGCAGCGCGATCACATCGATCAGCGTGAGGTACTTGGCATGATCGCGCCGCATGCGCGTGCGGTCATCCAGGAAGGTGAGGGATTCGGCATAAGGGTTCACCACCGCCAGCGGGCGCAGCAGCCGCTGGGCGTTGTGGTGCACAGCCCGGATGGCCTCACAGTGATGCTGCGCAAGCAGCCCCTCGAGCGTGCGCCGGGAGCGCTGCCGCACCTGGATCGCCCGGGTCTGCTCTCGGCTCTCGTTGATCGTGAGCACCAGACACCGGTTCACCAGCTCCTCATCCACATCGATCGCGGTCGTGGTCAGGAACAGCATCACGGGTCCTTCGACCCGGTACTGTTGGGTCACCAACATCCCTGTTGCGGGATCCTTGCCCGTGGAGGCGATGGTGAGCTCCCCCTGGGATTGCAGGACTTTGAGCGCATAGGCCGCCTGGCGCACGCCTTCTTCCTCGGCGATGGCCAGGATGCGATGCTTGATCTCTTGTTCGCCTAAGTAAAATAAACTCTGCCCGGTCATCGCCGAGTAGTGCACGCGGTCCTCCTCCGGGATCAGCGACAGGATCGTGTCCATGAGCGTGGACTTGCCCGCCGCACTGGTGGACTGGATCAGCACCGCCAAGGGCGAGGCCAGCTTGCGACTGATGCAGGCGAGATACGCGACCAGCGCATTGCTCGGTTCTCCCACCAGCCCCACACGCTCGATGTCCGCGACGATGCGCGTGAGCAGCTGCGGATCACGCAGGAACGTCAGCGCTGCGGCGGTGTCCTCCGGGCTCATCTTCGCCGGCGCCGTCACAGCCGGCGCCTCGGCCGCCTTCGCGCGTTCCTCGATCAGCTGTTCGAGTTTCAGCAGCAGGCGACCCAGGTCATGCTGGATCACCCCTTCATCCACGCGCAGCTCCGAGGCCGCGCACCGGGCGAACGCCGCACGCGCCTTCGCTTGATACAGGTCGAGGGTATCCACGTGCAGGCCAGCGTCAGCCGCATCATCCCCACACCTGACCAGCACATTCACCTTCAGTGCCTCGGTCAACTGCTTCGGCCATCCGCGCACCCGGTAGCAGCGCTCACCATAGGTGATCAGCAGCTGCTGCTCATCGGCCTGCGCCTGGGGTTCTGGTGGCGGCAGCGGCGGCATCGCCGCCGCCTCAGGCTGCGGCAAGATTTCTTCTTTAGCCGCGTTCCCCTCGGCGGCTAAAGGGGCGGGGGCTATCTCTACAGGCACCGTGGCGAGGGGCGGCAGATCCGGTTCCGATGTCACAGGGGTACTCGCTGCCAGCAAGGATTCGGCTGCAACGCTGACCACGCAGCGCGTGGTCAGCACGGGTTTTACCCCGCACCCCAGCCACTGCGCCGCGCGGATCACCACCCCGAGTGACTTCTCGGCCGGTTTCACCGTGCAGGCGTACTCATTGGCGTCCATCCCCTTCGGGAACAGCAGCCGGAAGCACTCCAGGCCCTCAGCGATCAGCCGCTGCGCCAGCGCCTCCGCGCCACGCTCCCCGGCCTCATCCCGATCGAAGGCGATCAGCACGCGCTGGGTGCCGCTGCCCTTGAGCGCCGCGAGCAGTTCCTCGGTGAGGCCATTGACGCCATAGCAGCTGGTGACGTTGCGGTAGCCGGCATTCCAGAACGTCAGCGCATCGATCAGCGCCTCGCACACGATCACCTCAGCCTGACCTGCAAGCCCGTCACCATTGAGCACTCCACGGTGCGGCCCCGGCAGGTAGAGGTGTTTCGGGGTGCCGGGGCGCAGATTGTCCAGCAGCTTGCGCCCGTAGGCACCGACCACGTGACGCGGCGTGCCGTCCGTAGCAGTATCGGCATTGAACAGGGGCACGACGATCGAGCCGTTCAGGTGCTCGTGGCCGGACTCGCGCAGGATGCCGATGCGTTGCAGGGCGCTGCGCAGCAGCGCACCGGCTTTGTATTGCTTGGGCGCGAG
The DNA here is from genome assembly GCA_036521075.1 of Steroidobacteraceae bacterium. Taxonomy (GTDB): domain Bacteria; phylum Pseudomonadota; class Gammaproteobacteria; order Steroidobacterales; family Steroidobacteraceae; genus DAIDKA01. Next base: position 3,915 of record DATDIL010000189.1, on the reverse strand, counting down.
CCTGTAGGCCAGCGTCCGATTCGCATACCCCAGCCTAAAGCGCTCGATCAACTCCATCGATCCTAAGCCGCGTTTCTCCAGGTACGCCAAGGCCTCAGGACTTCCCTTCAACGTCTCATGATAGAAGTCGATCACCTGGTTGAGCAGCGCCGCATCGGCATCCGCCTCGCCCTCAGGCAGCGTGAACGACTGCGCAGAGCGCAGCTTCCCAGGGGACAGCTTCGGCGCCGGAGTAGCGGTAGATCCTGCGGCTAAGGCCGGATGTTCCTTCATCAGCAGCTCGCAGGCATGCCGGAACGACACCCGCTGCGAGCGCATCACCCAGTCGATGACCGTACCACCGGCGTTGCAGCCGAAGCAGTGCCACAGGTTTGTCGAGGGCGTCACCACACAGCTGGGCGTGTCATCCCCTTTGTGCCACGGACAACGGCAGGCCAGATCCTTCCCCTGGGAGATGAGTGCGATCCCCTGGCCTTCGATGAGGCGCACCAGCGACACCTCCCGCTTCACCCGCTCCAGCTCCCCATCCGGGATACGCGCCATCAAGGCCTCCTGCAAAACCTGTCAAGGGGGTTAGAGTAAAAATAACTGGCTTTGAGAGTACCCTATTTTAGAGTACTGTCAACTCATCCCGTCTCTGGAGACCCCTATGCTCGACACTCCACCGGTTACCGATTTCAACACCATGGCTGTCACCGACAAAGCCTTCTACCGGGAGCTCGGCGCCCGCATCGCCACCGCCCGCAAGGCCCAGGGCTTGACCCAGGTGCAGCTCGCCGAAGCACTCGGCATCGCCCAGCAGACCCTCGCCCATTACGAGGGCGGGAAGCTGCGCGTCGCCGTCGCCCTCCTGCCACCCCTCGCTCAACTGCTCGGCCTGAGCGTTGATGAGTTGATCGGCACGCCCGCCAAGCGCGGCGGTAAACGGGGGCCGGCGCCACGGCTGCAGCAGCAGATCGAGCGCCTGAGCATGCTCCCCCAGGCCCAACAACGCCTCGTCATGCAGATGCTCGATGGCGTCATCGCCCAGGCTGCCCGATAAGGAGCTCGCGCCATGCATGCCCACTCCGCCAAGCAGGAAGCCCTCCACGCCATCGAACGCCTGCCCGATGACGTCCCCTTCGATGAGATCGTTTATCGCCTCTACGTGCTCAATAAGGTTCAGCAGGGCCTCAAGGACATTGATGCCGGCCGCACGGTGTTGAGCGAGGAACTCGCCCGCGAGATCGAGGCCTGGTAACCGAAGGTGCTCCGCTGGTCGCAGCGTGCCCGCGCGGATCTGAAGGCGATCCACGACTACATCGCCAAGGACTCCCCGCTCAACGCCAAGGCCGTCGCCCGCGAGCTGTTGCAGCGCGCCTCAACCCTGACCGCCACACCCCGCATCGGCCGCGCCGTCCCGGAACTGAACGACCCCAACGTGCGCGAGGTGTCCGTACACAGTTGGCGCGTGATCTACCAGCTGCGGGGCGAGGATATCTTCATCGTCACCCTCGTGCACCGCAGACGCGCCCCAAGCCCCGATCAACTGCGCCGCTGAGGGTCCATTTTACAAGCCACACCAGCCGCTATCGGCGCCACAAGCGGACTGACTTTGATGCAAACAGCCGCTCCGCGGCTATCCTGCCTCACTCTCATTTCGACGCAGAACCAAATAGCATCCAACATCCTGAGTCAGATCGGATCGATCGGACCACTTGGTCGCCTGATTGACGCACGAAGTGCGTCACCAAGCTGCCTATCACACGCCGCAGGACAGATGGCTGGAACGCGCCCATACATCTGACTCGCGTTCACTTTGCAGGTCCAGTTGGCAGAGTCGGCATCTTCGCTTTCCGCTGGGTCATGTCCTTGCCGATTTGAGTCATTTTCAGACCCTTCGCCGCAAGTTCGGCTCCGCAGCGCTTCATTTCGGACGCATACTCGGTACCGCTCATCTTGTTCGTTTCTTCTATCAAGAGATTTTCAAAATCGAACTTAGGCGTGCGCCCATCAAGCCGGCCGGTGTAATACAACGCCAGGAAAACGCCCCGAGACCGAGATGCCGAGTCGGCCGTAGCGGAAAGCTCCATCCCAACAATAACGCAGTGTACGTCAGCGATTGTCAGAGCATCCTGAGCATGGGTTGGTGCTGAAGCCAGCCCCGAAATCACGACAAGCACGCCCCATAGGAACCGTTTGCCCTTCAATATAGTCCAGCGTTCGCTTCCAATTCGGTACCCGCTGCATCCTTCTGAATGAGTCATCCTTTCCTCTGTTGCGGACTGAGGTTTTTGCATCCTACTGCTCGCTTTGTTCGCCCGATGAACACATTAGCGACAGTAGCCGAGCATTAGGCTTGGACACGATGGCCATTGCCGTTGCACCGTCGCCTTACCGATCCTTTCGCGACGGTTTCTGCCAAAGCGCGAGAAGGATGCAAATGAGGAGTACCGCTAAGATAAGAACCAACTTTCCACGGCTCCCGAACCATCCAAGATCCATGTAGTAATTGGCAGCGGCAACCACCAGGAAGACGGCGACCACGCTCGCCACAGGCCTGACCAGTTTGTCAACGGACATCTACATGCCCTCCCGAACCCAATAAAACGATGTTAGTAGCATGACGCTTGTTGGGGATCCATGGCTGGTAGCGCCTGAGACCCTGCATCGATTCCCAAACCTGTGAAGGCTCCAGCGAGCGCTACCCTTGAGTTAAAGGCTCTGGCCACATAATTGCTACTCGCAGATTGAAATATTCCAGGCAAAAAGAACGAGATTGCTCCCGTAAGAACAGAGACAGCACCAGCCCCGGCGTTCTGACCCCCTGTGGTTGGATCGCTTCCCATTTGCATAAAGCCGCCGATCATCTGTGCCCCAGCCGCTGCCCATGTCGTAAAACCGCCCATTGCCATAGCCATGGCCCCCGGCGCCGCGCCCGCCGGGTCAGCAGTTGCAAGCGCGCCCACGACCGCAGCCCCCGCGCCTCCAACCTCCATTGTCAGACCCGCCTGTGCTCCATAGGTCGCAGCCGTTTGTAGCAAATTACCGGCATGACACCATGGGTCATTGGGCTTTGTTTGCGGCAACAATCTTGGTCATGCGCCGCGATGAAACTATAGTCCCGTGTAGAAGACGCGAGCGTCGGCGCCAATGAAAGTGTCATGGTCGTCAACCCGCAGCACAATTTGCAGCTTTCGGTTTAACAGGAGTCGATCTAGCCGCGTCTGGGGGATGAAGCCACCGTATTCATGGTGGTACTTCCTATCCAAGTAAGAACGCACCGTATATTTTTCCATGAATGCTGCCATTTCTTTGACGGTCGCGTGGGGTCGCAATTCTCGCATGGCAGTGCCGACTAAGGCTTCTCGTGATCGAGAATCGTAGTACGACAAACTACTTGTCACCGCGATGGCAAGCGCAAATACGGCGATAATTAGTATGAGAATCACCTTGCGCATTCGCATCACTGTTTCGTGCACTGCAATGCCGGGAGTACGGAATTGGTATTGTATCCGGGGGCAGTCATGGCGGGCGCGGGGGGCTTAAATCCCAGTCCAGATAATAGAGCCGCGGAGTATGAGTTACTATTCTGCGCCAGCAGAAAATACGTGCCATCTTGCGCATTCGTCGCCGCTGCAAAGGCATCGAAATAGCCAGCAACTTGACCAAACGGAACGTTTACATAGCCAACTGTTTGTACCCCTGTAACGGACCCGAAGTCGGGACTGCTGGCGTACGGTCCGGAATTGGCAATGAAAGTGAAACGGCCGATGCCGGAGTTACCTCCGGTTCCAGATGTGAATGGGGATTCAAATCCGCGTGATTCCGGGGAAAGGCGCGGTTTGACCACCGGGGCTGCAGTAGTCGAGTTGCAATCATCTTGGGTTTATTCGGGGTCGTCTACGACCGTAGCCCACACGTAGTCTGACGCTC
>DATDIL010000188.1:0-5964 GCA_036521075.1 Steroidobacteraceae bacterium | reverse complement strand
GCGAACCCTGTCGATCGCGCCGGTGATGGATCGGGTGGGCTTCAAGGCCATCGATTTCACGACCTCCACGCACATGGGTGTGGCAGTTCGGTACAAGAAGGAGGACCCATGGGAACGAATCCGACTCATGGCGGCGGCAACGCCGAATACTCCGCTACAGTTCATGTCTACCGGATTCCGCTTCATTTCGTGGGAAACGGCGCACCCTGAATTCATGGCGCTCGCGTTCCGGGTCCTTGCGCGAAACGGCATCCGTCGTTTCTGCCTTGCCGACCCGAGGAACGACGCGGACTCGAACATCGCCTGCGCACGCATGGTGAAGCAGGGTGGCGGCGAATATGTGATCGCAGCGCTCGTCTTTACGCTGAGCCCGGTTCACGACGATGCACATTACACCCAGGCGGCGCGCAAGCTGGCGGCGTGCGCGGACATCGATGCGCTCTACATCAAGGACCCCGGCGGGCTGCTCTCGCCTATTCGAGCGCGGACGCTCATTCCTGCCATAAAGGCCGTCATTGGGGTGAAGCCGCTGGAGCTGCACGCTCATTGCACCATCGGACTGGCTGAACACACTTATATGGATGCGCCGGGGTACGGTGTAAGCGCCCTGCAGTGCGCCTCGGGCGCGGCGTCTGACGGCATTTCAAATCCGCCGGCGTCGCGCGTTGTCGCCAATCTGCGCGCACTCGGCCACCGCGTGAGTGTCGACGATGAGGCGTTGATGGCGGTCGACAGTTATTTTACGCGGCTCGCCAAGGCTGAAGGACTGCAGATGGGCCGGCCACAGGCCTTCGATGCGGCCTATCTGCAACATCAATTGCCCGGTGGCATGGTGGGCACCATGCGCCGGCACCTCGCCGAGAGCCGCTTGTCCCACTTGGAAGGTGCCGTGATCAAAGAGCTCGGCCGAGTCCGTGAAGAGCTTGGCTGGCCCATCGTCATGACCCCGTTTGCGCAGATCGTGCTGACGCAAGCCGTTATGAATGTCACGAATGGCGAGCGCTACAAGGTGATACCTGACGAGGCAATTCGTTACGCCATAGGTCGCTTCGGCAAGCCTAACGTGCCGATCGATGGGAAGGTGATGGCTCGCATCGAATCGCTGCCGCGCACGAAAGAGCTGCGCGCGGAGCCCCCGATGGCGTCGCTTGCGGAGCTGCGTCGTCGCTTGGGGGAGGGCCTGTCCGATGAGGAGTTTCTGCTGCGCGCCACGATGCCGGCCGGCCAGGTAGACGCCATGCTGGCTGCCGGACCCGCCGCTCGACACTACAACCCGTCAGTCACGCCGGTGTTGAGCCTGATGCGGCAACTGGCGAAGCATCGGGAGCTGACACACTTCTGTGTCGAAAAGCCGGGATTCAGACTCGAATTGCACCGGCACATGCATACCACTGACTTGGCGTCGCGCTCATGAGTGCCGTGATCGCAGCCGAGCCGCCCCTGGAAGAGCTGCGGCCCATCAAGGGGGTTATGTTCGATCTGGATGGCACGCTGTTGCTCGGCGACCGGTTGCTGGGCGGCTACGAAGCGCTGCCGGGCGCCGCCGAAGTGCTATCGGCGCTACAGGCGCTGGCGATTCCATTCGTCGTGTTCACCAATGGCAGCGCCTATCCGCCCGCCGAGCACGCCGCCAGGCTCAGAGCAATCGGCCTGCCAGTGGCCGACGGTCAGATGTTCACGCCATCCAGCGTGGCAGCGCAACTCATGTCCCGCCGCGGCATCGGTCGAACACTCGTGCTGGGCAGCCCAGGTGTCGGCCACGCGCTCGCGCAGGCAGGCATTGAGACGGTGCTTACCGGCGAGCCGCGCGCGAGTGATGTGGACGCAGTCTATGTCGGCTGGCATCCGGATTGCGGCATGAAGGACATCGAAGCCGCCTGTCGCGCGATCTGGTCCGGTGCGAAGTTATATGTCGCCTCGGACGTGCCGTTTTTTGCGACCAAGCAGGGCAGAGTGATCGGCTACTCGTATGCTATCGTCGGTGCAATCCGCCGCATGACGAAAGCGCCGGCGATTCTTACCGGCAAGCCCTCGCTACACGCACTTCGATTCATCGCCAAGAAATTGGGCATCGCGACGCGCGACATCGCCGTAGTGGGGGACGATCCGGGTGTGGAGACGATCATGGCGCGTCGGGGCGGTGCGATGGCCTTCGGTGTCACTACCGGCCTCATGACCCAGCCCGTCTGGGCGCGCGAGACCGGCAAGCGGCGGCCCCATCGCGTGCTCGCAGACATTCGCGAAATACTGCCCCACTGTCGTTGAGCGTCAAATCCGGCCCGCGCCCTAGGTCGTGCCGGTGCGCCAGCCCTGGTGGTAGCTTTCACGGGCATCACGTGAGTAAGGGGTTGGTGCCACTTGCACCCGTACGTCGCGCTGTCGATGAGGCTCCACGGTCGGTTTTCGCGTGCCGCCATTTTCCTCGCCCCAGACGAGGGTCAGTATGTCCCCCACATTCACGCCGGCATCGACGACGCCGAGCGACAGCCCACAGCGCTCGTTGTGGCTGTAACCTGTGAACATGGAAAGCCCAACTGTCTGGCCGCCACGCGCGACCTTGTCGTACGACGCCGATGCATAGTTCGCGTTAGGCAGATCGAAGAACTTATAGGGCTGATTGCCGCGGTCCAGGAGCGAGCTAAGGACAGAACCGAGATCCTCGGGATTCCATTCAAAAGTCACCTTCTTGCGCTGCGGCCGCCCTTCCGCGACCATCCTCTCGAGCGCGTCGCGGCCGATGAAATCGTGGTCGAACTTCACGAACGGGCCATAACCCATCGCGTAAGGCGTGAGATAGTAGTCCTCGATATTTTTCGAAACGAAGCTGCCACCTATCGACGCGGTACCCTCATAGCCATCCGCCGGCAACCACTCGCGGTATTTTTTCATCTTCTCGCCGCTGTACACCGCGGGTAGCGGCGAGGGGATCCAGCCCGACTCCAACGTGTTGCTTGAATAGGTGCGGGATCCCACGACGACGAGACCTTTCTCCTTGCCCGCTTCGATCAAGGCCGAGCGGATCTCGTCGCGTTGCGCGTACGGACCCCACAGCTCGAGCCCTGGCGCGCCCACCATGCCGTGCCGTAGCGCACGCACTTTCCGTCCGTTGACATTGATGTAGCCGAGATTGAAGAACTTGACCTCCGGCACCGGTCTCCCATTGATCGCCTGGAGTACCTCGTTGGCCCGTGGGCCCTGAATCTGGTAACGGTAGTGGCGGCGCGAGACCGCATCTCCGTAGGGATGTGATGGGGAGCGGTCGTCGCGGATCACTTCGACCTTCAGGCCGCTGGTCTCAGCATGAAACTGAATCCAGTTCACCGTCGGCGCGCGCCCGACGAACGACAGCTCGTCCGTGTCGAGATAGAACAGGATGCCGTCACCTATGACATATCCGTCGTAGCTCAGGGGCACCATCTGCTTGGCTTTGCCGGGCTCGAACCCCTTGAAGGTGTTGATGGTCAGCGAAGAGCATAATTTGACGGCATCCGGCCCCTTGACGCTGATTTCCGCCATATGGTGCGTTTGGTCGAACAGCACCGCCGCCTCGCGCCAGGCGGCCTGTTCGGTGCGCCAATTGCCGAATTCCGGTGGCACCACCGGATAGATGTAGGCACCGATCTGCGAGTTGCGCAGCATGCCGACGGTGTCCTTGGAGGCCCTCAATGATTGTTCCAGATTTTGCGTAGCCATCTGTGCTGGTTTCCTCTAACTGCCGGTCCATTCCGGAGCCCAATAGCGGGCGCATTCCCCCCATTCGTACGCCCATGTTCCGACCGGCGACGTCGTTCCCGCAACGCGGCTGATGATATAAACTCTATTTGAAAATCGAATACACGACATGAGCGACCTCGATCTCAACCTGCTGCACGTACTTGTCGCCATCGACCAGCATCACAGCGTCAGTGCCGCCGCCGTGGCGCTCAGACGCAGTCAGCCCTCGGTCAGCGTCGCTCTGCGCAAGTTGCGCGACTACTTCGAGGATCCGCTGTTCGTTCGTACCGGCAACGTCATGCAGCCCACGCCGCGCGCGGCGAGCCTGATCAGGTCGTCGCAATCCGTACTGGCACGCGTTGATCTGGATATAGTTGCAGCCTCCGCCTTTGATCCGCTGACGAGCCGCAGTGTCGTCACATTTGCGCTGTCGGACGTCGGTGAGGTGGTGGTGTTGCCGGCAATCATGAAGGAACTCCGGCGGCAAATGCCACAGGCTCCCATTCGCTCCCTCAGCCTGCCAGCGAATCAAGTTGCAACCGAATTGGAGGGTGGTGGAGTCGATCTCGCTATCGGCTATTTCCCGGACTTGAAGGCACGAAACTTCTATCAGCAGGCGCTGTATTTCGATACTTTCGCCTGCCTGATTCGTGCGCAGCATCCCATTAAGGCGGACACTCTCAGCATCAAACAATATCTACAGCTCGAACATGTGGTGGTACGGGCGGAGAGTCGTACGGAAGAAGTAATCGAGCGCTATCTCACGCGCAATCGCATTCGACGTAACGTCGTGCTTACGACGCCCCATTTCGCCAGTGCGCCGATGATCGTGGCCCAATCGGATCTGGTCGTGACCATTCCGCAGCCACTGGCCCAGTACTTCTCGCGTGTGGGAGCAAATGTGCGGGTCGTAGGACTGCCGTTTGACCCGCCGAGCATAGCCTTGAAGCAGTTCTGGCATCGCAAATACCATCGCGATGCACGAAATAAGTGGCTACGGAACCTCGTTTGCCGCCTTTTTCAGGCCCACAGCGAAGACTGGGCCAGCGCGCGTAAAGTCGAGTAATCGGATGTCGACGACGGCGCCCTATCGCCAGGCGACCACGGGCTGCGGCATGATGGCTCCGCGTTATCGCATGCTGGTGGAGTTACGCCATGGCCAGGATTGTAGGCGGCATTGCCTCGTCACATACGCCGACGATCGGTTTTGCGCTCGACACCCAGAAACAGGCTGACCCCGTCTGGGCGCCCATCTTCGAAGGATACAAACCGGTCCAGGCATGGCTCGCACAGAAACGGCCCGACGTCCTGTTTTTCATCTTCAATGACCACGTCACCTCATTCTTCTTCGATCACTATTCACATTTCGCCCTCGGCGTCGGGGAGGAATACGGGGTTGCCGACGAGGGAGGTGGACCGCGCAATCTTCCGCCCGTGAAAGGTCATCCGGCCCTGGCGCGTCACGTTGCCAAGGGGTTGGTTGCCGATGAATTCGATCTGTCGTTCTTTCAACGCAAGCCACTCGATCACGGCTGCTTTTCACCGCTGTCGTTGTTATGGCCGCACGAACCGGCATGGCCCGGGGTCATCGTGCCACTTCAGGTCGGTGTATTGGAGTTTCCGATACCTTCCGCGGCGCGCTGTTTCAGGCTCGGCAAAGCACTCAAGAAAGCCATCGAAAGCTTTCCGGAGGACCTCAAGGTAGTCGTCGTCGGCACCGGCGGGCTGTCGCACCAGGTTCATGGGGAGCGCTGTGGTTTCAACAACACGCCCTGGGATATGGAGTTTCTGGACAGGTTGGAGAAGGACCCGGAGTCCCTGACCAGGCTCACGATCGCCGAGTACGCCAGGCGTGGTGGCTTTGAAGGCTCTGAAGTCATCATGTGGCTCATCATGCGTGGAGCACTCTCCAGGCAGGTCAATAAGCTGCATCAAACCTACTATTTGCCCTCGATGACACCCATCGCTACGGCGATTTATGAAAATGCGTCGCCCGATCCTACCGAAGAGACTGCCGCCGACTATCGATTGCGCATCGAAGAGCAATGGACCGGCATCGACGAATTGGCAGGGACATATCCCTTCACGCTCGACCGCAGCGTCAAAGCCTTTCGACTCAACGAGTTTTTGCACGAGCTCATCAAACCAGAAGTGCGGAGATGCTTTCTCGAGGATCCGGAGCCAATGTTCGAGCAGGCTGGATTGACGGCTGAGGAGCGCGAGATGCTGCGTCGACGCGACTGGCGTGCC